>JBFLVN010000118.1:0-11404 GCA_040758475.1 Bdellovibrionota bacterium
GAGGCCGTCCTTTCGGACGGCCCCTTTGGTTTTCAATCAACGCCGGTGAGGCGGTATCAGGAACCCCGGGTTTTCGCCCCCTTGCCGGCTGGCGGCCCGCCGGGAAGATGGCCGGCGCTTTCGGCTTCCGGTTCCGCCGCCGAGGTCGGCCCGCGGGCGCCCTTCTTGTAGTCCTCGATCGCGGCGCGAAGCGCTTCGTCGAGCGTGTGCCCGATGCGCGCCACCCCGCGGAAGACCACCGCCACCCGCTTGAGCTGCGTCGTCTGGTTCTGCTGCGAGCGGATGAAGATGGGCTCCACGTAGATCACTTCCTTGCCCACGATGAGCGTGCTTGTGTGGCCGCGGATCACGTCCGAGCCCCGCCGGTTCCACCAGGCGAAATTGCGGCTGATCTCGGGGCTCTGGTCGATGGCCGCGTCCGCCTGCTCGGGGCCCCAGGTGAAGTGGCCTTTGGGGACCATGAGCGAGACAAGCCGGCCGTAATCGTTCCAATCCTGGTAGGCGATGGGAAGGGCCCGCAAGCCGAGCGCCTTCTCCGAGGTGAAGGGCATGAGGAGCGCGTACTGGAGCTTGTCTTTCGCCTCCGGGATGGGCCCGCCCGTTTCGAGCAGGATGCTCTGGGGCTCCGTCGAGAACCGGATGGCGTGGCCGCTGTCCATGATGGCCCCGAGCACCTCGTCGGCGTCGTCGAACATGTCTTCCATGTTGAAGAAGTACATGGGGTCCTTCATGTGGTAGTAGATGTAGTGATCGTCGAATTGAAGGTGGAAGTACTGGAGCGGGTAGGTGACCTGCGCCTTGACGCTCGCCGGCATCTCCTTCGCGTCCACGAAGAGCTCCGGATAGATCAGCGACCACGTGTGGATGACCGGATCGTCGCTGAGCTTGTAGAACTTCACCTCGCCGCTGAAAGCGTCGACCGTCACCTTGACCGAATCCTCCACGTAATTGACCCACCGGTGCGGCCGCGGATAGCGCGAACGCTCGTCCGACTTGTCACCCAGGTCCCCCATCATGCTGTAGGGATACATGTTGCTGGTCGAGAGGGCGTTCACCATCCAGACGATCTTCCCATCGGCCGCCACGGCGTAAGCGCTCGCGTCGTAATAGAGGAACGGCGCGACGCGATCCAGGCGATCGAGGGGCGAGCGGAAGTAGTGGACGCGGGAATCATCCGTGATCAGGTCGCTGAAGACCACCTCGAAGAACTGGCCGCTGCGCCACCCGAAGGCCAGGCGCTTGATGAGCGAATCCAGGTGGATGCCCGTTCCCTGTTCCTGCGGGAGTTCAAGCGTGGCCCGGTCCTGGGCCGTCGGGTAGTCGAGTTCCTGGACGTCCTTGATGTTTGAATAAGCCATGGTCCCCGATCCCTCGCCGTAATAGACGCGGGGGTTGTCCACCTTGAGTTCGGGGATCGTGGTTTGCACCGGGATGGCCGAGGAGACGTAGACCGGCTCCCCTTCCGGGGTGGTCTTGGAGGCTTCGGCCATGACGAGGCCGTGGCCGTGGGTAAAGAGCATGTACTGCTGTCCCCACCAGGCCAGCCAGGGCTGGGGCTCGACGAGGGGAACCTCGCGGATGGCGCTCACGAACATCTTCTTCTCGCCGCCGATGTTGTAGCGGACCTGGTCGATGCCCAGGAAGTTGTAGTAGGCCCGGAGCTTCTGCTGCTGGTAGAAGATCTCCATCGTGGGGCCGTAGATCATCTTGTCGCCCTTGGTCTGGAGAATCCGCAGGGAGTGCTGCGGATCGAGCTGGGCTTCGAGATACGCCGAGAAACCGGGCCACAGGGGCGCGTTCTTGAGCGTCGGGTGCTTGAGGAGATCGTCGGCGCTCGGAACAGGGTCGCCCGGACCGGCGGGGATGAATTCGACCTCTTCGACCTTGTCCAGGTCATAGGCCTTGCGCGTCGCATCGACGTGTCGGCCGATGTAGGGCAGCTGGATGACCGGCTCGTTGGGCTTGACGCCGACCCATTCCCGGACGGCTACGAGGCCCTTGAATCCGAAATCGAGGAGCGCAAGCGCGAAGATCACGTTGCGGAACTTGTGCAGCTGCATCCGCCATTCGCCGGAAGCGTTGCCGCCGGCCGCGGAGTTGAGCGTCTTGAAATAGCCGATCAGGGCCCCGGTAATGCCGAGGATGACGAGCGTCGTCACGTAGACGTAGACGCGGTTGGAGAAGAGCCCTTCCACGTCGATGTACGTGCCGCCGTACTTGACCGCGTGTTTCTCGTTGAACTTCAAAATGAGGTTGTAGCGGCTGAGCCACTCACCCCAGGCCATGGCGAGGCCGAAGAACACGATGGCCGGGTAGCTTCGCTTGTCGAAAATCCGGCCCAGCGTCCCCCAGAACTGGCTTACGCCCATGTTCGATGAAACTGCTGGGCGCCCTTCGTTGACCCATTCGAGATACGAGCACGCGATGGCCGAAAGAAGGCCGAGGGTCGTGCCCCAGGCGGCGGCTTTCCAGAGGGTCCACCAGTTGGAAAGCTCGTAGACGTAGAAACCGATGTCCTTGCCGTAGACGGGGTCCGCCTCGCCGAAGGCCTTGCCGCCGAAGAGCAGGAAGTCGAGGTATTCGAGAGAAAGGAAATAACCGCCGAGGGAACCGGCGATCACCGCCACGATCACGATCAGGCGGCGCTGATCTTTGTTCACCTTGTAGATGAACGCCGGAAGGGCGACGCCCGCCGTCATGGTGACGAGCCCCAGGAGGAAGAGCTTCGAACCCATGGCGAAGTTGGTCGAGAAGACGGAAGAGAGCTTGAGCCCTTCGAGGAACCAGTAATGGAAGAGAAGGAGCGAGAGTTGGTCGAGGAAGAAAATACCGAGGAAAACGAGTCCGACCACGGCCAGCCGGCGCCAGATGATAAGGGCGCTCGGAGCCCGGGGAAGGGTCGTTTCCGGAAGGCCGCCCGGCGCGTCGGCTTCGACGAGGCTCGTGTCCTTGTCGGCCGGTTCGGAATCCTTCGGGCCCCGGCGGAAGGCCGCGATGATCTCGGCCAGGGTCGTCTTGACCGAACCTTCCCAGCCGTTCGTTACGAGGAAGTGGAAGTTGCCGACCGAGAAGAGACGCACGCCCCAATGGAGGATGGCGATGGTCATGCACTCGGGGAATCCGACGCCGCCCACCCAGAGGGCCGCGGCGAAGGCCCATTCGCCCTGGCCGATGCCGCCCGGCGTAAACCGCACGAGGCGGGCGATGTGGTAGGCCACGACGGCCATGAGGACGACGGAGAAATCGACGAGGAGGAAAACGTTCTCGCCGCTAAAGCCCATGGCCGTGAAATAGGCCGATTCATCCTGGAGGAAGAAAGCAAAGAGGGAGAGGAACGTGAGCCAGAGGGCCCCCATCGGATGATCCAGCACGAGGCGGGCGCCCTGCTTGGCGCTCTTCCACCACGCCGTCAGGCTCCAGTCTTCCGAATCGGCGCCGTGGGACCGGCGGACGAGGGCGTAAGCGACGAGCGCGATGACGATGGCCCAGAACATCTGGGCGAGCCAGGTGCTCCAGCCGAGCACCACGAGTCCCACGAACGCGAACACCGCGATTTCGAGGAGTTCGAAAAGCTTGGCGATGAAAACGGCCGTTTTGGCGCGGGCCAGGGGGACACCCTCGTCCGCCAGAGCCAAGGCCGCCGCCGTATCACCGAAGCCGAAGGGAGCGGTCTTGTTCCAGGAGAGGCCGTAGCAGTAGGCGCGCAGGTTCTGGCCCAGGTTCGTCTTGAGCCCCAGCATGCGGGCGATGGCGTTGAACTGGAGGGCCTTGAAGGAGAAGACGAAGAAGTAGAAAACGACGACCAGGAAGATGATGTCCCACCGGACCGGGTCCTGGGAGAGGAGGTAGTACTTGGCGTCCGGAATAAAGGTGATTCCTTGCGTCCGGTCGTGCCACTGGATCACGCCCGCCTTGACGAGCAAGTCCAGGAGCCGCGTGTTGGCCAGGAAGTTCCACAGCCCGCCCGCGTATACGAGGGCGGTCATGAGCCCGCCCATGACGAGGAGCGAGAGCACGAGGCCCGCCGCGAAGTTGCCGATTCGTTGTCCCGAGTCCTTGCGATTCATGAAAATCCACCCCCTGCGGCTCGTGCCGCGGCACTCTTTGAGAAAATTTGGAGTTTCGGAAGAGTTTTTCAGAGAACGGCCAAAAGGCTGAAAAGCCGCCGGCCGCTTTCCCCTGCCAAACCACGGCGCGAGATAAAACCCGGGAAGGGCCTGCTTCGCGCCGCTTTCCTATCCCTCCAGTGGCCGGGGTTCTTAATCCCCCCAAGGGGACCGGGTCAACGCCACCGGCGAAATTGATGCGATTTTCAGAGAACGAGCGGGAAACAGCGGAAAAAGCGTTCTCTGGCGTTCTCTATAGGCGGGTCCCGGCTCTTTGGCGCTTAGAATTTTCCTTCAACCGTGTTACGCATGGGCGGCGGAACTTCAGGGGTCGCCGCCGGGCGCTGGAATCAAAAGGCCGGCGGCCCGGCGATTTGCTATACTCGACTGGGACAATTCTTATTCAATGAACGAAGTGGTCGCATATTCGACACTGGCCCTCACGGTAGGGGCCGCGGTCGCCCGTCCCCGGCTGGGAGCCAGTTGGCGCATCGGCCCCGCGACGGCGGCGGGCGCGGGGGTCCTGGCACTCCTCCTCTTCGGGGTCGTCGAGGCGCCGGACATCCTGGCTTCGCTCCATCTCCATTGGCGGCCCTTCATCACCATCATCTGCACCATGATCACGGCCGCCGCCGCGGAGCACCTGGGGGTGCTCGAACGGATCTCCGAACGGATTTTCTCCCAGCCGGACGTGCGCCCTTCCCGGCTCTTCGGCCAGGTTTTCTTCCTGAGCGCCATCACTTCTTCCCTTCTCAACAACGACGCCATGGTGATCCTCCTGACGCCGCTCGTCCTTTCTCTTGTCCGCAAGCGCTATCCGGGGCACGCGAAGCTGCTCGCCCCGTTTGCTTTCGCCGTGTTCGCGGCCGTGGGCGTGGCCCCCTTCGTCATCTCCAATCCCATGAACATGATCGTGGCCCAGTACGCCCATCTCAATTTCAACCAGTACGCCAGCTGGATGGTGCCCGTCACCCTGGCCGGGTGGGCCGTGACTTACCCTATCCTCTATCTGCTCTTTTCCAGGGACCTCGCGTTGGTGGGGAGGGCCCCTTCCCCGCCCTTCCAGAGCTTTGAGCCTTTGAGCGGGCCCCAGCGTGCCATGGTGGGGCTGCTCTTCGGTACCA
Organism: Bdellovibrionota bacterium; assembly: GCA_040758475.1. Taxonomy (GTDB): domain Bacteria; phylum JAGRBM01; class JAGRBM01; order JAGRBM01; family JAGRBM01; genus JBFLVN01. The sequence continues at coordinate 5,231 of JBFLVN010000118.1, forward strand.
TCGGCGCCTACGCCGCCGTGGCCTTCGTGGATGGCCCTTCCATTTGGATCGTCGCGGTGGCGGCGGCGGCGGCGGGGGTTTCCCTCGTCCTCGCCCGCCAGCACGGGGGAGTGGATTTCCGGGAACTCTTCCTGCGGACCGTCGCCTGGGACATTTTCGCCTTCTTGCTCGGCATCTACGTCATCGCCATCGGTCTTCGGAACGCGGGCCTCACCGCCCGCCTCGCGGAAATCTACACGGGCGCCGGGATCTGGACCGTGGGCGCCACGGCCGCCCTGGGGTCGGCCGTTCTAAACAACCACCCCATGTCCCTCATCAATCTGATGGCCTTGGAAATCACGCCCGGCGCGGGCCGCAAGGAAATCCTGGCCGGCCTCATCGGCGGCGACCTGGGGCCGCGCCTCCTTCCCGTGGGCTCCCTGGCGGGCCTCCTCTGGATCGGGGCCTGCCGCCGGATGGGCGTCGAGATTTCCCTGCGCCGCTTCGTCGCCGTGGGCCTCGCCCTCACCATCCCCGCCATGGTCGCCTCCCTCTTCGTGCTCTACCTGCGCGGGCGTCTTTTCTAGCGGTAGCTGCCTCCTTAAAAACCGCGAAAATCGTACACCCTAAAGGTAGTAATCCGGCTCTCTTTCGAGTTCGCCTGAGAACGAAAGAGAACGAATGCTCCGGCTGTCTCGCATAAAAATGGCGGAACCATCGTAGACGGGCGATTATATCGGAGAACGGCAGAGAACGATTTGGGACTCATTTCCGGCATAAGAAGTTCGGATGACCTCAAATCGCACGCTTCAATAGGCAACACCAGAGAACGCATTGTGATTTTTTTCATTGATCTCCAGCCGCCTGTTGGGCAGAATACGCCCATTCCAGGGAAGCCCATCAGGGACGTTCGCAAGACCTGGAAGTGTTTGGGGGAAGTTCCAACAAGCTTCTGAAAAATGTCTACGGGAATTCACCCCGAGAGACGGAGGGAACAACTATGATTTCCAAGGTTAAATTCGCTTCATTTTTGACGCTGGGTGCATTGGCGGCGCTCTTGGCCCTTTCACCGGCTCATGCGGCGACATTTACCGTCAACAGCGCGGACGACGACGGGACCGAGAGCGTCTCGAACGAAGTCCTCGGCACGGGCAACGGCTCGACCGCCACCTTCACGGGTACGCTGGATAATTTCCCCGTCCGTCCCGGCACGGTCAGCGTGGACGACCAAAGCGAGACCCTGAATGACAACGAAGTCGGCCAGCTCCTCCGTTTCAACAACGACGAGGACGTGGGCACGGGCAACGGCGCGTTGACCACCTTCACGGGCACGATCTCGAATACGCCCATCGAAGCCGGCTCCGTCTCCATCACGGATACTTCCGCCACCCTGAGCGACAACGAGGACGGCTACTTCCTTGGGGCCGCGGTAAACAATGAAACCCTCCACGCCTGGAGCGGCTCGGAGACGAGCTTCTCCGAAACGCTGAACAACCCTCCCGTCGTGCCCGGAACGATTCGGATTGACCCGGCCTATGGCAACGGCGATTGGTTCTACGACGATGGCGAGGGAAACATCGTCAAGGTGAGCTACTACAGTTGCTGCCAGGACCTTCAGGACCAGGTTTTCGGTACGGTTAATTACACCACCGGCGCCGTCACTCTGGATATTGGAGACTACTCCGATTTCCCGAGCGGCACGTCGGCGCTTGTGGATTACACTCGCTCGGCCGGAACGGTGGATTACACGACGGGCGCCTTCTCGGTGACCTTCGCCGCGGCCCCCGCCAACCTGCAGGACATCCTGGCCGACTACAACCACGTGACCGGCACGGTGAATTACGACACGGGCGCCGTCACCGTCACCTTCGACGCCAATACCGGAAACGGCGATGACGTGGAAGTCGATTACGAGCACTGCGGCGAGAGCTGCACCCTGCGCGCCGCCATCGAAATCGCCGCCGCCAAGGCTGGTGACGATACAATTACGTTCAGCCTTCCGAATCCTTCCGTCATTGCGGCTGGAAACGGCGAATTCGACTGCATTCCGGACAACCTGACCATTACCGGTCCGGGTAGCGGAAATTTGATGGTTAACGCGGCGGGCGCCGACGGCGATTACCTCTTCCGGATCGATTCCGAAACCGATATCAATGCATCGGAGTGCCCGGGTGCCGGCGGCACGACCGTCACCATGACGGGAATGACGATCTCGGGTACTTCCAGCTATGCAGCGGTTTATGCGGCAGCCAAGACGAACCTCGTCCTCGACGACGTGGTGATCACCGGAAATCGGAGGGACTGTAATGACGAAGACGGCGGCGCCCTCGTCATCAACGGAAGCGCCACTCTCACCGACGTCACCGTGAGCGACAATCTCTCGCCGGATAACAGTCAGTGTGACGGCGCGGGCATCTACATCGCCGGGGAAAGCGGGGAGGTAACCCTCGACCGCGTCGTGGTCACCAACAACACCCGGCGCTTCGACGGCAGCCAAGACGTCTGTGGCGGCGGCATCTACATCGGAGGCTTTGCCAAGGACGTCTCCCTCAACCGCGTCACCGTGGACGGAAATACCTTGAACGTCCGCGGAGCCTCCAATAGCAGCCAGGAGCACGAAGGGGCCGGTATCTGCATCAACGGGACGAGCCACAACGTCGTCATTGAAAATTCGGTTATTTCCAACAACCGGCTCCTCAGCGATATCCGCCAAGAAGATGACAAGGGGGGCGGCGGCATCGGCATCAATGGTACTTCGAGCAACGTTCTGATTCGCAATACCCGAATCGAAGGCAATAGCTCCGAGACGGATGGCGGCGGCGTCGTGATAACGGCGGGCCGCGTCGCCTTTGAGAACGTCTCCATCACCGATAATCACGCCGCGGGGCGCCGTGACACAGACGGCAGCGAAGATTACCTTCCCGAAATGGGGGGCGGCGGCGGCATCGCCCTTCAAGGAAAGTCCAAGACAGTTGAGCTCATCAGTTCCACCGTGAGCGGTAATTCGAGCGACTACCACGGCGGCGGCATCCACATCCAGGGCGCCCCCTGGACCGAGATGAACCAGATCACCCTCCTCGGCAGCAGCGTGACGAACAACGAGGCTGGCGGTTACGGCGGTGGCATCAACGCCTGGAGCGGCCTCGCCGAACTCGTGGGCGGGTCGGTAAGCGGCAACCATGCCAACAGCGGCGGTGGCGGTGTCGCCAATTTCAAGGACATGGACGACGATTGCTGCAATGACATCGAAGTTGCTTTCTGGAACCTGACTCATTTGGGCCGCGTCGGCCAGATCCGCATCCAGGGCGGCGGCGTGGGCGGAAACACCGTGGGTTCGAGTGCGCCCGATGGGACGGCCCAGTGCTACGGCTCCCTGAGCATTTACGGCGGCGGTGGCCCCGGCCAGACGGAACTCTGCCAGCGCATCGCCATGAGCGGTGTTCTCCCCTACGGCTTCGCGGGCGGTGGGGGCGGTTGCGAACTCGGCCGCTCTTCCCAGGGTGCGGGTTCCCTGCTCGCCCTCTTCGGGGCGGTGGCGGTTCTCTTCTTGATCCAATACCGGCGGAGAGGAATGCGCATCATGCGTACCAAGAATTTCGGCCTTCTCGCCGCAGCGCTCACGCTGGCCCTGGCGGTCTCCGTGCAAGCGGCCACGATCCTCGTGGACGACGACGGGGATGACGGCGTCGAGAGCGTGACGGACGAAGTCCTGGGCACCGGCAACGGCACCCAGACCACCTTCACGGGCACCCTGGACAACGGCGCCATCCAGCCCGGCACGGTGAACGTGGACGACCAGACCGAGAGCCTGAACGACAACGCGAACGGCCAGATTCTCCGGAACATCCAGGACGAGATCATCGGCACGGGCGACGGCACCGAAACGGAATTTTCGGGTACCCTCGCCAACACCCCCATCGAGCCCGATTCGGTGTCCGTCACCGATGGGACGACGACCTTCAACGACAACGAAGACGGATACCTGATCGCTACGACGGGCGCCGTCTTCAACGAAGAAACCATGCACACCTTCAACGGGGTAGAAACGAGCTTCTCGGCCGTGCTGGATAACCCCCCCGTGGTTCCCGGTTCCTTCGATTTCCATTTCGTCAATTGTTGCAATTACAACACGAGCGAATTCTACCAAGACGATGGCTTGGGAAACATTGTCGTCATCGACGTTAGCGGCGAGGATGAAGATCCCACGGGCCATCACGTCATCGGGACGATCAACTACGCGACGGGGTTGGTAATCGTCGACCTGGGAACATTTTCCGTCTATCCCGAAAACGGGAACCCGGTCCGAGCGGACTACACCCGGTATTCCGGAACGGTGGACTACACGACGGGCGCCATCGCCGTCGAGTTCCCGGGCGCCGTCGGTAACGGTACCGACGTGATCGTCGATTACGACACCCACACGGGCACGGTGAACTACCAGACGGGCGCCATTTCGGTGACCTTCGATGCGGCCACGGGCAACGCGGACGACGTGCAGGTCGATTACAGCCACTGCGGTGCGACATGCACCCTGCGGGCCGCCATCGAAGTGGCCAACGCCGGCCCCACGGCCGACATCATCAATTTCAGCCTGACGACCCCGGCTACGATCACGCTCACGAACGGGGAATTCGATTGCGTCCCCGACTCCCTCACCATCAACGGCCCGGGGAGCGCGAACCTCACCATCGACGTGGATGGGACGGACGGCAACCATCTCTTTATGCTGGAATCGAGCCCCGACGGTGATGATTGCAGCGGAGAGGGCGGGGCTACGGTTTCCATCAAGGGCCTCACCATCACCGGCGCCGATGATTCGGCACCCATTCATTCGACCGCCAAGAACCACCTGATCCTCAACGACGTGGTGGTGGACCAGAACACCCCCGAATGCGGCAGCAGCAACGACGACGAGAGCGGCGGTCAGATCATCATCAACGGTACGGCGGAGCTTACGAACGTGACCGTCAGCGACAACACGGTCGATACGACCAGCCAGTGCGAGGCGGCCGGTATCTCCATCGCGGGCGAAGGCGGAAAAGTGACCCTTCGCAACGTAACGGTGAGCGGCAACCAGCGCATCTTTAGCGGCAGCAACGACAATTGCGGCGGCGGCATCTCGATCTCGGGCTTCGCCAAGGACGTGAAGCTCACCAACGTGACCGTGGATGGCAATACGCTCGACGTGCAGGGAGCCAGCGATTACGAATACGAAGGCGCGGGCATCTGTGTGAACGGCACGAGCCACAACGTTGTCATCGAGAACTCGACAATCTCGAATAACACCCTGCTCAGCGACACGCAGGCTGAAGACGACAAGGGCGGCGCCGGCATCGGCATCAACGGTACTTCGAGCATGGTTCTCGTCCGGAATACGCGGATCGAAGACAACGAATCCGATACGGACGGCGGCGGTATCGTGGTGACGGCGGGTGACGTCGTCCTGGAGGGCGTGACCATTTCGGGCAACACGGCCCACGGCCGCAACTATGAAAATTACGAACTCGGCGGCGGCGGCGGCATCGCGGTCCAGGGCAAGTCCAAGTTGTTCCAGGTCATTAATTCGACGATCACGGGGAACACGAGCGACTTCCACGGCGGCGGCATCCACGTTCAGGGCGCCCCCTGGACCGAGATGAACCAGATCGCCCTGGTCGGCACGAGTGTGCGCGACAACTCGGCGGTCGAATTGGGCGGCGGCGTGAGCGCCTGGAGCGGCCTTGTGGACATCGTGGGTTCTTCCGTCACGGGGAACGACGCCACGGCCGGTGGCGGCGGCGTTTCGAACTACAAGGACCCCGACTTCGCTTGGGGGAACGACGAGGGGTTCTGGGATCTCCCCCACCTGGGCCGCGTCGGCATGATCCGGCTCCAGGGCGCGTCCATCGGCGGGAATATGACCTCGGGCGTTACCGACTCGGATGACTGCTACGGCTCCGTCGGTGTCTACACCGGCGGCGCCCCGGCGGAAGTCGCGGGCGTTTGCGAACCGATCCGGATGAGCGGGCTCCTCCCGTATCAGGTCCTGGGCGGAAGCAGCGGCTGCGAACTCGGCCGCGGGTCCCAGGGGACGGGGTCGATCTTCATCCTCCTGGCCGCCGTGGCGGTGGCCTTCGGGATCGAGCGGCGGCGCCGTCAGGCCCGTTCTTAAGTCTCTGTTCGGTTTTTATTCGAGGGGCGCGCGAAAGCGCGCCC
>JBFLVN010000119.1:0-11395 GCA_040758475.1 Bdellovibrionota bacterium
TTTTTACCAGCACCCCCGCGTCGAGCGCATGCTCATCAAGTGCCGCAGGATTCTCGAATCCCTTTTCCCGGTCTACCTGGAAAATCCCAAGCTCCTGCCGGCCGCCTACCTGCGGCGGAGCGAAGAGCAGGGCCTTACCCGGGCCGTCTGCGATTACGTGGCGGGGATGACCGACCGCTTCGCCATGGGAGAGTACGAGCGCCTCTTCGAGCCGACTGAGAAGGTGTAGGCCGTTTGCCGCTCGAACGCCCGGCGGCCGCTCATTGCATCTTAATATTCAAATATTAGTATGTTTGTATGAATGCCGCCGCCGCCATGGACGTCCGGAAGATGTCCCATCTCTTCAAAGCCTTGGGGGATGAGACGCGGCTTCGCATCGTCGCGCTTCTCTCCCACGGCGAGCTTTGCGTGTGCCACCTGCAAGAGGCCCTCGGGCTTTCGCAGCCCAACGCCTCCCGCCAGTTGGCCATTTTGCGGGCAGCTGGAATCGTGGATCACCGCCGGGAGGGCCATTGGGTCTACTACCGGCTGCTCGAACAGGAAGACGCCGATTGCGAGCGCCAGCTTCGGGATTTGGTCCGGGGATTCGCCAAACGAAACGTGATCCGCCGGGACGTCGAACAACTGCTCAAGGTCCGGGGTCCGGAGACTTGCCGGTGAATTCGCCGGAGCTTGCAAAGGCCGGCCTTGGCAGGCGTGCCGTGGCCGAAGCCTTGGGGACGGCCCTGCTCCTTGCCGCCGTCGTGGGTTCGGGGATCATGGGGGAGCGCCTTGCAGGTGGAAATATCGCCATCGCCTTGCTCGCCAATACTTTGGCGACGGGCGCCGCGCTCGTGGTTCTCATCCTGGTATTCGGTGAATTTTCCGGCGCCCATTTCAATCCGGTCGTCAGCTGGATCGAAAGCCTCTCCGGAGCGGGGCCTTGGAAAGACGCCGGGCTCTATGCCGCGGCCCAAGTGCTCGGGGCTTTCGGAGGCGTCGCGGCGGCGCACGCAATGTTCGGAGAGCCTCTCTTCGCCGCTTCAACCCACGAGCGGGCGGGATTCGCCCAAGCGTTCAGCGAGTTCGTGGCCACCTTTGGCCTCGTCACGACAATCCTTTGGTGCGCCCGTTTCAGGCCGAAGTCGGTCCCTTTTGCCGTGGGCGCCTATATCACCAGCGCTTACTGGTTTACTGCCTCCACGTCCTTCGCCAATCCCGCCGTGACGTTGGCGCGTTCGATGACGGACACCTTTTCTGGAATCCGCCCGCTGGACGCTCCGGGGTTTTTGCTGGCCCAGTTCGCGGGCGGCCTTGCCGCCTGGGGAGCGTTCCGGGGCCTGGCAGCTTCCCGATCCCAAGGGCGGGTCCATCGAAGAGGTCCGGAAAATCCGTGACGAGATCCAGGTACGCGTGAAAGCGCTGCTCGGCCGCGAGGGGTGGGCCGGGCCGCTCGATGCAAGGGAGGGACGGCAATGAAGCGCATTGGAGGAATGTTTCTCTCGTTGATTGCTTTGACGGGCTGCCAGGGGCCTTCGGGGTCTTCCGGCCCCGAGAGGCCGGAGAAAGACGGCGCGGTCGCCGTTTCAGAAGGTAACTCCTGGCTGCTCTCGGCCGGTTCCGGCGATGCCCGGTTCGATCTCATCGCCAAGCATTTTCGCGGTTTCGACGTCGCCATGGCCGAAACGGGTTACCGGTACGGGGAGCTTTACTGGGCCGGAGAGGACCGCAACTGGGGTTATGCGAATTACCAGCTCGGGAAGATTCGGACGGCGATTGCTAACGGCCTCGAACGCCGGCCCAAACGGGCTGCTTCCGCGAAAATGATCGAAGGCCCGCTGGCGGGCATGGAAGAAGCCATCGCGGCCAAGGACGCGGCGCTCTTCGCCGAGCGCTTCCGTACGCTCACCGCCACCTGCAACGCCTGCCATCAGGCGGAGCGAGTGCCGTTCGTGCACGTGCGGCCGCCCCCGGCGCGGGTGTCGCCCGCCGGCCCTCTTCCCGCCGATGGAGGCGCTCCGTGATCCAGTGGGGCCGAGTCCTTCACGCCGTCCGTTGACGGGCGCAAAGCCATTTCAAACAAACAAAAAGGGCGCCCTTGTGGGGCGCCCCTAAAAATTCGCCTCAAGCCGCTTATTGCCCGTAAATCTTTTCGAGTTCCGCGTTGCGGGCCTTTTGCTCCCGCTCGGGGATGGCCACGGTGTAGTAGTCGGATACTTCGCCGTGCTTCATGTCCGTGGCCTGGCCGAACTTTTCGGCATCTTCCCAGCGGGAGAAAACCCCCGCCCGGGCCCGGTAGTACTGGACGCCGTCGACGACCATCTGGGACTCGTAGAAGTCCACGGCCGGTTCGGCCTTTTTGAGAAGGTCGAGGAGGCTCTGGGTGTTGGCCCGTTCGGTGTAGGAGCCGAACTGGACCGAGTAGGCGCCAAAGCCCTGCCGGAGGCGGGCCTGTTCGTCGGGGAGGACGGGCGCGGGTTCGGGAACCACGATCTTCGTGCCCTGGGGGACGAGGGCGACCCAGGTGCCGGTGGAGTTCTGGAAGAGGTAGCGGACGGCGCTCGGGTTCGCCTTGAAGAGGGCCCACCACTTGGAGGCATCGCCGTAGACGTCCTTGCGGGCGGCGATCGCCTGGAGGGTGGTGCGCTTGTCGGTCGTAAGATCTTTCACCCGGGCCGGAGCGGCGGCGGCGGGCGCGGCTTCTCCTTCGGGCGGCGCCTCGGCTACGGGAGGCGGTGCCTCGGGTTGGGGCGGCGCTTCTTCTTCTCCGCCCACGACGAGCATGAGCACGAGGCCCAGGATGAGGAGGGCGCCGACGCCGCCGACCAAGAGGAAGAGACGCTTTTTCTTTTCGTCCATTGTCTGCTCCGGTTTCTAAAACCGCCCGGGTGTTCTACCGCCGGTGCTCACGATCCCGTGAGGCTGCTTACATAAGTTCGTGCTGGCGGCTACCGGCCTTTACCACAAAGGGGCCAAATCTGTCTACAACGGAGCGGGCCCTTCGCCCGGCGGTCACTTCTTTCCAGCGGGAGGAGGGGCCGCCGGAGGTTCAGAAGGAGGCGGGGCGGGGGCTTCCTGTTGCGCCCCCGCGCTGGCGGGCGCGGGTTCCTCCCGGCCGGAGCGGTCAAGGATTTCCACTTTGAGGCGCCGCTCGAGGCCGTCCATCGCTTCGAGATGGGCCCGGGCCTCTTCCTCCAGGCGTTCGAGCCGCAGGAGCGCCTCTTCCTGGCGCTTGCCGCGGTCCTCGGCCTTGTCGAACAAGGCCGCGAGCGACAGCCACGCCGTGAGGATCAGGCCGGCGCAGGCGAGAGCGAACACCGCGAAAGCGATCGCGAAGGCCGTGCGCTGGCGCCGCTGGAGTTCCTCGATCTGGCGGGAGAAATCCTCCCGCGCCACGCGCACGTCGACGCGGCTCTCCTCGCGCAGCCGTTCGAGCACCGGCGCGAGAAGATCGTCCGCCGCGCTGCTTTGCCTGGATTCTTTTGTCACGAGTTCTTCCCGTACGCGCGAGATTCGGCCAACTCTTCCGCTCCGCCGCCGAAAATTCCAGCCGTCTCCCCGATCGTACCCGGTGCCGGTAAAATCGAGCAAATCGAAAAAAGTTGTTGCAAAGCGCGTGCGCTTCGGTATAATTTTGGAAAATATTTCTTTGTCCGAAAGGAGTATCGTTCATGGCAGCTCGCAAGCGTCGTACATCTGGACGCGGCCGCGCGAAGAAGCGCGCGGCGAAGAGGAAGACCAAGAAGGCCAAGAAGAAAAAGGCCAAGAAGCGCCGTAAGAAGCGCTAGGTTTTCCTTGACGAGCCCGCATGAGTGACCGGGCGCCCGCGGTAGCGGGAGCCTTCTACCCCGGCGATCCCCAAGAACTTCTCGGAATGCTCGCCAGCTTCCGGGAAGGGGAAAAGCCGGGAAAGAAGCTCCCGGTAAAAGCGGTCCTGGTACCTCATGCGGGCTTCGTGTATTCAGGGAAAGTGGCGGCCAAGGTCTACGGCAAGATCGACCCGCCTTCCCTCTGCATTCTCCTGGGGCCCAACCACACGGGGATGGGCGCCCGGGCCTCCCTCTGGAACAAGGGTTCCTGGCGGACGCCGCTCGGGAGCGTCCCCATCGACGAGGAAGCCGCCGCCGCGCTCCTCTCCAAGACTAGAATCCTCGAACCCGACGAGCGGGCCCACCGCCGGGAACACTGCCTCGAAGTCCAGCTCCCCTTTCTCCAGGCCATCCGGAAAGACCTCCGGATCGTCCCCATCGTCCTCGGGCATCTCTCCCCGGCCGAATGCGAGGCGCTCGCGAGGGAACTGGCGGACTTCGTAAAAGCCTCGCGGGAGCCGGTTCTCCTCATCTCCTCCTCCGACATGAACCACTACCTCCCCGACCGGGAGAACCGGGCTATCGACAAGATCGCCTTGAAGGAGATCGAAGCCTTCTCGCCCGAAGGGCTCTACGAGACGGTAGAGCAGAACGACATCAGCATGTGCGGCTACATCCCGACGGCCATCGTCATGCGCGCGGCGAAGGAATTGGGAGCGAAGCACTCGGAACTCGTGGCCTATGCGACGAGCGCCGAGGCGTTTGGCGACAAGAGCCGGGTGGTGGGTTACGCGGGGGCCCTGTTCTGGTAAGGGTTTCCCGGGCAGTCGCTGGAAATAAAACGGCCCTCCAGGTGGAGGGCCGCTCTGTTTTCGGGAACCGGGACGGCTAGCGCTTCTTCTCGCTTTGGGCGACGGCGGGCTCGCCCGTCAGGGCGGCGGCGTCTTCCTCGGCCTTCTCCTTGTCGAAGGCGTCGTAGACGGCGTTGAATCCCTGGTAGAGCCGCTGGAAGAAGGTGTACCAGCTCAGCGCCGCGATGACGGCCACGGCCGCGATGAGCAGGTAGTGGACGTCGGCGAACCCGAACTCGACCCCCACGGCCTTTACCAGGGGATCGAAGAGGGAAGTGATGCAGAGGAGGAAGAGGCGCTCGGGGCGCTGCATGAGGCCTTCCTTGCAGGTGACGCCCATGGCCTCGGCGCGGGCTTTTACGTAACTCACCATGAGGGAGCCGAGCAGCGCCGCGATCGGGATGTACATCACGAAGGAGCCTTCGAAGTAGGCGGCGATCCCCATGAACACGGCGGCTTCGCCCACCCGGTCCAGGACCGCGTCGTAGAAGGCGCCCGATTTGGTCTGCTGGCCGGTGGCCCGGGCCACCCGGCCGTCGAAGGTATCGCAGGTGGCGCCGAGGATGATGATGTACCCGGCCGTCCCGACGTGCCCCAGGTAATAGAAGCCCGCCGCCACGCAGCTCAGGAGAAACCCCATCGAGCTGATGAGATTCGGCGTCACGTGGGCCGCGATGAGCGCCCGTTCGACGGGCCCCGTAAACCAGGGCCAGAAATCCCGCAGGGTCGCCCCGAGGACGGCCGTGGTGCGGAACTTCTCGTCCCGGGTCTTGGTGACATCGATTTTTCCAAGGGCGCGCAGGATCACGAACAGGAGCAGCGATCCCGCGATGAACGCGTTCAGGATGATTAAAGGGATGATTGAGAGAGCGACTTCCTTGCTCCACATACCGGAAAATCTCCTAACTGTCTGGTCGGCATCTTGGCCTAGGGTCGGCGTCCTAGAGTGTGAGAAAAATCACCGCCCGGCCGTGAAGTGGGGCCCCCGCCCCTGTCATGAGGGCCATAGGTAACCAGACCGTCAAAAGAAGATCAAGAAAAAACTCCCAGGAATTTCAATAAGTTACAAAAGTGACGGCCCGAATTTGAAGAAAATATGACGCGCCGCGGCGCTTCCAGGGTGAATGCCCTTCACTGTGCCAGGACGTCCAAACCCGTCACCTCGCGGCCTCGGAATGACAATCGCTGAGGCATTTCCGGCAAGGAAAAAAAAGCTCACCCCACGCCCCCTTCGTCGGCCACTTCGACGGGCACGTCTCTACTCGCATAATCCTCGAAGCGCGTGAACTGGCGGCGGAAGGTAAGGGGGATCTTGTCCGTGGGGCCGTTCCGGTTCTTGGCGATGATCAGGTCCGCGAGGCCTTCGAGGGCGGGGTCGTTCTTGTTGTAGTAGGACTCCCGGTGGATGAACGAAACCACGTCGGCGTCCTGCTCGATGGCGCCCGATTCGCGAAGGTCGGCCAGCACCGGGGTCTTGTCGGTCCGGTGTTCCAAAGAGCGGTTTAGCTGCGAGAGGGCGAGGACTGGCCAGCCCACTTCCTTGGCAAGCGCCTTGAGCGACCTAGAGATTTCGGAGACTTCCTGCACCCGGTTTTCCTGGCTGCGCACGCCCTGGCCCTGCATGAGCTGGAGGTAGTCCACCACGATGAGGCCCTTTTCCTCCTTGTGCTGGCGCTTGATGCGCCGCACCTTCGCCTTGAGCTCCAAGGGCGTCAGCACCGGCGTATCGTCGATGTAGAGGGGGCTCTCCGAGAGGGCCGCCGCCGCGTCGATCAAGTCCTTCATCTTTTCATCCGGCAGCAATCTTTGGCGAAGCAGCGTCCAGTTCACTTCGGCCTTCGAGAAGAGGAGGCGCATGACGAGCTGCTCCCGGCTCATTTCCAAGGAGAAGATCGCCACGGGCATTTTGTACCGGAGGGCCACGTTGCTTGCCATGTTGAGGGCGAGCGCCGTTTTACCCATCGAAGGCCGGGCCGCGAGGATGATCAAATCCGTGTCCTGGAACCCCCCCAGGAGCCTGTCCAAATCCGTAAATCCCGTGGGGACGCCCGTGATCTCGGCCCCCGAATCGTGGATGCGCTCGATGTGCTTGAAGGTCTCGCGCATGGCGTCCTTGATGGGACGGAGCGCGTCTTTGAGGCGGTATTCGCCAATATCCAGGATGGCCGCTTCGGCGCGGTCCAAAAGCTCCCCCACGCTCGTCCCCGCCTCGTAGCCCGAGGCGGCGATGTGGGTGGAAACGGAGATCATGGCCCGCAGGAGCGATTTCTCCTGGACGATCTCGCCGTAGTACTTGATGTTGGCCGAGGTGGGGACGCGGCCGGCCAAATAAGCCAGGAACGTCTGCCCCCCCACGGCTTCGAGTTCTTCGCGGGCCTTGAGCTCCGCCCCCAGGGTGACGAGATCGACGGGCTCGTTCTTCTCGGCCAGGTCGCGCATGGCCGCGAACACCCGCCGGTGTTTTTCCCGGTAGAAATCCTCCGCCCGCAGGAACGGGACTTTGTCCAAAGCCTCGTTGTCCAAAAGGATGCCGCCGAGGACGGACTCTTCGGCGTCCAGGTCCTGAGGGGGAAGGCGGCCCGGATCGGTGAGCTGGGAGCCTCCCGGCGCGATCGCGGTGGGTGCAAGTTCGGCGGTCATGTTTTTTCGTTCCCCGGTAAACGGCAGGAAGGGGGATTTTCTAACCGAGTCCACCCACCGGCGGAAGATGACAACGTGGCTATGAATTTCCGCCGTACCAGGCGCCCCGGCAAAGTCTGTTTTTGACTTTGAAGCGGCGCGTCGTGGACAACTTTTTTTTCATCCACAGGTTTTCCACTCCCCGGCCACAGGCTGCCCTCAACCCGATTCAAGAATGCCAAAGGGGTGTGACAGGGGACGGCACACTCCGGAACCCCTTTAAACCTCTCCAAACCGCCGAAAGGATGAAGGGTGCCAAGAGTGCCAAGTGTTTTTTTTGGGGGGGGGATTCCTCTGATGCCCTTCCCCCGCCGGGGGAAGGTGGCGCGAAGCGCCGGAAGAGGGGTGAAACGGCCCTCTCCCGGGTCTTTGGACTGGGCGCTTCGCGCCCTGGTGGGGCCACCCTCTCCCAGGGGGAGAGGGGCAGGAAGAGGGGGCCACCCGGCGAAGGCATCAAGGTGATCAAGGCGATCATCATCTTTTTCACGCCTCCCAACATGGCCAACTCTTCTCCTTGACCACCTTCCCTGGCCCACCCGTCAAGCTCGTAAAACCCCCTGAAACCACCCAGCCGATCAAGGTGGCCAACGTGGCCAAGCTTTTTTTCGGGGCCATCTTCCTGCGGCAAGGTGATCATCATTTTTTGTACATCGTCCCAATTCGTCCGAGGGCGTCCAATCCGTCCGCGCCCCGGGGAAGATGATCAAGATGATCATGTGTTTTTGAACCCCTTCCACCATGCCCTTCCCCCACTGGGGGAAGGTGGCGCGAAGCGCCGGAAGAGGGGTGAGCCACTTGCTGCGATGCCAGCCCTCTCCCGCTCCTTCGGAGCACCCTCCCCCAGAGGGGGAGGGGTAACAAGAGGCGGAAGGTGATCATCATTTCTTTGGAGATCTGGGGTATCTGGGTCATCAGAGTATTTCCATGAACGCTTTTTCATCCAGGCGCACTTCGCCAGTTGCATTCTAGCACATTTTAGAGGGGGCGGCGAGGGGCGCCTCTCGTAAAACATGCTTAAACGCCCAGAGACGTGGTTATACGTTTTCTTGTTCGGAATCCGGACAAAACGGCGTGATCGCGCGTTCGCGTCAACTATCGGTTTAACCATCCCATTGGCCGCCTATTCCACCCCTGAACGATGGGAGGCAGTCCCCAAGTGCAGGGATTTCCCCGAATTGCCGTTGGCTATCACGGGTGCAGCCGCCCCTTGGCGGCCAGGATTCTTTCGGGGCGGCTCTCTGTTAACCGTTGGCCCGAAAGCCAGAACGCGTACGATTGGCTTGGGCGGGGGATTTATTTCTGGGAGCATGCCCCCGTGCGCGCTTGGGAGTGGGCACGGCAAAAGCACGGGCGGGAGGCCGCCGTCGTGGGGGCCGTGATCGCCCTGGGGGATTGCTTCGACTTGACGGATACCTGGTTCACGACCCTCCTCAGCGAAGCGCATCAGGAACTGACTGAGAGCTTTCGCAAGCGGGGGAAGTCCTTGCCGCGCAACGGTGGTAAAACACCCCTGGAAGAGCGGAGGGAACTCGATTGCCTCGTCGTCAACTATTGCATCGAGGACCTGGCTCGCGGGCGCCATCTGAAATACGACACGGTGCGCTCTCCCTTCTGGGAGGGCCCACGGGTTTTCCCGGGCTCCATGTTTCACCGGGAATCCCACATCCAGATCGCCGTCCGGAACGCCGATTGTATAAAGGGGGTTTTCCGTCCAAACTTCTAGCCATGGACTTCCTCGACCCACGCGAACAGCGGCTTAGGGAACGGACCCGCGCCGCCATGGACGAAATGAAGAAGGAAACCCCCGAACAGCGGTGGCAGTTCCTTCTCGACATCGGCCTCATCGACGAGGAAGGCCGCGTCCAGACTCGCCCGCCCCGCCAGCGCCGTAAACCCGCCCGGCGGAGGAGGGGATAGGGCCCGGCACCGCCTAAAGCCCCCCTCCCTGCCGAACCCGGCGACGGCGCGGCCAAGTAGTTCCCCTCATCCCTCGATTTTCTCCATCCGTGGTCCTTCATAATTCTCCACCGTTTCCGGGCCTATCCGTGCGCATTCGCGCCCGCCCGTCCCCCGAAATTGAGCGCCGCTCACCCAAAATGATCAAAATGGGACGGTCATCGTCCCAAAATCGGTGGGGGAGGGACCCGGTATGCGGAATCCCATTGACCCGTCCGGCAAGCGGGGGTAGAAGCGAATTATCGCCGAATTAACACGGATGAAATATGGCGAGATTTAGTTCTGTGCGGCGTACTGAATTTTCTTTTTTGATGAGACGTAATAATTGACGGTTAGGGGGAGGCCATGAAGAATAAATTATGCATTCGAGTTGAAAAATATGATTCAAAGATAGTTGAATCAAAACATATTTTCACAGCAATTATTGCATTAGCGATTGTTTCGTTTTCCGGGTGCCTTGGATTGAGGTTTCAGGATAGAGACCAATCGTTGAACATTACTGTCCCGGATACAATTAAAAAACGATTTGTATACCCTGATCCTGGCGTTTACGCAGAAGATCCAACAAAAATTGCTGGATTGATACTGGTAACTCGAGTGGGGAATGGAGGGGTATGCGCCGCCGGTGGAAATGACATGAGGTCATTTGATGATTCTAATAAAGTTGTATCAACGAAATCATTCATTAAACCTGGAGCCAGGGTATTATTGAAACAGTCAAAAGTTCCTTTGGAATTTAGCCGCAAATCTAAGGTTTCCGGGGATATAAAACTATCTTATTTGACTGCGGCAATGACTTTCCAAGAAAACCAAGTTTTTGATATTAGTATTACTAATAGTTCGTATTTTTTATTAGATAGAAAATCAGATGTATTATGGAAAGAGGTGGAGGCGTTCGCTAATAAGTTCAAGACAGACAATAGTATTTGTGCGCTATGGTTTGTTGAAGGTGCTTACCTTCAAACATTAATATATCAAGCTTACAAAGCGGTATCGTGTTCCGGCGAAGCCGTCGGTGGTGCATTTGGTGCAGAAGGGGCCTGTTATATAGAAGACGGGCTCAAGCAGGCGAAAAATCTTTTTGTCTTAACTGTCCAACCAATTCTTTTAAGATATGGTAATGACATGGCTAATACGTTTCAGACAAAGGAAGTGACACATATGGTTGGGCTGAAGGCGGACAGATACCCTTGTCCCGATCCTGATTCGATTACTCCTGAATGCTTGGGTTACCGGATGTCGGTGGATTATGAAGTGATCTTTCCCGAGGATAAACTAAATGTGTATTTTGAGGGTAGGTACCCTATACGCGCTTCAAGCGAGCTGGCAAAAAAAGTTATGCTCGATGCACAATGACGGGGGATTGTATGTGCGGCCGAGATCGAATCAACCTGGTGATTCCCTGGTTTTTAGGTAGCCTTCAAGTTGCTCAGTAACCCACTTTTCTAAACCCTCATTAAATATGTTCTCATCCGAAAGACCAAAGAAGCGAAGGTAGCGCTCGGTAATAGGTCCTCCCAAATTTTCTTTAATGATAACATTTATCTTTGGCGGCCATTCCTTTCCTGCTAACTGAGCAGACTTAAGAAGGTGGCGAAATTCGTAGTCGGCTTCCGGCATTGAGTAGCCAACAAAAAGCCAAAGCCTAGCATCCTGAAGTGCGAGACTCGCTTGATCCCAAAGTGCTTGGAATTGGGGGATTGCGAAGAATTTACGGTAACTAAATGTTGCTAAACGGCCGCCGAGTTTACCGCCACAATAGCCACACCTGCGCTCTGTTGAATGATCCTTTTCTAATTCTGTACGACCAAGGTCAACGATATTTCCTAGTATTGGTTTGAATAAAGAGAAATCTATTGTTTCTAGATAGGCATTATGCAGAAGCGCTCCTTTCCCATCCTCTGAAAAGAAAAGTCTTCGACAATTATCGCAATAGAACCAATTTGCAGAACCATGCAATTTAATAAGATGAATTGAATTTTTGGCCCAATTTGGGTTTTCTCCAAGTGGGTGTTTCCAAATTGGAACGGGATACATAAAAGATCGCATGCGTCGCTCGACTACTATGTCCCAATTTAGACTAATTATACTACATTCAAATCTTTCGTCCAAGTCGGTGAG
>JBFLVN010000120.1:0-11204 GCA_040758475.1 Bdellovibrionota bacterium
GAACTCAACGAATTGGCCTACGCCACCGTGCCCCTGGGAAACCGGCTGCCGGTGGATCAAATCCACAAGATCGAGATCATCCGCGGCCCCGGCTCCGCCCGCTACGGGGGCGCCGCCGAACTCGCCGTTATCAATATCATCACCAAAGTGGGAAACGGCCTGGAAGGGGCGCACGTGTCTCTCATCGGAGGCACGACGGAGGAGCACCTCTCCCGGGGCAACATCAGCCTGGCCGCAGGGCGGCGGTTTTCGGACGGCTTCTATGTCGGAGCATTCGCCTACGGCGGAAACGCCTTGCGCAGCGACCGCTCCTATACGGACCTGGCTTCTCCGCAAAACACGTTCGACATGGAGAGAGATTCGGGCCTCCGGCCGCTCCTGGGGATGCTCGAAGTGCAGGCGGGCGGGTTCGAGGGGAAGGTGATGACCGAATGGTACCGCATCGTCCAGCGGGACAATTACGAGACCGCCTTGGAAGAAGAATCCAATCTTGATTTCGGTTCGCTCATCGTCGACAGCGCGTACGAATGGAAAGCGGGAGAGTGGTCGCTCACGCCCTACATGAAATTCGCCGCCCAGCGGCCGTGGCAGTACACCGTCACGCCGATCGGAGGATCGGCGGCCGTTTATCACACGACCTTCGCCCGCTTTCTTCCGGGATTCCAGGCCGAAGGCGACCTTTTCGAGGACGTGCACGCGCTTTTGGGCGGGGAATATTCCCTTTTGACGGCGGCGTCTTCCGCCGACTCCGTCCTGACCAAATTCCACCGTTTCGCCGGATTCACGGAATTCTCGGGAAAGATTCCTGTAGTGGAAATCAACCTGACAGCGGGCGTGCGGGTAGAGCACCAGGAAGAGTTCGGCACCGCCGCCGCGCCGCGGGCCGCTTTGACCCGCAGTTTCGGCCGTTTCCATCTCAAGGGCCTTTACAGCCGCGGATACCGCTCGCCGGGGATCGCGAATATCTGGTTCAATCCTCCGATCGACGCGGAAAAGGCGGATGTCTTCGAAGTGGAAGGCGGGGCGCGGGTAACGGACAACGTTTCCGTGACGGCCAATTTCTTCGACGTGACGATCCGCGATCCCTTCATCTATTACTACGATCCGGGGCCACCCACGATCGATCAGTACACCAATTTCGAACGCACGGGTTCCCGCGGGGCCGAGACGGAAATCCGCATCAAGGGGGAGATGGGATACGCAACTATTAATTACTCCTTCGCTACCACGGCCGGCAAGAACCGCGTTCCGCTCTACGCGGTGGCGGGCAGGACGGACCAACTCCTGGCGTTTCCCCAGCACAAGATCGCCGCCGCGGGTAGCCTCTCGTTGACCCGGCAGCTATCCATCAACCCTTCCCTGGTGTTTTTGAGCAAGCGCTACGGCTACGTGGGCGACGGCGCCGGAGGAGAAATCCTCCGCCGGTTTGGCCCAGAGGTGATCGCCGATCTGAACATCCAGTATGATGACGCGTTGGTGGAGGGGCTTTCCGTCAGTCTTGCCGTCCACAACCTGAGCGATGAAGAAACCGAATTTATCACCGCTTATGACGTTTTCCATGCGCCCATCCCCGGGATGTCCCGGGAATACACGCTCCGAATCACGTACGAGCAATAGCAGGGAAATGGCGCCCAGGGCTTTTTGCGCTCCGATGGCCGGTTGGCGGGCGGGGGCCGTGGCGGTCTTGGCTTTGCTTCTGTTTCCTCCGGTTTCGGTGGCTGAAGAAGCGGTTCCCATCGCCACGCAGGTTCCAATCCTCTTCAAGCTTTTTTCCATGGACAAGAATCTCTCACGCCACGGGGGAAGCGAATTCTCCTTCGCCTTGTTCTTCGACTCGAAGAACGGAGAATCCCGCCGCCAGCGCGAGGAATTCGAAAGAACTCTCGGCGGTGGGAGGAAGGTCGGGGGGCTGCTCATTGCATTCCGGGCCTACGATGTTTCGGAAGGGATGGATTTTGAGAAGGTCCTGCAGGAATCGGCGGGCTTGTATGCGGCGGCCGGTATCGAACGGCACCTGGATAAAATCCTCTCGGCGTCCCGGGCCCGTTCCGTGACGGCGGCTTCCGGCAGCGCTTCGTTGGCGGAAAAGGGTTTCGCAATCGGCTTTGAAATCGATCAGGGCCGGCCGCGCATCGTAATCAATCTTCCGGCGGCGAAGGCGCAGGGCTGCGATTTCTCCGCCGACGTTCTCAAACTCGCCCGGGTGATCCGGTGAGCGCGAGGGAACGCTGATCCCATGGCCCAGGGACGCGGCATCCGGACGAAATTGGTGGGAACCATTCTGGTCCTCTCGGCCCTGACGGCGGTCTTGTTCGGCATTTTCCTTTACTCGTTCGCCGGCCGCCAGGCGCGCGAGGCGCTCAGGGCCCGGGCCGAGAGCGTTTCCCACATGCTC
This sequence comes from Bdellovibrionota bacterium, assembly GCA_040758475.1. GTDB lineage: Bacteria > JAGRBM01 > JAGRBM01 > JAGRBM01 > JAGRBM01 > JBFLVN01. The sequence continues at coordinate 2,396 of JBFLVN010000120.1, forward strand.
GCATTCGCGGCCAATGCCGGTCTCGAATTTTCGGACGCCGACGCCGTGCGGAAGTCCCTGGGCGCCATCGAGACGAACCAGGAAGTGCTTTTCGTGCAAGTGCGCGACGCCCATGGCGCCGAGGTGGCTCTTTACGTCGCTCCAAACGCTCCGGGTGGAGGCAAATCAGCCGATGCCTTTCTCCGGGATACCGCCGTCGTGAGCGTCGAGGCGCCCGTCGAGTCCGGCATCGGCTCAGGGCGGTTGGGTACGGTCGTCGCTGGCCTTTCTTCCGCGACGGTGGAGCGTTCCATCCGGGAAAGCGCTTTCGTGGGGCTCGGCGTGGCTTTTGGTGTGGCGATCGTAGGGTTTTTCGCCGCCTTCTTCCTGGCCCGTTCGATCACCCATCCGCTCGCGAAAACGGGCGAAATTCTCCAGGAAATCGCGGAGGGGGATTTCACCCGGCGGCTCGATGCCGGCTCCAACGACGAATTGGGGTTGCTGGCCCGGAGCGTCAACCGCATGGCCGGCGAGGTGCAGCCGGTTCTGGTTTCCATCGCCGCCGTCTCCTCGGAGCTTTCCCAGGCTGGAGAGCAATTGGGGGCCGCGGCCGCGCGGCTTTCCAGCAGCGCCGAGACCCAGAACCGCTTGTCCACCGAGTCGGCCGGGACGGTCGAAGAGCTTTCCGGTTCGGCGCAAGCGGTTTTCAATTTCTCGAAGGAAACGAGCGGGAAATGCGAGTCGGCGCGCGTTGCGGCGGAGAAGGGGGCCTCCTCTCTCGAACCCGCCGCACAGGTATCGAAGCAGATGGGAAAAGCCCTGGAAGAGACCTCCCAAGTCGTTTCCCGCCTTTATCAGAAATCCGACGACATCGGGCAGATCATTTCCCTGATCAAGGAGATTTCCTCCCAGACGAATCTCCTGGCCCTCAACGCAGGCATCGAAGCGGCCAGGGCCGGCGAAGCGGGACGGGGCTTCGAAGTCGTAGCCACCGAGGTGAGAAAACTCGCCGAATCGTCGGACGGGGCCTCCGCTCAAATTCGCTCAATCCTGGATACTCTTCAGGGGGACGTCCGCAAGACTGTTGAGTCGGTGGACATGCTCCGGGCCCACGTGGACGCGAGCAGCAACGCCCTTTTGGACGCTATCCGGGCGTTCGATCAGATCGTGGCAGCGGTGGACGAAGCGGCGCGCCTCTCCAGCCAGATGCTGGCGGTGGCGCAGCAACAAGCCTCTTCTTCGGACCAGGCGGCCCGGGGAATTTCAAAAATTCTGAGTGAAAGCCAGTCCGTCGCGAGCCAATCCCTCGAAATGGCTCATACCGTCGATGCGCTCGGCCAGATTTCCGTTCGTCTCAAGGGCCTCGTTTCGAAGTTCCGGGTCGGGCGGTCTTGAACCGGAGTTCTATCTCCCGGCAAATCCAAATCTCATCCCGCCGCCTTCGCGATGGCGTCCAGTTCGGCGGAGAGGCGTCCGTCGATGTCTTTCTGGGGGTCGCCCCAGTGGGGGGGCGGGTAGGGGAAGGAGCCTTCGAGGCGCGCCTGGGGGCCTTCGCCCACCAGCTGGTAGGCGGCTTCGGCCGAGTAGTAGCCGTATTTGAACCGGAGCAGGAGCTTTCTCTCTCCGGGGCGCCACCACCAGGCGAGGCGGAACGTCCCTTCGGGGGTTTGGGCCAGGTAGACGTCGCCCAGGACGTGATCGATCTTCTTGATCCACTTGGACCAGGAGGGGGCTTTCGCCGGATCGGAGAGGAGGGCCGCGAATTTTTCGGCGGAAAGGCTCGCCGTGGGGCGGCTTGCGTGAGCGAGTTCCCGTCCGGGAGAGGCGAAGAGGGTTTCGGCGCTGGCCATGGGCGCGATCCTAGTCGTGAGGGGTGTCGGCGAACAAGCGGTTACTTCTTGCTGCCTGTGATCTGTTCGCTCGTCATGCCGTAGCGGCGCTCGCGCCGGCTGAAGTCGAGGATGGCGCGGGTGTACTGGGCCCGGCGGAAATCGGGCCAGTAGGTCTTCGTCACGTAGAGTTCCGTGTAGGCGGTCTGCCAGAGGAGGAAATTCGAGAGGCGGTATTCGCCGGCCGTGCGGATGAGAAGGTCCGGGTCGGGGATTCCGGCCGTGTAGAGGTGGTCGGAGACCCATTTTTCCCCGATCTTCTCGGGATCGATCGTCCCCGCGCCTCCCTGCCGGGCGGCTTCCTGGGCCATGTGGATGATCTCCTGCCGGCCGCCGTAGGAGAGGGCCAGGATGAGGGTCATGCCCCGGCCGTGGGAAGTCCGCTGGATGACGGAATTCAAATGGTTGCGGACTTTGGGAGGAAGCTTGTCGAGGTCGCCCACGGCCTTCAAACGGATGCCGTGCTTGAGCATCTCTTCGAGTTCCCCGTCCAGGTAGTCCTCGAGGAGGTGCATGAGGGCGCTCACTTCGATGCGGGGGCGGCGCCAGTTCTCGCTCGAAAAGGCGTAGAGCGTGAGGTAGGGGATTCCGATTTCCCGCGAGATGGCGACGACGGCCGCCACGCTCTTGGCCCCCTGGCGGTGGCCTTCGACGCGGGGCAGGCCCCGTTCCTGCGCCCACCGGCCGTTGCCGTCCATGATGATGGCCACGTGCCGGGGGAGATTGTCCGGCATGTTCCGGGGCCAGTGGCGCCGGAGGGTCTTCTCGATCCGCCGGGTATTGGGGAGCGCGGCCCCCGAAGCCCCTTTAGACTTCGAGGATTTCGGCTTCCTTGCGTTTGAAGGCGGCATCGATCTTCTTCCCGTACTCGTCGATGAATTTCTGAACCTGTTCGTTTCCCCGGCGTTGGTCATCTTGGGAAATTTTCTTGTCCTTTTCGAGTTTCTTGAGGGCGTCGAGGGCCTCGTGGCGGTGGTTGCGCTGGCTCACCCGGCAATCCTCGGTGTGTTGTTTGGCGAGCTTGACGAATTCCTTGCGCCGCTCTTCGGTGAGGGGCGGGCTCGAAAGATAGACGGCCTTCCCGTCGTTCCGGGGATTGATCCCTAGGTTACTTTTCTGGATGGCCTTCTCAATGGCCCCGATGGTGCTCGGGTCGAAAGGGGCGATCTTGAGCGTCTTGGCGTCGGAGGCGGTGATGGTGGCCACTTGATTGACGGGCATCTGTTGGCCGTAGGCTTCCACCTTGATGCTGTCGAGCAGGTTGGGCGAGAGCCGGCCGGCCCGGATGCCGCCGAACTGGCGCCCGAGCGAATCCATGCTGGCTTCGAGACCTTGCTTGAGTTTGGAAAAAACCGCGTCCGTGCTCATTTGCTCCCCCCTACCACCGTGCCGATGTCGTCCCCCCGCACGGCCCGGACGATATTTCCCGGGACGGTCAGGTCGAAAACGACGATCGGAATCTGGCTCTCCATGCACAAGCTGATGGCCGTCGCATCCATGACCTGGAGGCCCTTGTTGATCACTTCGATGTACCCCAGGCGGTCAAAGCGCTTGGCGTTCTTGTGGCGGGCCGGGTCCTTGTCGTAGACGCCGTCCACTTTGGTAGCCTTGAGGATGACGTCCGCGCCGATCTCGCGGGCCCGCAGGCTCGCCGCCGTGTCGGTCGTAAAGAAGGGGTTTCCCGTCCCGGCGGCGAAGATGACCGCCCGGTTCTTTTCGAGGTGCCGCATGGCCCGCCGGCGGATGTAGGGCTCGGCGACCTGGTGGAGTTCAAGGGCGCTCTGGACGCGCGTCTTGATGTGGTGGCGCTCCATGGCGTCCTGGAGGACGAGGCCGTTGATGACGGTGGCGAGCATGCCGCAGTAATCGGCCGTGGCCCTATCCATTCCCTGGGCCGCACCCGTGACGCCGCGGTAGAGGTTCCCCCCGCCCACGACGAGGGCGAGTTCCACCCCCATGGCGAGAACTTCGGTGATTTCCCGGGCGATGCGGTCCAGGGTTTTACCGCAGTGGCCGAAAGAGAGTTCCCCTTGGAGGGCTTCTCCCGAGAGCTTGAGGAGGACGCGCTTGTACTTGGAGCCCTGTTTCTTGGCCACGGTGGTTTTCCCGAAACCTCCGAATACCGGCGCGATCGAAAGGACTCGAAAATCAGGCCTGGGCCTGGGGCTCGGCTTCTTCCTCGGAAGCGGCTCCCTGGCCCAGCTCGAAACGCGAGAAGCGGCGGATCACGATGTTCTCGCCCATCTTGGCGACGGCTTCCGTCAGGAGGTCGCTGATGGTCTTGCGCCCCTCGGGGTCCTTCACGAAGACCTGCTCGAGGAGGCAGTGGTCCTTGTAGAACTTGTCCACCTTCCCCTCGACGATCTTGTCCCAGATCTTCTCGGGCTTCTTCTGCTCGGCCGCCTGGGCTCGGGCGATTTCCCTCTCTTTTTCGAGGACGGCCGGGTCGATCTCCTCGCGCCGCACGGCGATGGGGATGGTGGGCGCCCCGGCGATGTGCATGGCCACGTCCCGGACGAGCTGCTGGAACTCGGGCGTGCGCGCCACGAAGTCCGTCTCGCAGTTCACTTCGACCAGTACTCCGATCCGGCCGCCGAAATGGATGTAGGAGCCGATCTGCCCTTCACTCGCCTTGCGCGTGGCCTTCTTGGAGGCGGCCGCCAAGCCCTTCTTCCGGAGGAAGTCTTTGGCTTTCTCGAAATCCCCGGCCGTTTCGGCCAGGGCCTTCTTGCAATCCATCATTCCCGCGCCCGTTTGTTCGCGCAGGTTCTTCACCATGTCCGCAGTAATCGCCACGTTCGATGCTCCTGTTGGATGTAAAGCGCCCGAAGATCAGGCGTCGGCCGCCGCTTTGTCGCGGGCCGTTTTCTCGGCTTCGATCTCTTCGCGAAGCTCGTCCTTCTCGTAGGTCGCGTAGTGGGTGAGCCCGCCCGGAGGGAGAGCGCCCCCTTCCACGTCCACACCCTGGCCGCGCAGGCGCTCGGCCTGAAGGCGTCCGCCATCGACGCAAGCCTCGGCGATCTGGTTCGTAAAGAGCGAGATGGCCCGGATGGCGTCGTCGTTGCCGGGGATCACGTGCTGGATCGGGTCCGGGTCGCAATTCGTATCGACCACCGCCACGACCGGAACGCCCATGCGGTTGGCCTCGGCCACGGCGATCGCTTCCTTCTTCGTGTCGATGACGAAGAGGGCGTCGGGCAGGCGGGTCATCATCTGGATTCCGCCCAGGGCGAGTTCGAGCTTCTCGCGGTGGCGCTGGAGGTTCAAACCCTCCTTCTTGGTGAGCTTGTTCAGAAGGCCGCTCGTTTCGGCTTCCTGGAGTTCTTTGAGTTTGCCGATGGACTTGGAGATCGTCCGGAAGTTCGTGAGCGTGCCGCCGAGCCACCGGGTGTTGACGTAATACATCCCGGCCCGGGTCGCTTCCTGCTGGACCACTTCGGCGGCCTGCTTCTTGGTTCCGACGAAGAGGATCTTCCCGCCGCGGGCGACGGTGTTGGCCACGAAGTCGTAGGCCTTCTGAAAGAGGTCCACCGTGAGTTGGAGGTTCACGATGTGGATGCCGTTGCGTGCGCCGTAGATATAAGGTTTCATCTTCGGATTCCAGCGGCGCGTCTGGTGCCCGAAGTGCACTCCCGCTTCGAGGAGTTGCTTCATCTGTACAGCCATGGCTTTTAGCCTCCCGTGTTTTCGGGAAACCTTCCGGTTTGTTGAGGCAGGCCGGAAGGGCCCGTGGTTTTTGTCCTCCGCCCGATACGCGTGCCGGATAACTGGTGGAGCGCATCCACTCCGCAGCAGCCCGCTTCTTGGGTACTAATGGTTGGGTCCGCCAGGGGGCCGCCGCGGGACAACCTGAAGGCGCCCCGGGGAAGCAGGAAATCCAGGCCGGCAAGGCCGATCGGACGTGTGTTTTGGGCGGACCCACCGCCCCAAAAAGCGCCCAACTATGAATCCACGGCGAGGGAAATGGCAAGCCGGGAAGGGGGCTGGCCTTCCCCCGCCCGGGGATACAACTACAATGCCCCCCATGCGGTTTTTAGCGTCTTTCCTTCTCGCCGGGTCGCTTCTCCTTGCGGGCCCCTTGGGGGCCTTCGCCTGGGAAGATTTGCCCGAATCCTGGAAAGTGCTCGATGCTTCGAGCCTTTGGGTCCACCACGAGGGGCGCTGGATGCGCTTTCGCATCGCCTGGATCGACGCCCCCCAAGGGAATGCGAACCGCCAGATGACCGAGCGCATCCCCCGGGATATTTCCTACATCGACCTGCGCAAGAAGTGGCACTCCTGGGTTCAGATGGTTGAAGCGTTTTCCGAGCCGTCATCCAAGGCGCTCGATGAAATCCTGGCTTCGAGCAAAAAGCTCAAGTGGGAAGAAGTCCCCGAAGCCGAACCGGCTCGGAGGAGCGATGCCAAGCGGGCGACCGTTTGGGTCCGTCTCAAGGTGGGAGGAGACGACGTGGCCGAAGAAATGCTGGAGCGCGGCTGGGCCATTCCCTGGGTAGCCCAGGGGGTTCCCCAGCCCAAGCAGTGGGAAGACCTGGAAAAACTGCGGCTCAAGGCCATGAGAGATTGCCGGGGGATGTGGAAAGAACTCCTGATTGAGTGCCGGTGAGCTCCCTCATAACGCCCCCTGTATAAGCGCTTAAAGTGATGACGGCGGGGGGATGGTCTTCTCCATTTCGTGATTAAACTAGGGGCGTGCGCGGCGATTGGGGCGCCGCCGCCATGGCGTTTTCCCTCCTTGAACTCATCCATCTGGGCCTCTCGCTCGTGGCGCTCGCCATTGGGGCCGCTTGCATCGGGCTTTACCGTTTCTGGAAAAAAGACGAACTCTTCATTGTCTTCTCCGTCTACGCCCACGCGGTTGCCGTTTCGCTTGGAACCACTTTCTGGCTCCATCACACGGCCGAACTTCCCCACTGGCTGCGCCTCCTCCAGATGCTCGCCCTCGGGGTCGTCGTTCCGACTTTCTACTGGGCGACCCGGATCGTCCTGGGAGGCGCCCGGACCTGGATGGACGGAGCCGCTTTCTTCCTGGGCGTGGGGTCTTTCTTCAGTATCTGTCTTTGGTACGCCTTCTGGCCCGAAACGCTGGAAGTCATCACCTTTTACGATTCCCTGGGCCAGATTTTCTGGTCCCTGCGTCCGCGGGAGGGCCTTCCCGCTACGCCGTTTTTCTACATTCTCGGCGGCGGCGTTATTCCCGCGTGGTTCCTCTGGACGGGCCGCCAGATTTATTTCCTCTACCGGGCGCGGCGCCGGGCCGAGTTCTTCTTCGCCCTTCCCGCCGTGGGCAGCGTCCTCTTCGCCACGGTGAACGACTTCGCCGTGGGGGCGGGGCTCTGGCGCGGAATCTTCTTCTCCTATTTCATTTTCGGCATCATGGCCGTGACGGCCTCCGTGTGGCTCGTCTACCAGCTCATCCTCCACTCGACGGCCTTGGAGGATTTGAACCGCAATCTGGAGCGCCGGGTGGAGGACCGCACCCGCGACCTGAAAGTCGCCAACATGCACCTCGCGGAGGCCGACGCGCTGAAAAGCGATTTCCTGGCGATTTGTTCCCACGATCTGAAGAACCTTCTCGTCTCCGTCCAGGGATACGGGGAGATGCTCGCCATCGGAATCCTGGAAGACGCGGGGAAGGAGAAGCTCCGCGAGTATTCCGACGAGGTTCAGAAGGCTTCCAAGCGGATGCTCGATCTGATCAAGGATCTCCTCGATTCGGCGCGGCTCGAATCGGGGCGGGTGGTCCTCCACGTGGCTCCGGCGCCCTTGGACGAGGTGGTGCGCGACGCCTTCGAGCAGTACGTCCGCGAGGCGGCCGACAAGAAGATTCACTACAATCTGTTCCTGGAAGACGGCTCTGAACACGTCTCCATGGACCGCTCGAAAATCCAGCAGGCCGTGGCGAACCTCCTCCACAACGCCATCAAGTTCACCCCGGCGGGCGGGGAGATCGCCTGTTCCGTGCGCCGGCGGCCCGGAGTTCTCGAGGTCGAAGTGCGCGACTCGGGCAAGGGGATTCCGCCGGAGGATCAGAAGATCGTCTTCGACAAATTCGCCATCGCGAGAAAGCGCCGCACCGACCGTTCGACGAGCCTGGGGACGGGCCTGGGGCTCTCCATCACGAAGACCTTCATCGAACTCCACGGCGGGACCATCCGGCTCGACAGCGAAGTGGGCCGGGGGACGCGCTTTACGATCCGTTTCCCCGGCGCGGCCGCCGCGGCGGCGCCCGTCGATCCAACCTGAGAATTTTTACCGCGCCCGCCGGCGGTAGATCACGTATCCCGCTTCGTCGATGAAGTAAGGCTCGAAGGCGAAGCGGTAGGGGTTTCCTTCCGGTTTGTCGAAACGCCAGAGCTTTTCAACGCTCGTGCGGATGCTTTGGGAGATGGCGAAGAAATCCATCTGCCACCCGGATTCGCTTTTTTTGAGGAAGAGCGGCGCGTAAGTGAGGTCGAGCGAGGGGAAGTGGACGACGGCCCTCTCTTCTTGGATCGCTACTTCATAAGGCGCGCCAACGTATTTCTCTTCTACCCGTTCCAATTGGTCCGCCGTGACCGGATGCTTTTTGAAAAAATCCCGGCTCTCGGGCGTGTAGAGCGGAAGGTCCGGCCGCGTATCCCGTTTTTTGGCGGCGAGGAGATAGGCGAGATAAGCCCGTTCCGGGTCCGCCTGGGCTTTGGCGAAATCCGTTCCGCCCGGGGCGAGGCCCGGAAATTTTTCCCGGAGAATGCGTTCGACCGGCGGGGCGGGGGGCGCGGGTTCCGGCGGCGCGGTTTGGGTGGCCGCCGGTTTTGCGGCGGGTGGATAGAGGAGTTCTTCAAGGGAAATTTCGAGAACGTCGCCCGCCCGTCCACCGTCGGGAAGGGCGGCGCGAAGTTGTTTTACGAGCCGCTCCCGCCACTCGGCCGGCGGGGAGACCGGGGCTTCTCCGAGCGGCG
>JBFLVN010000121.1:0-11137 GCA_040758475.1 Bdellovibrionota bacterium
TCCGAAAGCCCCCAGAGGGCGCAAAGAAGCAGGAGAAGGGCAAGGCCCACGAATTTGATCTCCAGGATGGCCGCTCCACCGGCGCAAGCCACGAGGAGGAATCTCTTCTTTCCGGTGCGCTCGTATTCGAAAAGAGAGAAAGCCGTGAGGAAGAAAAAGAAAGCGAGCAGGGCGTCGAGCGTGGCGAGGGAAGAATGGGCGAGCAGCGTGGGATCGAAAGAGGCGAGAGCCACGCTTGCGGCCGCGCCGTTCCATCCCCAGAGGCGATAGGACCAGAGGCCGATAAGCAGGATGGTTAGAAACCCCGCCGCGAGGGCCGTGAGCCTCCCGAGTCCCAGGATGCGGTCGGCATCCATCGCCGGTCCGTAGAGGAATTCTTTTGCGATCACCCAGCCGGCCACGGGCCGGGTACGTGCCGTTTCCCAGGCTGCAGGATCGGGGGAAAAAGCGGGCCGCTCGAAGAGATAAACGGGAAGGGCGAGGAGGAGTTTCCCAAGGGGCGGGTGGTCCTGGTTTATCCGGAAATCGCCCGTGGCGAAGTAGGAGTATCCCGATACGAGAAGGAGCCCTTCGTCGCAGGTCTGGGAGGCGTAGCGGATGCCGAAGGCGCCAAGCGCGAGGAACGAGCAAAGCGAGAGGAGGCAGATCGTTTTGGCGGCGGGGAACTCGCGCATGGGAAATCTTTAGAACGCGCCGCCTTCCTTCGCGGCCTGTTCGAGTTCTTCCCGGAAGCGGGGATGGGCGATGCGGCAGAGGGCTTTCGCTCTTGCCTCCAGGTCGAGGCCCCGAAGATCTGCGATGCCGTGCTCGGTGGCCACGTAGCGGACAAGGGACCTTGGCGTCGTGACGGCCGTTCCCGGCGCAAGGCGCGGGACGATTTTGGATTTTTCGCCGTTTTTCCCCCCCGTGGAGGGAAGGGCCACGATGCAAACGGCGTCCTCGGAAACCGCGCTCGCCATGGCGAAGTCGAGCTGACCGCCGATGCCAGCCAGGAGTTTTCCCCCGGCCGATTCGGCCGCCACCTGGCCGGTGAGGTCAATCTCAAGGGCCGAAAGAATCGAGACAAAGCGGGGAATTTTCGCGACGCGGGTGACGTCGTGGACGACGGAGGAATCCTCCATGAAAACGCCGGGGTTCTCGTGGGAGAAGGAAAAAAGTTTTTCCGTCCCCATGATCTCGCAGATGCTCGTCCCCTCGGGGCCGTTTTTAACGGCCCCCGATTTCATCAAGCCGATGGCCGAATCGACGAGGAGCGAGTGGAGCCGGAGGTTTTTCTTCCCTTTGAGGAACGAGAGAAGCCCCTCGGGCACGGCGCCAAGGCCCGTCTGGATGGTGGCGCCGTCGGGAATGAGTTTTTCCACGAAGGAGGCGATTTTCGTTTCAACCTCCCCCATGGGGGCGGGCTCGTAGGCTACGAGGGGCTCGTCCGCTTCGGTGAGGAAATCGATTTCGTCTTCCCGGAGAAAACCATTTCCCAAGGTCCGGGGCATTTTGGGATTTAATTGGGCGATGACTACGGGCGCTGTGCGTGCGGCGGGGAGAGAATAAGAAACGGAGACGCCGAGCGAATAGCGGCCCTCTTTGTCCGGCGGGGCGACTTGGAGAAGCACGGCGTCCGGAGCCAGGGCGCCACCGCGAGAAAAAACACGGATGGTTTCGGAATACCGGAGCGGAACGTACTTAGCCTGCCCCCGCGCGAAGGCTTCCCGTACGGGGCCGCTTACGTGATAGGTGACGAAGCGGAGGTTTGGAAAACGCTCATCGAGCCAGGGGGCGGAGGAAAGCGAGAGGCCGCCTACGATGGTGAGTTCCTTGAATCGGGCGGCCTGATTCCCAAGTTCCCGGGCGAGGGCCGTGGGGTGGCCGCAACCGGGGGGTACGAGAACCCGCTGGCCGGATTGGATCTGGCCGATGGCTTCTTCGAGCGAAACGCGGCGCATGGGCCGCCGTTTTACTTGAAGGAGGGGGACGGGGCCAGGGTGATTTTTTTCCAAAGGGCGGCCTATGATCGCCACTTCTTGGGAGGCGTAAATCCGTGAAGTTTTTTGTCCGGACGGCCGTGATCTTCCTGGCGCTGGTATCCTCCGTCCGCTCGGCTGATTCCCCCAAACGCGCTCCCGAGTTTGCCGCGAAGAATCTTGCCGGCGAATCCGTCTCCCTTCGCGCCCAGCGGGGGAAGCTCGTTTTTCTCTCCTTCTTCGCCGGGTGGTGCGCCCCCTGCCGGGCGGAGGCGCCGATGCTTAACGCCCTCGCCGCTGCCTATCCCGAGACCCTCCGGATTTTCGCCATCGGTTACCAGGAGGACGATCCCGGGGAACTCCGCCAGACGGCCGCTGATTTCGGATTGAAAGTGCCCGTGCTGATCGGCGCCAAGGAGACCCTCATCAAGGGATACGCCGTGACGGGGCTCCCCACGGGAATCTTGATCGACGAATTCGGGTACGTGGTGAAACCCTACCGGGGGTTTACGAAAAAAGGCGAGGAAGAATTAAAGGGCCTTGTGGCGGAAGGCTCCAAGCGAATCGAAGAGCGGAAAAAGAAAGGCCTTCGCCTCTACCTTGGGAATTTCACGGGAAACGGTGAAGCGCCCGCGAAAGTGCGATCGGCCCTCGAATCGGCCTTGCGATCGGAGAAGCTCTCCCTGGTTTCTTCCAAAGAGGAATCGACTCTCTCTCTTGCCGGGAGCGTGAGCGACCTGGGGGCCGTGATGGGGGTCGAGCTCGTTCTCAGCGAACCGGGAGGGAAAGAACTCTCCCGCGAACGGGCCTCCGTCATCAGCGGAAATTACGAATTGCTTACCAAAAGCGCCCTCAAGGCCGTAAGGGAGTGGGATTGGAAGTGATTACGAATCCGGCACGGGGAGCGTCACATTCACGCGCAGGTTTTCGCCGGCGCGGAGGGTGATGGATTGGGAGCTCTCGCCCAGGACTGGGTGCCAGAAGATCATGTGGTACGTTCCGGGCGGAACGTCGTCGATTCGGAAACGGCCGTCGTCGCTCGTCACGGTGGCATAGGGGTGGCTCAAAACGACGGCCCAGGATTCCATCCAGGTGTGGCCCGCCTCGCAGGAGAATTTGACGCGCCCCCGGGTGAGGAGTTCGCTTCCGCGCAGAAGCGGCTTTTTCCAAAGTTCCTGGCTCTTCGTCGGCATGGCGAGGTTGAAGAGGGTGAGGCCTTCGACTTCCGCCCGGACGGTGTGGAGGGTGTCGTCTGAATTGCGGACGACGAGCGGCTGCCCGGCGGCGAGCGTGAAGACCCGGGGGATGAACGCGCAGCGCTGCTGATCGAGGCGCACGGGCTCCACGGGCAGGGGCTTTCCCACCGGCACTTCGTCTAGATAAACGGCCGCGTCCTTGAGGCGCTGGTCCGCCGCCACGACCCCGCCCACTTTCTGATACCCGCAGATTTCAGGAGCCTTGGTCACGGGAAGGAGCACGGGCGTGACCGGGCGGTCCACGCTCACCGTCCCTTCGAGCGATCCCCACTCGCCCGCGGGGACGGGTTTGGCTTCGTAGGCCAGCGATGAAACCGCCGCGGCCAGCAGGAAAAACGCGCCGGTCGCGCCCGCTTGGAGAGGGGCGCGGAGTTTCTTCGCAAGCGTCATCCGGGTTCCCTTATTTCTCGTTGAGCGAATAGCTCTTGCGCTTCGTACCGAGCTTGCCCTGGACTTCCCCTTCCCGTCCGTAGACGAGGAGGAAGTCGCGCAGGGCTTCGAGCTGCGGGATGGCCTGGGCCGCGTACTGGTTGGCGTGGTCCAGGATGGGTTTCCCGTTCTTGTCCGTTTCCAGATAGAAGAACGAGGGCATCCGTACGCCGTCCCAGTAGTAGCCGGGCGAACCGATCCACTTGACGAACCACTCGGGTTTGAGACGCTTGTGGGCGAGCTGGAGGCTCGGCGCCGCCGCGGCCTTTTCGGCCTCCGTGTAGCCGCTCGTCTTGTTGAAGTGGCACTGGGTGCAGCGGTACGTCTCGTAGATCTGTTTGCCCTTCTTCACGTTCTCGGGATCGATCGTTCCCGGATCGAAGTGGGTGAAGGGGTCCAGGTCGCCCGCCTTGCCGCCGAAGTACTGGACGATCTTGCGGGCCTCCGTCCCGTCGAGCGGGAAGGAAGGCATGCGCAGGTCGAGCCACGTGCGGACGGGTTTTACGTCCAGGAGGAAATTGTAGAACCACTCGGGCTGGAGTTTTTCGCCCAGGTTGTTGAGCTGCGGGGGGCCGAACTGTGGGTTGCTCAAATACGCCAGGATGCGGCCGCCCTTGTGGTCGACCACGTGGCAGCCCTTGCAGTTGAACTGTTCGACGAGCTGGCGCCCTTCCTCGGCCGCCTTCGCGTTGGGGTCCAGGTGCCGGAGCCATTTTTCGCCCACGTGCTCGGCGTTGAAGCCCTTGAGGAGCACGCGGATGGCGTGGGCGCCCTCTTCCGAGAAATGGAAGCTGGGCATCTTGGAAAGCTGCCGCTCCGTCTGGAAGCCGCGCGGGTTGCGGAGTTTTTCGAGCGTCCAGTCTTCCCAGGTGCCGGGGACGTCGGTGCGCGTCCCGAAGGCGAGCTCGTAGGGTTTCTTGTTGCCGAACGCCGTGAGTTCGACCGAGAGCTTCCCTTCGTTCTCCATGCCCTTGATCTGATGGCAGCCGTAGCAGCCGTAGTCGCGCACGACCCACTCGCCGCGCTTTATGGTTTCGGGGTCGGAGAGTTTCTCGGCGAGCCCTTCGACGGCGGGGACGTCCTTGCCCTTCTGCTGGACGAGGAACGCCGTGATGTCGAGCGCTTCCTGGTCCGAGAGGCGCAGGCTCGGCATGATGGTCGTGGGATCGTAACTCTGCGGATCCTTCACCCAGTGGTAGATCCACTTGGCGCTCTTGATCTTGTTGCCCGTGTTGTAGAGGTCGGGGGCCACGTCGAATTCGCGGAAGAAGAGGTTGTCCTTCTTGCCCCAGTTCTCCGGGCGCTCGCCCAGGGCGTGGCACCCCATGCAGCCCACGCTCTTGAAGAGCTTCTCGCCGCGGCCCGCGTTTCCGGACCTGAAGAAGCTCTCGGGGCGCTTGTCCTGCTCGATGGCGGGCCAGCTCTTTTCCGACTGGGAGAGAAGGAACGCCGCCACGCCCTTGAGGTCGTCGGCTTTCTTGGCGGGATCGCCGAAATCCTCGTAATGGGGCATGCGCGAGCGCGGCAAATGCGCCTGCGGGTGGTCGACCCAGGAGACGATCCAGTCGGCGCTCACCTTGCCCGCGATGCGGGCGAGCGAGGGGCCCACCTTCTTGCCGGTGAAACCGACGGCCCCGTCGCCCACGTCCTTCATGTTGTGGCAGCCCCAGCAGCCGAGCTTGGTGACGTATTCCCGGCCGGCGTTGAGGACTTCGGCGTGGGGGCTTTCGATGGCGTACTGCTTCGAATGGCACTTGAAGCAGGAGGCTTGCGTGTAGGTGGGATCGCGCTCTTCCTTGTAATCGTGATAGTTGCCCGACTGGACGAAGCCGAGCACCGGGTGTTCCCAGAACTCGAGGAGGCCGTGGGCCTCGTCCAGGTCCGTGTGACCGGCCGTCGTCGTCGAAACGGCGACGCCCTGGCCCTGGTGGCACGGGGTGCAGGCGAACTGCTTGACGGGGTGCTTGCCGAGGAGCGCTTCCCGGTCCGGGTGGGTTTCGAGCACCTTGGGAACGTCCTCGCCCGTGTAGCCCGCCTTGTCGATGGAGAAGTGGCAGGTCATGCAACGGTCGACGGTGTACTGCTCTTCGCTGAATTCGTTCGTGTGGTAGCCGCGCAGGACCACTTGCTCGATGGTGCCGTCGTACCAGATGGCGTTGGGGACGATCAGGGGCTTCTTCACGCGGGCGAGCTTGTCTTGGAGGGAGAGGAGTTCCCGCGAGACGGTCTTTTCGAGCTCCTCCCACTTGGCGACTTCCGTGAGGAGCGTGTCTTTCTGCTTGCGCAGGTCGGCCAGTTCGGTTTCGACCGCCTTCATCTTCTCCCCGGTGCGGGCGATGTCGGCGGCGTCCTTGTCGAGCTTGGCTTTCAGTTCCGCGATCTCGTGCTCGTGTTTGTGCTTCAAGGCTTCTTCGTAGAAGAAGGCGTGCTCGATGTCCCAGCTCTTGGCGATCTTCCAGTCCTGGGTGGCGAGGAAGAGTTCGCGCTCTTTTTTCTGGATGTCGCTTTCGATCTTCTTGAATTCCGGGGTCTCCGCGGCATTGCGGGCTTCGGCCAGCTTCTGCTGGATTTCGGGAAGGGGGGGGAGCTGCTCGCCCTCCTTCTGGGAAGGATCGGCGGGAGTGGAGCCCTGGAGGCGGGCGAGTTCCGCTTCAATGTCCTTCTGGAGGCGCGCGGTTTCGAGCGCCGTGAACTGCGCCTGGTACTGTTTCCAGGTCCGCCGCGGGCCGTACTCATCGAACACGGTCCACAGGGTGAAGAGGAAAAACGCCAGGGCCGCCACGAAGAACGGCACGCTCAGGGAAACCTGCTCTACGGGCTTGCTGCGCCGGGTGGGCTCGTCGCTCATCGTCCGCTCGTTTTGCGCCCTCGCTTGGCCGCCGGTCCGCCCTATTGAAGGCTTTTCCGGCGGGGGGCTCCTCCGTTTCCTTAAATCTTAAACCAGGGAGTGACCCACAAGTACTTGAGGTTGAAGAACCATCGCAAAAGCATCTTGAAGGGAAGGAACAGCATGAAGGAGAAATGAACGGCCGTGACCCAGTACCGGGCCGCCCCCATCTTTTGAACGACGGAACGGTAGGTGGGCCCGAAGATGCTGCGCACGAGAGGAATCTTGTCGATCTGCTCGCCCTTCTGCGCGGCGATCCATCCGAAGAGCGGAAGGCCCATGAGGAAGCCCCCGACCACGATTCCGCCGAGGAGGTCGATGCCCGCGACCTTCAGATAAGGAGAGATCGCGGCGAAGGGCCCGAAATCGACGAGGTCCACGTTCGTGAGGGCCACGACGAGGTGCGGATCCCAATAGTTCCAGGGGGCGAAGAAGTTCCATCCCGGGCCGCGCATGAACACGCCCACTTCGATGAGCATGATCCAGAGGACGAGGAACCCGAAGAGGAACGTGTTGATGGCGAACTTGCGCTCCCGGTAGGTGTAGTAGCCGTTCCCCCGGGGATTGATGTCGATGTAGGGGAGGATCATGAGGCCCGTGATGATGAACTGGGGGAAGATGACGCCCGCGAGCCAGGGGTCGAAGTAGACGAGCATTTCCTGGAGGCCGAGGAAGTACCACGGGGCCTTCGAGGGGTTCGGGGTGCGGCCCGGGTT
Organism: Bdellovibrionota bacterium; assembly: GCA_040758475.1. Classification (GTDB taxonomy): domain Bacteria; phylum JAGRBM01; class JAGRBM01; order JAGRBM01; family JAGRBM01; genus JBFLVN01. The sequence continues at coordinate 7,247 of JBFLVN010000121.1, forward strand.
GGCGGGCTCTTCGAGCGGCGCGTCGATGACGACGCTCCAGAGCGTCAGAATCGCGAGCACGATGATCGACGTGATGAACTCGGCCCGCACGAGGTAGGGCCACACGTAGATCTTGTCCTTGGAGACTTCGAGCGCCTTCTTGGGGTCGCTCGTCATCGACGTGTCGGCCGGGGGCGTCTGGGATTCGGCGGGGCGCACGGTGCCCGGAGCGGGACCGGCGTCCAGGCCCAGGCGGGCCGCCACTTTCGCCCGGCGCTCAGCCGCCGCGGCTTTGGCAGCATCTAATTCCTGGCCGCCTTCGGTTTTCTTTTCGTCCGCCATGTCCGTTTTCCTCGTAAAAAAATCTTACAGGGGGCCCGAGATGCCGCCGTCCTTCCGGATGCGCCAGAAGTGCACGATCATGAGCAGCGCCGCCACGATCGGCACCACGATGCAATGGAGGACGTAGAAGCGAAGGAGCGTGGCCGGGGCCACGATCGTTCCGGCGAGCATGAGGGACCGGGCGTCGTAGCGGCTTCCGATCCCGAGCTGGGCGGCAAACGGCCCTTCGTGCCCCAGGAGCGGCGTCGCGCGGGCCATGTTGGAGGCGACCGTGATGGCCCAGATGGCGAGCTGGTCCCAGGGGAGGAGGTAGCCGGTGAAGGAGAGGAGCAGTGTGAAGGTGATGAGCAGCACGCCGATCACCCAGTTGAACTCGCGCGGCGGCTTGTAGGAGCCGGTCATGAAGACGCGGAACATGTGGAGCATGACCGTGATGACCATGGCGTGGGCGGCCCACCGGTGCATGTTCCGGACGATCGCCCCGAAGGGGACGTCGTGCATGAGGTACTTGAGGTCGAGGTAGGCGTACTCGCCCGTGGGGCGGTAGTAGAACATGAGGACGACGCCCGTCACGAGGGTCACGAGGAAGAGGAGGAACGTGATCCCCCCCATGCACCAGGTGAACTTCACGCGCACGGCGTGGCGGCGCATCTTGGGCGGGTGGAGGTGGAGCCAGATGTTCCCCAGGATCATGAGCTGGCGGTTGCGGCCCGTATCGGCGTAGCCGTGACGGAACGCGCTCTTCCAGACCTGGGACTGGGCGACTTCGCGCTTTACCTGATCGAGTTTGGATTCCTCGCCGGGCGCTTGCGGTTTGGGTTCGTCTGCCACGGAAGCGGCTCTCCTCTTGGGTTCGCTCTGTTAAAAGAAAGCGGCGGAATCAGACCGGCAGATAAGAGCCCGGCTGTCCCCACTCGCCTTTCTCCGAAAGATACTTCTTCGACTTGTCGACCAGGATCTGGCCGTCTTCGGCCAGGCCGATGCGCCAGCGCTCCAACGGGCGCGGGGCGGGGCCTTCGTAGTTGATCCCGTCTTTCGTGAAGCCCGAGCCGTGGCAGGGGCACTTGAACTTGGATTCGCCCGAAAGCCAGCGGGGCGTGCATCCAAGGTGCGTGCAGATGGCCGAAAGGGCGATGAGGCCTTCGGGCATGTGGACGATCCACACGCGCTGGGCGGCGATGTATTTCTCGCTCACCGTGCCCGGGGGGTAATCGGAAGGGAAACCGGCCTTGAAGGTCGGATCGGGTTCGAAGAGGACGCGGGGGAACATGAACCGGAGGAACGCGATGCCGCCCGTGGCGAGCGCCCCCAGGATGAGGCCCCAGCCCGAGAGGCTGAAAAAGTCGCGGCGGGTCCAGATGTGGTTGTCCGAAAGGCGGTCGGGCGGAAGGCCCAGGATGCGCTCGGGCTTCTTGCGCGGCGGCGGGCGCACCGGCTGGGCGGGCGCGGCGGCTGGAGCGGTGGCTGCGGCGGTTTCGGACATTCTCGATGCTCTCCTCGCTTGAAGCGGAGTCCTCCGGGGGCGCACCCGGCTGCGCGTCAAACGTCTTGGATGTTCGCCGTACGATCCCCGAAGTTCTTAAAGATTGCGCCCAAACGACCGGGGAAACGGTTATAGAGGCCGCGCAGCCCCGGGTCGCGGCGCATTATAACGAGCGAAGCCCCCCTGTCAACTTTCCCAATCCCCAAAACACCCTGAGATTCCAAGGGGTTGCCGCTCGGGGCCCTCCTCGAAATACATGAATGGGGTGCCCGGCCGTTGCTTCCAAAATCGGAGTTGGTGACGCCCCTCACAAGACCACGGAAACCGGCCTGGATAGGATGGGTGCCGGTGGAACCATTCATGCCTTCCCCTTTGCCCCGTTGGATCAAAAGCCGGTGGTACTTGCTGACCAGCCGCTCGCGTCCGTTTCTTGTTGTTGTGGCCTTTTGGATGTTGGTCACTGGGTGTGCCGCTAATCCGAAGATCACTGTCATGAATGCTTGGATCGGCCGGACAGGAGTAGAACTTCGGCAGGCCATGGGAGAACCCATGCGGGTGGAGCCCGTGCCTATTGAAGGGCACAAGAAACTCATTTACGAGACCGGATACAACGTCGTGACAGGCGGGAAATGTTCCACTGATTCTCTTGCTCCTGATGGCGGTTATTTCCCATGTTGGCCGGACACCAAGAGCTTTTATTTGGACTCGATGGACCAAGTAGTGGCGTGGGATTGGTGGGGGTGTTGGGGTAGCCATCGTTCTGTCGATAAACCAAATGAATCGAAAGCCGGGGAGATTGTCGGGAAAGTTCTTGTAACGTTACTGCTAATTGCACTCGTCGTTGGGATAATCATCTTATTATCAAAGGCCGACGAGCCAGAGAGGGACATAGGCGCTGGCGCGCTGGATGTTTTTTTAACTCCTCCACCTCCTTCACCACCGTCTCCACGACCTATTTTTGAGTGTTCATTTGATACGGCCCCCTGGCCCCGTTTTCCGCCTAAAAAAATAGAATCTGCCGAAAGCGTTCCGGTGACAAGCTAGCCCTCAGAGCGCCCCCAGGACTTCATCGACATGGCCCTCGATTTTGACGGGGGACCAGAGTTTCTCGACCTTCCCCGAGGGGCCGACGAGCAGGGTCGTCCGGACGATCCCTTTGACCTTCTTTCCGTACATCACCTTGTCCTTAATGAGGCCCAGTTCGTTCAAATACTTCTGGTCCGGGTCCGCGAGGAGGAGGAAATTGAGCTGGTGCTTCTCCTTGAACTTCTTCTTGCTCTTTTCGTCGAGCTTGGAGAGCCCTACGACCTGGGCCTTTTTCCGTGAAATCCGGGAGACGTTGTCCCGGAAGTCGCAGGCCTCCTGGGTGCAGCCGGGGGTCATGTCCTTGGGGTAGATAAAGAGGACGAGGTGCTCCCCCGCGAAATCCTTGTTCGTATAGGTCTTGCCGTCATCCCCCACGAGCTTGAACGCGGGGAGCTTTTCGCCTTCTTGGATCATGTGCTTTCTCCTTGGAATATGATCCGGCCCCTATGGCCGGAGGGCGCCCATATATAGGAGTGGGGCGGGGCAGGCGCCAGTTGACGCCCATCAAAATACAGACTATTCCTAGGGGTATTATGGGCTTTATAAGGCCCTGAACTCTCTAGGATTTCGGTGAGGCACCCATGAATCTCTTCCCCGTCCGTTGCGATTACGCCCTTCGGGCCCTTTCGGAGATCGCCCTGTGGGAATCCTCCGGCCACGCGGAGCCCCTGGCCATCGAAGAAATTGCCCGAAAACAGGCCATCCCGAGGAAGTTCCTCGAACAGATCCTCGTATCCCTCAAGCGGAGCGGGCTCGTCCAGTCCCGCCGGGGACAGGCCGGGGGCTATCGCCTCGCCCGGGGGCCCGAGGCGATCCATTTCTCCGACGTCCTCGAATCCCTCGAAAGCGAGGGGGGCGGCGCGCTCGCCCGGCGCGGGGGGGATTCCCCCACCCAGGCGGCCAAGGCCATCTGGCAGGAGTTCGACGCCGTGGAGCGGGAACTCAAGGGGGCCCTTGGGAAAAGAACGCTTGCCAGCGTTTTGGAACAAGTCCGCGCCCGC
>JBFLVN010000122.1:0-11119 GCA_040758475.1 Bdellovibrionota bacterium
CCCATTCTCAATTCCCACCCGATCCCCTTATCTGGACAAACCCCGGCTCTTCACTTAAGCATGGCCCGCTAGGTTTATTCCTGAAGGAAACCCCTCGTGCGTTACACCCAGATTTTCGCCCCCACCTTGAAAGAAGCCCCCGCCGAAGCGGAGCTCGTTTCCCACAAACTGCTCCTTCGGGCCGGAATGATCCGCAAAGTGGCGGCGGGGATTTATGAATTCCTCCCCCTGGGGCTCAAGGCCCTCCGCAAGGTGGAACAGATCGTCCGCGAGGAGATGGATCGGGCGGGCGGCCAGGAAGTGCTCATGCCCTCCATGGTTCCGGCGGAGCTCTGGAAGGAATCGGGACGCTGGGAGAAATACGGGAAAGAACTCCTGCGCATCAAAGACCGCCATGAGCGGGAATTCTGCTACGGGCCCACCCACGAGGAAGTCATTACCGACCTCGTGCGCGGGGAAATCCGTTCTTACAAAGACCTGCCCAAGACGCTCTATCAAATCCAGACCAAGTTCCGCGACGAAATCCGCCCGCGCTTCGGTCTCATGCGCGGCCGCGAGTTCCTGATGAAGGACGGCTACAGCTTCCACGCCTCCCAGGAATCGCTCGACGAGACCTACAACCGGATGCGCGAGGCGTACCTTCGCACCTTCGAGCGTTGCGGCCTGGAAGCGCGGGCCGTCGAGGCGGATACGGGCGCCATCGGCGGATCGGATTCGGAAGAATTCATGGTGCTCGCTGAATCGGGCGAGGATGCGATTGCCGCTTGTACTTCCTGCAAGTACGCGGCGAACGTGGAGAAGGCGGAAACGAAAGTTCCCCAGGGAGAGCCCTCCGCCCCTCCTTCCGGATCGCTCAAGGAAGTGGCGACGCCGGGACTTCGCGCCGTGGAGGAAGTCTCCCCCAAGATCGGCGTGCCGCCCGAACGCATGATCAAGACTCTCATCTACGAAACGGACATGGGCCCGGTGGTGGCCCTCGTGCGCGGGACGGACCAGCTAAACGAAATAAAGCTCAAGAACGCCTGCGGCGCCGCCCACCTTCAACTGGCAGGCGAAGCGACCGTACAGAAGATCACGGGCGCTCCCGTCGGGTTCGCGGGGCCCGTAAAGCTCAAGGAAGACGTTCCCGTCTACGCCGACCTGCACGTAAAGCACATTCGGGATGGCGCCACGGGAGCCAACAAGGCCGACGCTCACCTCGTGAACGTCGAGCCGGGACGGGATTTCAAACCAACGGCCTGGAAAGACCTGCGGCTCGTCCAGAAGGACGATCCCTGCCCCCGGTGTTCCGGCGGAAAGCTCACCATCGCCCGCGGGATCGAAGTGGGGCACATCTTCAAGCTCGGCACCCGCTACTCGGGCGCCATGAAGGCCGTATTCCTCGACGCCGCCGGGAAGGAACAGCCCATCATCATGGGCACCTACGGCATCGGCGTTTCCCGGACGCTCGCCGCCGCCATCGAGCAGCACCACGACAAGGACGGGATCAAGTTCCCCCTCCCCATCGCCCCCGTGCCGGTGGCCCTCCTGGCCTTGAACGCCGATAACGCGGAAGTCACCCAGGCGAGCGATGCGATCTACAAGGCCCTGCTGGACGCGGGCATCGGCGTGCTCTATGACGACCGGGACGAACGCGCTGGCGGCAAATTCAAGGACGCGGACCTGATCGGGCTTCCCCTCCGGGTAGCGGTGGGGACCAAGGGCCTCAAGGACGGGAAGGTCGAACTCAAGTTCCGCGCCGACGGACGGGTGGAAACCCTCCCGCCCGGGGAAGTCCCCGCCCGCATCGCAGCAATCGTGAATGGCCGCTGACCGGAAAGTACCTCTCGAACAAGGCCGCCTGCGCCTCCCCTCCGAAACGGCGGCCCAGCTCGCCACCGCCGGGACCGCGGCGCTCGAACTCGTACACGGATCGCCCCGGCTCCTCACGCTCACGACGGGCAATCACGTCCTCCATCCTTCGAAGGAATCCTTCTTCGCCCTGGCGGGCGACCTCTCGCGCATCCCGCCTCCAGATCTTTTCAGTTTCATCACCATGACCCAGAAGTCGGGAATGCTGAAGTTCTTGACGCCCGCAGGGGTCAAAACCGTCTACTTCGAACGGGGCGAAATCCTCTTCGCCAATTCGACGGCCGAAGAAGACCGCCTCGGAAATTTCCTCTACCGCCGCGGCATCCTGGACAAACGCCAACTCAAGGAAGCCGAAAAGAATTGTCCGCCGGGACCGCGTTTTGGAAAAGTCCTCGTGGAACTGGGCTATCTCGATCCCAAGAAGCTCTGGGCCGCCGTGCGCGAGCAGGTCGAGGAACTCGTCTACGCCCTCTTCACCCTGCGCGAGGGGGAGTTCATCTTCGTGGAAGGGACGAATCTCCTGGACGAGGACCTGGCCGGGTTTTCCCTCTCCAGCCAGAACCTCCTCATGGAAGGCATCCGCCGTTCGGACGAAATGGTCGTCATCCGGGAATACATCCCGAGCGACGACATCGTGCCCACGAAAAAGCCGCCCCCGGCCGGAAAGCAGCCCCCCGAAGAAGCCGCTTGGGTGCTCGACCTCGTGGACGGCATTAAAAGCGTCCGGCAGATCGGCCGGGCTTCCAGGCGGAGCGACTTCGACGTCAAGCGCGCCCTCTACGAACTCGCCAAGGCGGGATGGATCGAAGCGCGGGCTTCGGGCCCTGTCCCCGTGCAGGACGCCGGGGCGCGGATCGAAGGAACGATCCGCTCCTACAACAAGCTCTTCGCCCAGATTCACAACGCTCTTAAGAACGTCTCCAAAACCCTGGACGTGGACAAGACACTTGCGTCCTTCTTCGACGACATTTCCAAATCCCGCTTCGCCCAACTCTTCGAGGGCGTGCGCCTCTCTCCGGCGGGAGAACTCGACGGCGGAAAACTTCTCGCCAACCTGGACCACATCACGAAGTCCCGGAGCGGCACGGCGCTCGCCATCGCGGGCCTCTCCGAACTCCTCACCTTCGAGCTTCTCACCGACGGGCTTAACGAATTCCTCAACTTTGAAATCTTCACGGTCCGCAATTCCTGCCCCGACGCGCAGGCGGCCGAGATCATCAAGAAAATCCGGCAGGTCCAGGCCACCCTGGCGACCAAAGGAAACGCCTAAATGAGCGATCTAGCCAAGGCGGGCGAGCGGCTCATCCTCGCCCTGGATACCCCCGAACTCCCCGAAGCACGGGAATTCATCCATTCGACCCAACATTTGGGCATTCGCTACAAGGTCGGCCCCGAGCTATTCCTCGCCGCCGGGCCCGAGTGGCTCGACAAAGTGATCCGCCAGGGGGCGCGGGTTTTCCTCGATTTGAAATTCCACGACATCCCCAACACCGTGGAGCAAGCCTGCCGCCGGGCGGCCGGATGGGGCGTATGGATGTGCAACGTCCATGCGCTCGGCGGCGCCGAAATGATCCGCCGCGCCCGCGCGGGGCTCGAAGAAGCCGCCGACCCCCGCCGGGGCGGGCGGCCCCTTCTCCTCGCCGTTACGCTCCTTACTTCCCACGACGAAAAGGCCCTCTCCGAGATCGGCCTTGCGCCCGGCACCGAGGGGCACGTCGTGCGCCTCGCCAAAATGGCGAAGTCCGCGGGGGCCGACGGGGTCGTCTGCTCGGCCCTCGAAGCCGCCGCCGTCCGCAAGGAATTGGGGCCGGATTTCACCATCGTCACGCCCGGCATCCGCCCCGCCGGAGCGGACGTGAACGATCAGGTCCGAATCTCCACCCCCGCCGGGGCCATCAAGGCCGGGGCTTCCCACCTCGTCGTGGGCCGTCCCATCACCAAGGCCGAAAAGCCCGCCGTCGCCTGCCGGGTGATCCTTACCGAAATGGCCGGGGCGCTGGGATGAGGCGTTTGCCCGTCCAGCCCTCAGCGCTTACTCTTTCCCCATGACTTCCAGGTTCCAGTCCGCCATCGCCGTCCTGGCCTGCGCCGCTTATTTGTTCCTCGGTTTCGGCGGCGCGCTCCCGATGGGGTTCTGCTTCGAGGCGGACGGCCACGTGGAAATCGAGCTCATGCGGGCGGGCTCCTGCACCTCGTCCCTCGGCCTCCTCGACGCCGACCACTCGGAAACCCATTCCGAACACGCGGGATTATCTGGCCCTGAAAAAGACCACTGCGCCTCCTGCGAAGACGTACTCGTCTCTCTCAAGAGCCTCGGCAAGAAACGCACGGGAGAAACGAGACGTTTCCCCGCCACAGTACGGACGCCGGCGATTCCCGTGACACATTCTCTCTCGCTTTCTTCCATGAATAAATCCGGCAATTCGCTCTTTTCTCAAGCCTCTCTCTCGCGCCGTTCGGCCGTCGTCCTTCGTACATAAATCTCCGCATCTTTCAGCGATCCAGAACCGCCGGTTTTAAGAACCGGTCAATGGAGTTTTTTCGCCCTGTCACTCAGGGCATTGCGGAGATTCTGCGATGCAATTTCACCGGTACCGGGCCAGCTTGCTGTCCCTGCTTCTCCTGGCAGCCGCCGCCGTGGCGCAGGGAGAGGAAATCCCCTCTTCCGAAGCAAACGGGCTCACGCTCGGCCGCGCCCTCCAATTGGCGCTCGAAAAAAGTCCCGAACTGGCGGCCGATTCCCTGGCAGTGCGGGCCGCCGAGGCCGCCTCCCTCCAGGCGAAGGCATGGCCCAATCCCGAACTATCCGTCGAACTCGAAGATTTCGCGGGGTCGGGTCCCTACGAAGGAATCGACCGGGCCCAAACGACCATCCAACTTAACCAGCTTATTGAACTTGGCGGAAAACGCTCGGCCCGGCTGGAAGCAGGGGCGGCCGCCCACGATCTCGCCAAATGGGACTACGAAATCCGCCGCCTGGACGTGCTCGCCGCGACGGCCCGGGATTTCTTCGACGTTCTCGGATTCCAGGAACACGTCCACCATTCCGAAGAATCGCTCGAACTGGTCGAGCGGTACGCCCAGACCGCCCGCGAACGGGTGGCCGCTGGAGCGGCATCTCCGGCGGAACAGCTCCGTGCCCAGATCGCCCTTGGAAACGCGCGCCTCGAGGTCGAGAAGGGACGGCGGGAACTAACGGCTGCCAAGGAGCGGCTTGCAGCCCATTGGGGTGGCGCGGGAACGGACATCCTCTCGGCGGAAGGGGATTTGACGGCCCTTCCAGCCTCGCTCCCGCCTGTAGAGCAACTGGTCGAGCAAATCGAGAAAAACCCGGACCTCGCCCGGTGGACGGCCGAACTCGAAAGCCGAAAAGCTCTGGCCGCCCAGGAAAAATCCCGCCTCGTCCCGGACCTCACTGTCAGCGGCGGATTCCGCAGGCTCCACGATCCGGGCCACAACGCCCTTGTGGCGGGCCTCTCCCTTCCGCTGCCTCTCTTCGACCGCCGAAGCAGAGGGAGGGAGCAGGCATCGGCCCGCCTGGAAGAAGGAAGAGCCCGGGAACTCGGCGCCAGGGCGCGCATCCGCTCGGAGATATTGTCTCTTCACGCCGTCCTCGAAAGCTTCCATGCCGAAGCCCTGGCGATTCGCGAAGAAATGCTCCCATCCGCCAGGGAGGCGTTCGAAATTACGAACGAAGGCTACCGGCGCGGGCGCTTCAGCCTGATCGAGGTGATGGACGCCCAGCGCATTTTTTTCGAGATCATCGAACGCTACCACCTGGCCCTCGTCGCCTTCCATCAGACCGCGGTGTCCCTCGAACGCCTCACGGGAACGCCCCTCTTTGAATCAACCCCTGCCAAATCACCGGAGGATCACTGACCATGAAAAAGAACCTGATTTTCGCCGTGCTCGCCGCATTTCTTGCCGCGGGAATGCTTTCAAGCTGCAAGAAGAACGTCTCCGAGGAGCACGAACACGCCGAGGAAGAATACGAAAGAGGCCCCCAAGGCGGCAGGCTCTTTGAAGCCGGCGATTTCGCCTTGGAAGTCACGATCTTCGAGTCGGGAGTGCCCCCGGAATTTCGGGTCTTTCCGTACTCCGGCGGCAAAGCCATCGCCCCTGGAGAGGTCACTCTTTCCATCGAGTTGCGCCGCCTGGGGGGACGGACGGATCGTATTAATTTCGCCCCCGAAAGCGGCTGCCTGCGCGGCCAGGAAACGGTGGAAGAGCCCCATTCCTTCGAGGCCAAAGTCACTGCTTCGTGGAAAGAGCGTGACTTCGAATGGTCCTGGGAGCAGATCGAAGGCCGTACCCGGATCAGCCCCGAAGCCGCCCGGGAAGCGGGGATCGTGGCGGAACAAGCCGGCCCTGCCGTGATCCGGGAAAAACTGCGGCTCAAGGGGACCGTCGCCCCCAACGGCGACCGGCTCGCCCACGTCCACCCCCGCTACGCGGGGATCGCGCGGAGCGTCCGGGTTTCGCTTGGAGACCGCGTGGCCGCGGGCGACGTACTCGCGGTCATCCAGAGCAACGAAAGCCTTTCCAACTACCCGGTCCACACCGAAATCCGCGGAACGGTCATCGGACGCCACATCACACCCGGTGAGTACGTGACGGGCGAAACCGAGATTTTCACCATCGCGGACCTCGAATCCGTGTGGCTCGAACTCGCGGTCTACCGGTCCGATTTCGGAAAACTGAAAGCCGGGCAGAAAGTAACCGTGCACAGGGGAAACGGTGAGCCGCCCACGGAAGCCACGCTCTCCTACGTCTCCTCCACCGTGGACGAGGACACCCAAAGTCTGCTCACGCGGGCAGTCCTTCCCAACCCAAAAGGCGAATGGCGGCCCGGGATGTTCGTCGAAGCGGAAGTTTTCATCGGCGAACGGAGGGTTCCCCTGGCGATCCGATCGGAGGCCATCCAGTCCTTCCGGGACTGGCAGGCCGTCTTCGCGCGGTTCGGTGAAGATACATACGAAGTTCGCCCTATCGAAACCGGCGCGACCGACGGCGAGTGGACGGAAGTCCTCTCGGGGATCGAACCAGGCACGTTCTACGCCGCCAAGGGGAGCTTCGTCGTGAAAGCCGACGTCCTCAAGGCCGGCGCTTCCCACGATCACTGAGGAACGGAAACCATGCTCGAAAAAATCCTGCGCGCCTCCATCCGCCGACGTTGGCTTGTTTTCACCGTGACCCTCGGAGCGGCCCTCCTGGGGGCCTACAATTTAGTCCGCCTTCCCATCGATGCCGTCCCGGACATCACGAACGTCCAGGTCCAGATCAATACGGAGGCCCCCGGCTACACGCCCCTCGAAACGGAGCTGCGGGTCACATTCCCCCTCGAAACGGCCCTAGCGGGCCTGCCGAACCTGGAAGAAACCCGGTCGCTCTCGCGATACGGCCTTTCCCAGGTAACGGTTGTCTTCGAAGACGGAACGGATATCTACTTCGCCCGCCAGCAAGTTTCCGAACGCCTGCAATCGGCCAAAGGCCAGATTCCACCGGGCCTCGAACCCCAGATGGGACCGATTTCCACGGGCCTCGGCGAAATCTTCATGTGGACCGTGGAATCCCTTTTCGGGGCGAAAAAAGAAGACGGCTCTCCCTACACTCCAACGGACCTGCGAACCATCCAGGATTGGATCGTACGCCCTCAGCTCCGGAACGTCCGGGGTGTAAACGAGATCAACACGATCGGCGGCTACGAAAAGCAGTACCACGTGACGCCCGATCCCGCGCGGCTCGTGGCGCTAGGCCTGGCTTTCCACGACGTCGTGGAGGCGCTCGCCCGGAACAACGCGAACGTGGGCGCGGGCTACATCGAACACCGGGGAGAGCAATGGCTCGTCCGTTCCCCCGGCCAGGTGACGGACATCGCCGATATCGAACGGATCGTCGTGGGGACGCGCCACGGCATCCCCGTGTACCTGCGCGACGTGGCGGAAGTATCCCTCGGGAAAGAACTCCGGACGGGGGCGGCAACGGAAAACGGCGAAGAAGTCGTCCTCGGCACGGCTTTCATGCTGATGGGCGAGAACAGCCGGATCGTCTCCCGCCGCGTGGCCGAAAAAATCGAGGAAGTAAACCGCAGCCTGCCGGAAGGAGTCGTGGCCAAGCCCGTCTACGACCGAACGGCCCTCGTGGACCGGACCATCCAGACGGTCGAAAAAAATCTCATCGAAGGCGCCGTCCTGGTCGTCGTGATCCTTTTTCTTTTCCTCGGAAACATCCGGGCCGCGCTCATTACGGCCTCGGTCATCCCTCTCTCCATGCTGCTCACGGCCACGGGGATGGCCCAAAGCCAGGTGAGCGCGAACCTCATGAGCCTAGGGGCCCTCGATTTCGGCCTCATCGTGGACGGCGCCGTGATCATCGTGGAGAACTGCGTCCGGCGGCTCGCCGAGGAACAGCGGCGGTTCGGCCGGCTCCTGACGCGCGAAGAACGCTTCGAGACCGTCTTCACCGCCTCGAAGGAAGTCCGGCAAGCCACGCTTTTTGGCGAACTCATCATCCTGATCGTCTATCTCCCGATTCTCTCGCTCACCGGCGTCGAAGGAAAAATGTTCCGCCCCATGGCGCTTACGGTGGTCATGGCGCTGGGGGCGGCCATGGTCCTTTCGCTCACGTTCGTTCCGGCGGCGGTAGCACTGCTCCTCCATAAGAAAATTTCCGAGAAAGAAAACCCCGCCGTGGAAAAAGCCCACCGGCTCTACGAACCAGTCCTAAACATGGCTCTCCGAAACCGCCGGCCGGTCATCGGGGGCTCCGTGGGCCTCGTTCTTTTGAGCGCCCTGCTTGCTTCTCAAATGGGCCGGGAATTCATCCCCAGCCTGGACGAAGGGGACATCGCCCTGCACGCCCTCCGGATTCCGGGAACGAGCCTCACCCAGGCCATCGAGATGCAGCACGTCCTCGAACGGAAGATCAAGGAGTTTCCCGAGGTCGAACGCGTCTTCGCCAAAATCGGGACGGCCGAGATCGCCACCGATCCCATGCCTCCGAACGTGGCGGACTGCTTTGTCATGCTGAAACCCCGGGAGGAATGGCCCGATCCAGACAGGAGCAAGGCGGATTTGGTCCACGCCATCGAAGAGGCCGTCCTGCAAGTGCCCGGGAACAATTACGAATTCACCCAACCCATCCAGATGCGTTTTAACGAACTCATCGCCGGGGTGCGGAGCGACGTGGCCGTCAAGGTCTTCGGAGACGACATGGACGTGATGCTCGAAACAGCGGAAAGGATTTCCAAAGTCCTGGAGAGCGTTCAGGGCGCCACGGACGTCAAAGTGGAACAGGTAACAGGGCTTCCCATGCTCCAAGTCCTGCCCAATCGCGACGCCATCGCCCGTTTCGGCCTCAACTCCGCCGACGTCCAGGAGATCGTGCGGATCGCCATCGGCGGAGAGGAAGCCGGAGAAATCTTCGAGGGAGATCGCCGTTTTCCTCTGGTCGTCCGTCTCCCCGAACGCCTTCGCGCGGATATTTCCGAAATCCGCCGGATTCCCGTGCCTCTCCCGCGCAGCGAACGGACGCATGGGAGAGCGGCCTTCGTTCCCCTCGAATCGGTCGCCCGTTTGGAGAACGCTCCCGGTCCCAATCAGATCAACCGCGAGAACGGAAAACGCCGTGTGGCCGTGACGGCCAACGTGCGGGGGCGGGACTTGGGTTCCTTTGTCCAGGAAGCAGAACAAAAAATCCGCGGGAAGGTGGAAGTGCCCCCGGGTTATTGGATTTCCTGGGGTGGGCAATTCGAACAGATGATCTCCGCGGCAAAGCGCCTTCAGATCGTCATTCCCCTCGCCCTGCTCTTCGTCTTCTTGTTGCTTTTCATTTCCTTTGGAAGTGCCCGAGATGCGGCCCTCATTTTTACGGGCGTGCCGCTTGCCCTCACGGGCGGCGTGGCCGCCCTCGTGCTCCGCGGCATTCCGCTTTCCATCTCGGCAGGAGTGGGGTTCATCGCCCTTTCGGGGGTCGCCGTTTTGAACGGCCTCGTCCTCGTCTCCCGCATCCGCGCCCTGCGGGCGGAAGGAAAGGAGATGGAAACGGCCGTCCGTGAGGGGGCCCTCTCGCGCCTTCGCCCGGTGCTCATGACGGCCCTCGTAGCATCCCTGGGGTTCGTCCCCATGGCGCTAGCCACCGGAAGCGGTGCGGAGGTGCAGCGCCCTCTGGCCACCGTCGTCATTGGGGGGATTCTTTCGTCCACCCTTCTCACCCTGGTAGTTCTGCCCGTGCTCTATGGGCTTTATGGCTCCAAGGAGGGCCTACCCGGCCGCTCCTAAAACCGCCCCTCCAAAACGGCGCAGCGCACCCCAGCCCCTTCCCGCTCCAGAACGGCGCATGTCCAAAATGGAGCGGCGCCGCCCCGGAACGGAGTAGGCTGTTTTGGAGCATCCGGGCCCTTTCGAAATAAAACCGCTTATTAGCCATATCTGGCGGCTTTAAACGACCCCTTCGAATGGCACGGGTCCTGCTTTCTCTCCTTTCGACGCCGGCGTTTTAGGAGACCCGGCAAGAACTGGAGTAGAGAGCCATGAACCAATCCACCCACCAGAATCAGCCCTCCCCCCAAGGCCTGAAGGCTCTAATCCTCCTCGCGGCGGCCCTGTTCCTCGGAACGGCGGCCTGCGGCGGAGAAACCGGCGGCACGAGCTCCGGCATCCAGCTCGAAATGATCGCCCTCCCCGGCGGGGTCCAGCCCACCGACGCCGTGCGGGACAGTGATGGCTCCCGGATCGCTTTTTCTTCCGAATCGAGCGACCTCGTGCCCGGCGATACGAACGGCAAGAGCGACGTCTTCGTCGTGAACGTGGACGGGGAATCCATCGCCCGCGTGAGCGTGAACAGCAATGGCGAGCAGGGAAACGGCTTTAGCTTCCATCCCGCCATCTCGGCCGACGGCCGCTACGTGGCCTTCGCTTCCAATTCCTCGAACCTCGTCGGCGGCGATTCGAACGGAGCGAGCGATATCTTCATACACGACCATGCAACCGGAAAGACCGCCCGCGCCAGCGTGTGGATCGACGACAGCCAGCTCGAAGGCGATAGCTTCTCCCCCCGCTTCTCGGAAGACGGGAGCGCGGTCGAGTTCGACCACTTCGTCTCCGCGGAAGACACGGAACCCGTCTCCTTGATCGTCCCCAATCCGCTCGCACCCTGAGCGGTTAGTTTTCCCGGCCTTTTACCCCACCACCCCATCTGCCTCTTAACTCCCCCTCGGGCGCCCCAAACGGGGCGCCCGCCGACGGTGTGCCGCCGGAAGAACCCACCA
>JBFLVN010000123.1:0-11114 GCA_040758475.1 Bdellovibrionota bacterium
ACGCTCTGCTTCCTCGAAAATGCGAACTAGAGACTCTACTTTCCAATACGATGGGTGCCCCTCAAATGTTTCAAGAATTTTCAACGCTTGAAAGGCCAATAATATCAGATTGTTACAAGGAATTCCGCGCCATTCCCACCCCCAAACGAACCCTTGCGAGCCAACTTTTTACAAACTTCCCGGTGACCGGCGGACTCATTTAAGATAATCTGAACCAATCGGTACAGGGGCTCATCGGTCCGGGCGGATGGCTTTCCGTGCGCCCGCAAACCCCTGCCGATCTTTGAGGAAACCACCATGAGCAAGCTCCTTCTCGTCGCCCCTGCCGGCCTGGAAGTCCAAGGGGTCCGGGGAAAACACGTCCATCACCTGAACCTCGGCATCCTGGCTGCCCTGGGCGAGAAGTATTTCACGGACATCGAAATCGCGGAGGAGGAATTCTCCCCCATCGACCTGAACCAGACCCCCGATCTCGTGGGCATGACGATGATGACGTGCCAGGCCCCGCGCGGGTACTGGCTGGCCGACCATTTCCGGAAGAAAGGCTCGAAGGTGATCATGGGCGGAAGCCACACGTCCTTCCGCCTGGAAGAAGGGCTGCGCCACGCCGACGCCGTGGTGAACGGCGAAGTCGAAGACCTTTGGCCCCAAATCATGCAGGATTTTTCGGGCGGCAAACTCGAAGGGAAGGTCTACCACGCCGACACCCTTCCCGACCTCGCCAAGATTCCCATGCCCCGCAAGGACCTCTTCTTCAAGACGAACACGACCTTCAACGCCCAGGTCATCCAGTCGGGCCGCGGCTGCCCTTTGGGGTGCAAGTTCTGTACGGTGACGCAGATGTACGGGAAGACGTTCCGGACGCGCCCCGTCGAACACATCGTCGAAGAGATCAAGCGTTTCCCGAGCGACGTCTACTTCTTCGTGGACGACAACATCTTCTTCTCCCACAAATACGCTTACGAACTCTTCGAAGCCCTCCTCCCCCTCAAGATCAAATGGGGAAGCCAGGCCTCGCTCGAACTCATCTGCCGGGACGAAGAGCTCCTCAAGCTCTGCGCCAAGTCAGGCTGCATTTCGCTTTTCGTGGGCTTCGAGTCCATCGACCAGGCGACGCTCAACGGGATGCACAAGAGTTTCAACAAGGTCCACAAGTACGAGCAGAACATCAAGAAGATCCAGGACGCGGGGATCAACGTGGTCGGCGCCTTCATCTTCGGCTTCGAGAACGACACGCCCGCCACCTTCAAGCAGACCCTCGATTTCGTGATGAAATCCAAGCTCGCCATGGTGAACACGGGCGTTATGACGCCCTTTCCCGGCACGGAGGTTTTCGACACGTTGGAAAAAGCGGGGAAAATCTTCGATCACGATTACGAGCACTACACGGGCGGCAACATGGTCTGGAAGCACCCGAACTTCAATCAGGAAGAAATGGACCGGCTCTACTACGAGTTCCGGCACGAATTCTATTCGCTTGGCAGCATCGCGAGGCGCTTCTGGGCCAACCGCCGCCAGCCGCTCTACTACCTCGTCATGAACTTCGCACACTACTGGCGCACGCACCACCGCAAGCAGGGCCGCCAGTTCGACGTCCTCAAGGAAGCCCCGGCGCAAAAGCTCGACCGGGAAGATATGTTCGCGGCGTAAATCAGGGTTTTCCAAACAAGAAGAGGCGCAGCAAGCTGCGCCTCTTTCTTTTTATGCATCAGCAAGGGTTTTTATTCTTCCTCATCCTCCGGCCCGGTGTCGCCCTTGCGGACGCCGAGGAGGAAGGATTCGATGAATTCCTGGAGGTCGCCGTCGAGCACCTTGTCCGTGTCGCCGATTTTCACTCCCGTGCGGTGGTCTTTCACCATCCGGTAGGGCTGGAGGACGTAGGAGCGGATCTGGCTCCCCCAGGCGATGTCCTTCTTGCTCGCCTCGATGGCGTCCCGTTCCGCTTCGCGTTTCTTGGTTTCCAGGTCGTAGAGCTTGGCCTTGAGGAGCTTCATGGCCATGGCCCGGTTCTGGTGCTGGCTGCGCTCGTTCTGGCAGGCGACGACGATCCCCGACGGGATGTGGGTCATGCGGACGGCCGAGTCGGTCTTGTTGACCTTCTGGCCCCCCTTCCCGCCCGCGCGGTAGGTGTCGATCCGCAAATCTTCTTCCTTGATCTCGATCTCGATGTCGCCCTGCACGTCGGGATAGACGAAGACGCTCGCGAAGGAAGTGTGGCGCCGCTTGTTGGCGTCATAGGGCGAGATTCTCACGAGCCGGTGGACGCCCGATTCGGCTTTCAAATAGCCGTAGGAATAAGGCCCTTTGACGGTGAACGTGGCGCTCTTGATTCCCGCTTGCTCGCCTTCGGAGAGCTCGAGAATTTCCGTCTCCCACTCGCGCCGCTCGCAGTAACGGAGATACATCCGAAGGAGCATTTCGGCCCAGTCCTGGGCTTCCGTCCCCCCCGAGCCAGCGTTCAAGGCGACGATGGCATCGGCGGCATCGTTCTGGCCCGAGAGCATTTTCTTGAATTCGAGGGAGCGGACGCCCTCTTCGACGGCCGAGACCTTGGCCTTGAGTTCGCCGAGCATGCCGGTATCCATCGCTTCGGCCAGGAGGTCGGCGAATTCCTTGGATTCGTTCAGCTCGGAGGAAGTCTTCTCCCAGGGGTCCAGGAGTTCGACGAGGCGCTTTCGCTCGGCGACGATCTTGCGCGCAGCCTCCGGGTCGTCCCAGAAGCCGGGCGCGCTCATCTTCCCTTCGATTTCTTCGAAGCTTTTTTTCGCTTTGGCGATGTCAAAGATGCCCCCGAAGGGGCAGAAGCCGGGAGGAGGCGGAGGAAAGCCGCTCCCGAAGCTCGGAGAGTTCGGCTTTGGGATCGACGATGGTGTTGGAAATTTCCGGCACGGGACGCCTCCAGAGGCGCGGGAATATAGAGGGAATGGAACGGGAGGGCCAGCCTCACACCAGCCGGTCGAGAAGCTGGCCCACGTGTTCGATCCCTTCGAGCTGGGCTTCCCGGGGGACCTGGGATTTGTCCAACCGCTCCAAGCTCCCCTTGGGAATCCAGAAGCGCTTGAAGCCCATGCGGAATCCCTCGCCGATGCGCGCTTCGGCCTGGGAGACGGCCCGCACTTCGCCCGCGAGGCCCACTTCGCCGAAAATGACGGCCAGCGGGTCCACCGCTTTGGAAAATACCGAGGAAGCCATGGCGGCCACGATGGCGAGGTCCGCCGCCGGTTCGGAAATCGTAAGGCCCCCGGCGGCGTTCACGAAGATGTCCTGGTCCGAGAGAGTCACCCCTCCCCGCTTTTCGAGCACGGCCGCCAGAAGCTGGGTTCGAAGAGAATCGACGCCGATGGAAGTCCGGCGCGGCGTCCCAAGGCGTGTCCCGGCCACAAGGGCCTGGATTTCGGCAAGGAGCGGCCGCGTCCCTTCGATCGCCCCGGTGACGACCGACCCGGGCGCCTTCTCCGGACGCTCGGTGAGGAACAAGGCCGAAGGATTTTCCACGGGAAAGAGTCCGCCCGCTTTCATCTCGAAGACGCCGATCTCGTTCGTCGAACCGAAACGGTTCTTAACGGCCCTAAGAATCCGGTAGGGAGTTCCCCGATCCCCCTCGAAATAAGCCACCGTGTCCACAAGGTGTTCGAGAATCTTGGGACCGGCGAGCGATCCTTCTTTCGTCAAATGTCCCACGAGCCAGACCGTGACGCCTTCTTCCTTGGCAAGGCGCGTTAAACGCCCCGCCGCTTCGCGGACCTGGGAAACGCTCCCCGGAATGCTCGTCAGCGCTTCGCTCGCCAAAGTCTGGATCGAATCGACGGCGAGCAAAGCGGGCTTGGTGCGACGGACTTGCTCCAGAATCGCTTCGAGGGAAGTCTCGCAGAAAAGAAGGACATCCGGCGAAAGAGCATCGAGGCGTTCCCCGCGCAGACGGATCTGGGCCGCGCTCTCTTCGCCCGAAACATAGAGAACGGGGACCCTCCCCTGCGCCCCCGCACAGGCCGAAAGGGCTTGAAGGAGAAGGGTCGATTTGCCGATCCCCGGATCGCCGCCCAAAAGGATCACCGATCCCGGCACCATTCCCCCGCCAAGCACCCGGTCCAGTTCCGAAAGCCCCGTCGAGAGGCGGCGGCCCACGGTGGTCGAGACGTCCGAGAGGGCCGTGGGCTCTATGCCGCCGCCGCGCGCGGCGGAGCGTTTGGCCGCCGTCTTCTCGACGATCTCTTCGGCGAACGAATTCCACGCGCCGCACTCGGGGCATTTTCCCGCCCATTTGGGCGATTCGTACCCGCAACCGCCGCAAACGAACACCGTCCGCTGTTTGGCCATCGCTCGCGCTCCAATCGCTCTATGAATCCTACACTGAACCCCGCTTACTTTTCTTGCAAACACCGTCACGATTTACTCCAAACGGTGTTTGCGTTCCCTCCATATGACGAATGCCTGCTTCTTGTCTTTGCAAGGGGTGGTGCTAGTCTCGATCATCGAAGGGAGCCCGTTTTTGCACGCGGCTTCCTGATCCCATGAACCGCAACCAGCGCGAATTCGTCGAACGCATCGCCCGTCAGGTGTTGGGCGACGAAAAAGTCGAAGAACTAAAGCAAATCCCCTTCCAGGACCTGGGTTTCGGCTACGACCAGTTCGGCATGGAGCGGGAAAGTTCGCTCGCCGCCTACCTCGTCGCCCGCGTCCTCTACGAGCGCTACTTCCGCGTCGAGAGCCGGGGGAACGAGAACGTCCCCAAGACGGGCCGCGCCATCCTGGCCGCCAACCACTCGGGGACCATCCCCATCGACGGCATGATGATCGGGGTGGACCTTCTCGAAAAAGGCGCCCCGCCCCGGGCCATGCGGGCCGTCTTCGAGAACTTCGTCCCCAAAGTCCCCTTCGTGGGGCTCTTCTTCACCCGGGCCGGACAGGTCGTGGGCCACCGCCGCAACTTCGAGGAACTCCTCAAGGCCGGCGAATTCGTCGTCGTCTTCCCGGAAGGGGCCAAGGGGACGGGCAAGCTCTTCAAGGACCGCTACAAGCTCGTCCGCTTCAACGTGGGATTCATGGAGCTCTCGCTCCTCCATCAAGCGCCACTCGTTCCCTGCGCCGTCATCGGCGGCGAAGAGCAGATGCCGATCCTCTTCAAGAGCAAGGCCCTCGCCAAGCTCTTCGACATCCCCTACGTGCCGATCACGCCCACGTTCCCGCTCCTGGGACCGCTCGGGCTCCTTCCCTACCCCACGAAGTACTACATTCAATACGGCGAGCCGCTCCATTACTACAAGGAATACGGCCCCGACGCGGTCAAGCACCCGGACCTGATCCGGCGCCTCGCCGACGAATACCAGGAGATCGTCCAGCAAATGATCAACGACGGCCTCAAGCAGCGGGAGAGCATTTTCTAGGATGAATGCCAAGGGCGAAAACGGGAACGGCGAATCGAAAGCCGGACGCACCTCCGACAAACGGAGAGTGCTCATCACGGGCGTCACGGGAACGCTCGGGCGCCAGCTCGCTGAAAAGCTCCTCTACGATAAGAAAATCGAACACGTCCTGGGCATCTCCATCGACGAGAGGCCCTACTACTTCGAGGATTTCGACCGGCAGCGTTTTACTTACAAGCAGGTCAACATCCTAAAGCCCCGGGAGCTCACGAACCTTTTCCTCTCCGACGACTTCAAAGCCCACGAGATCGACACGGTGGTCCATCTCGCCGTCCTCCACCGGCCCGAGTTCACGTCGAAAAAGACCCACGAACTCAACATCGAAGGGACGAAAGTCCTTCTCGACCGCTGCCTCGAAGACCCGCGCATCAGGAAATTCATCTTCAAGTCGAGCGCCACGGTCTACAAGGTAAGGCCGCACAATCCCGTTCGCCTCACGGAGAATGACGATTTGAACTTCGAGCCCGACGCCCACCCGATGATCAAGGACATGGTGGACGCCGAGATGCTCTGCCGGGCCAAGATGGATTCAAAGAATCTCCAGGTGGTCGTGCTCCGCCCTTCGGCCACCATCGGGCGGAACGTTCACACGTTCTACAACCTTTACCTCGAATCCACCGTCGCCCTGCGGGTTGCCGGCTTCAACCCCATGGTGAACCTGATCCACGTGAAGGACGTGGTGCGCGCTATCCAGCTCGCCATCCACAAGAACGTGAAGGGGATCTTCAACATCGGTGGCAAGGAAACCGCCCCCCTGGCCGATCTCGCCCGCCTCGCCGGAGCGGTCAACGTCTCGCTCCCCGAGTTCATTCTCCAGCCTTTGAACCGCGTCCTTCGCGCCGTCGGGATGACCAAGTTCGAGGCCGAAGTGGACTTGGAGCGCCTCAAGTACGGCTGCCTGCTGGATACTTCGAAGGCCAAGAAAGTCCTGGGCTTCGAACCGCAGCACCACATCAAGTTCAGTTAAGGCTGATTCAGAACGAAGAACTTAGCGGCTTATTCCGGCTTCTTTTCCCCGTCTTCATCCCGGTAAAAGAGAACGAACGCCATGCTGGGGCGGCGGGAGGCGTCGCTGCGGACGAACTGAATGGATTCGAGGTGCCATCCCTGGGGGCCCCACTCGTTTAGGATATTCTCGATCGCCTCGTCCGTGACGACGCTCGTCTCCACCACTTTGTACCGCATGTGATTTAAAGGGCGCTCTGGGCGCTTCGGGCCGGGGGGCGCGTACCTTTCTTGAGGCGTTTCTGGATGATCGCGCGCTTTAGCGCCGAAATCCGGTCGATGAAGAGTTTTCCGTCCAGGTGGTCGATCTCGTGCTGGAAGATGACGGCCGGAAAACCTTCGAGCGCCTCGTCGATGGGTTTTCCGTCCAGGTCCATTCCCTGGAGGCGGATCTTCTCCGAGCGCTTTACTTCGGCGACTTCCCCAGGGACGGAGAGGCACCCTTCCTCGAAAACGATCTCCCCCGACCTTTCCACGATCTCGGGATTCAAGACGGCCCGGAAGTGCCCCTCTTCCTGCCCGGCCGTAGGGTCCACGACGATGAGGCGGATGCTTCTTCCGATCTGCGGCGCGGCAAGCCCCACGCCGGGGGCGGCGTACATGGTCTCCCGCATGTCGGCGGCGAGTTGCCGGAGTTCATCCGAGGGGCCGGGAAGGGGTTCAGCCACTTTCTTTAGAACCGGATCGGGCCAGGTGAAGATTTTGAGTAGTGCCACGGAAAACCTGCTGGTTTGATGCATACCCCGAGAAGGGGGCTTCCGGCTACAAGATAAGTCCCCCCGCCCCGCCTGCCAAGCGGGAAGGCCCTTCTTGGCCCCTTTGGCAACGGGGCGTGTAGAATCCAGAACGCCGTCAGGAAGCGGGGATGGGCGGCCGGTCATGACCGTTTTCGTCAAACCTTCGCGCCCCTCCGGCGGCGCCTCTTCCAAGGAGGCCGCCGCCTCGGAGCAATTCGCCGAGCACGCCCGCCAGGCCCGGGACGAAAGCCGAAAGGCGGAGCTATTCCTCCAGGCCGCCCATTTGGCGGAAGAATCCGAAAGCGACCTGGACCGGGCTGTCGCCTTCTATCAATCCGCCCTCGAAGCGGACCCCTCCCAGTTATCGGCCCTCGTCTCCCTGGAACGCATCTTCCTTCGTCTCTCCAACTGGCAGGCCCTCTATCAGACCTACGCCCTCCACGCCGACGTGCTCCACGAGCAGGACCGCGCTTCGGCCCAGGCGGAAGTTTTTCGCAAAATGGCCCGCATCGCCCTGGAGCGCCTCTCGGAAGAAGAGCTCGCCGCCGTCTGCTACGAAAACCTGATCGACGTGATGCCCGGCGACCCGGAGGCGATCCGCTTCGTGCTGGCCCGCCACGAACGGAATGGGAATTGGACGGCCTACGAGCAAGTGCTCACCGCCCAGGCTCCCCGGGTCACGGACCCGGTGGAAAAAGCCGAACTCCTGCGGCTCCTCGGGGAGACGCTCCAGGTCCTCCCCGACGGCGGCGCCCGGGCCCTCGAAGCCTATGAGGAAGCCCACCGCTGCGACCCGCAAAATCCCCGGGTCTTCCAGGGGCTTGCGGCGGCTCTTTCGAGCCAGGGGCGTTCCGAAGAACTCATCCATCTTCTCGAAGGGCGGGAAAAACTCCTCTCCAAATCCGGCGGCGCCCGCTCCGAGCAGGAACTCTTCGACCTGCGGATCGAACTGGTCGACCTCTTCGCCGAGCAAGGAAGCGAAGGGCGAAACCGCGCGTGGCCCTATCTGGAAGGTGCCGCCTCCCTGCGCCCCGAAGACCGCAAGGTCCTCTGGCGCGAAGCGCGCCTCGCGGCGGTGAGCGGCCAGCCCGAACGGGCCGTCCAGGCATACGAGCGGCTCATTGCCGTCCTCCCCGAGGATTCGCCGGGGCAAGCGAGCGTGCTCCTCGATCTCGCCGCGCTCTACCGCTCGCCCCTCGAAGAACTCGAAAAGGCCCACGAATGCCTCCGAAAAATCCTCGAAATCTACCGGGACGATCCCCTCGCCCAGGACCTCTGCGCCGCCCAGCGGATGTTCGCCGAAATGGCCTTCGACCGGGGGGACGACAAGACGGCGCTCCTTTATTACGAAGCCCTTCTCGAAAAAACTCCTCCAGAAGAAAAAAGCCTTCGTTCGGAATACCTGGAGCGCGTCGCCCAGATATCCGACCGGCTGGGCGAGCGGGAAGAAGCCCTCAAATACTACGAACAGGTGCTCGAACTTTTCCCTCGCTTCCGGCGGGCCCTGCGCGGGCGGGCGCGCCTCACTTTCGAGCTTGGCCGCTGGAAGGACGCCCTCTCGGCTTGCTTCGCCTATTACGACGCCTTGGGGGGAAGCGATCCGGAAGAAGAACGGGGCCTCGCCCTCCGCATCGCCGCCATCTACGAGCAACTCGAAGATTTCGACCGGGCGGAAGAGAGTTTCCGGGGATTCCTCCGGGCCGATCCTTCCGACACGGAAGCCCAGGAGGGCCTGGGCCGCGTCTACGAACGGACGGGCCGCTTCTCCGAAGCCGCGACCATCTGGGAAGAACTCCGGAAAAACTGCGATGGCTCGGGGGAAGAAGAGCGATGGGCCGAGGCAACGGAGCGCCTCGCGCGCCTTGCCGAATCCCGGGGGAAAGCCGACGAAGCCCTCTCCCTCTATGAGGAAGTGGCCCGCCGGCGCCCCTCCCGCCCTCGCCCCCACGAACGACTCGCGCTCCTGTGCGAAGCCCGCGGCCAGTGGAAAGAAGCCCACGAGCATTACGTCCAGTTGCTTGGCGCCCTTCCCTCCGACATCCCCGAGGACCTCCGGGCCCGCATCCAGCACCGCATCGAAACTGCCGAGCGGAACGCCTTCTACGAGGTCTCCAATTGAAGGAGTTCGACGCCGCGGCCGAAAAGTTCCGGGCGTACCTGGCCGCGGAGGCGGGCCTCTCGCGCAACACGATCGCTTCCTACGGGGCCGACCTCGCGAAATTCCTCTCCTGGTGCGAAAAGGAAAAAATCCTCTCGCCCAAAGACTTCGGCGTCCGCGAGGCGAGCCAGCACCTCTCCTACCTCCATGAAAAGAAATTCTCCCGGACCACGATCGCCAGGCGCCTTTCCACTCTACGGCGTTTCTTCCGCTTTCTCCTCGAAGATGGCGGTATCGACGAAGACCCCCTCGCGCTCCTTACGACGCCCAAGCTCCCGCGATCCCTTCCGGCCGTCCTGAATCAAGGCGAAGTAAAGCGCCTCCTGGAAGCTCCCGACACGGACGAGCCCCAAGGCCTTCGGGACCGGGCCATGCTCGAACTCCTCTACGCGACGGGGCTCCGGGTTTCCGAGCTCTGCGGCCTTCGCCTAGGGCAGGTAAACGCCCGTGCCCGATTCCTGCGCGTGATGGGAAAAGGTTCCAAAGAGCGGGCCGTCCCCGTAGCCGGGCGGGCCCTCGAATGGCTGGAGCGGTACCTAAAAGAAGGCCGCCCCGCCCTCCTCAAAGGGAAGGAAAGCCCCTGGCTCTTTATTTCCCGGGGCGGGAAGAAACCCCTCACCCGCCAGGCTTTCTGGCAACAGATCAAGCGCCACGCCCTCAAAGCCGGGATTTCGACAGAAATTTCCCCCCACACGCTTCGCCACAGCTTCGCCACGCATTTATTGGATGGCGGCGCCGACCTCCGAAGCGTTCAGGCCATGCTGGGGCATTCGGATATTTCAACGACGGAAATCTACACCCACGTCTCGCGGGAACGTTTGAAACAGGTCTACGATACTCACCACCCGCGGGCGAAACGCGCGAGCGGAACCCGCCGGAAGGAATCCCCATGATCCGCCAAATTCCCGAGTGCGGCGTCCGCCTCGCCTCCTCCTGGATTTTCAATTGCTACCTCATCGAAGACGGTGGCGCGGGCAGGCCCTTCGTCGTGGACGCGGGAATCCCCGCGAACGGCAAGAAAATTCTGCGCGAGATGACCGGAACGCTCGGCCTCGCCCCGCAAGGGCTCTCTTCGATCCTCGCAACCCACACCCACACGGACCACTGCGCGGGGGCGCCGGGGCTCCACCGCAAGACCGGGGCGCCCGTCTACTTCCATGAAAAAGTCCGCGATTATCTTTCGGGCGAAAAGGCCCGCATGTTCCCCATTTCAGGCATGTCGCGGCTCGCTCCCATCCTTGGCGAGGGGCACTTTGAGTGGCGGGCCCTTGCCGAATGGCTCGCCGCCAGCCGCTCCGAGGGAGTGGGCGCCACGCCCTCCTTCCAATTCTCCTGCCCCGTCGGCGGATTTTTGAAAGACGGAGAACCCCTCTCCGGCGCGCCCGACTGGAAAGTCCTCCACACGCCGGGGCACTCGGATTGCTCGATTTGTTTCTGGAACGAAAAAACGAAAACCCTGCTTTCGGGCGATACGGTCCTCTCGGTAGAGGGCCGGGCGTGGTTCAATCCCGAGCACGTAGAACCCGCCCTCATGGAAAAGACGGAAGAGAGGCTCCGAAAACTCCCCGTCGAGCACCTCCTCCCCGGCCACGGCCGCCCGATCCACGGCGCCGGGTTCATGGGAAACGCCTGGTCCCACCGGGACCGGGTGAAGGGCAAACCCTTCTGGACGTGCCGGGCGCGACAAGGGGCTAATGCTAGGGGCTAAAACTCAATGATTGTTCCTGAAAAATCCCGCTCAATCATTTCAGAGAATCAAGGGATTCTGCGAATTGTCATTCCAAACAAAAC
>JBFLVN010000124.1:0-11024 GCA_040758475.1 Bdellovibrionota bacterium
CCCGACGGGGCCAGAGCGTGGAAGAGGGTATCACGGACCCCTTCCCGGGCCTTCTACGGAGCGGGGCAGCCGACCGGTTGCCGAAAAACGCTGCCTGGGCCACTATCCCGCCCCTTGGGGGCCTCTTTAAGCTATGTGGCGCCGGATTCACGCGCTCATTTTCCTGGGGTGGCGGTATTTTCTCCACCTTTTAAAGGCCGTTTCCCCCTTCCACCGGCGGCCGGGTCTGGAGAAATTCCGGCAGAATTACCTCCCCGACGGGATTACCTTCTATTCCCCGGGCGAGCGAGCCGCCATGCCCCGGATGGAACGGTGCATCGGGTGCGACGCTTGTCTCCATGCCTTTTTCCTCCGGGAGAAATACGACCCCCGGCAGGCAACGCCCCGGGACCTGGCCATCTCGCTTTCCCGGTCCTCGCCCGACTATAAAGCAGCCCGGCGCATTCTGGCCGGGTGGAAGGATTTGGAGAATTTCTCCGAACTTTGCCCCCGGGGGGTCGATTTGGCCGGGATTACCGCTCTCATGCGGCGGCACCTCTCCGAATACGACGCCCACGTCCCAACGAACCGAAAGGCAGCTTAAAGCCCATGGAAGAAACCCCCACTCCGCCGCCCACCGAGATCCTGGCGACTTTCTCGAGCCCGGTGGACATCGATTTCGAAGTCCAGCCCGCCGCCCAGTTCGCCGCCGAGCTGGCCCCTGTCCTGGTGGTCGGGGTCACCCGCGGCGGAGAGCCCGCTCTGGCGGCGCCGCTCGCGGGAACGGAAGTAGCCCAGCACCTCGCGGGCCTCGCCCGCACGGCGGGATTTCCCGGAAAGCGGGGTGAAGCGCGCCTCGTCTCGAACGCCCTGCCGGGCCTTCCGCGCGCCGTACTCCTTACGGGCCTTGGCGAAAAAGAGCAGCTCGATCGTCTCGCCGCCGAACGGGCTTTCGCCCAGGCGGCCCGCATGCTTCGGGGCGGGGAATTCCCGGCCGTCGCCGTCCTGCCCGCCATCGATGGAGAGCTTTCCCATCAACTCGGGCCCATCGTCGAGGGTTTTCTCCTCGGCTCCTACACCTGTTCCACTTATCTTTCCGAAGCCTCCAAGAAGAAGGCCGATCCGGTCAAGAAGGTGTTCGTGCTGGCCGACGGCCCGGCGGAAGAAGTGGCGGGAAGAATCCTTCTTTCGAAAATCATCGCCCGCGCGACGAACCTCGCCCGGGAACTGGCCAACGCTCCGGGATCGGATCTCAATCCCCCGGCTTTCGCCGACAAGATTCTCCAGCTCGGCAATTCCATCGGCATTCACAGCGAGGTCTGGAAGTACAAGCGGATCGAAGCCCAGGGGATGGGCCTCCTCCTCGCAGTCGGCAAGGGGAGCGTTCACGAACCCCGGCTCGTCAAGATGACCTACAAACCCGAGGGCCGCCCGGTGGGTACGGTCGTTCTGGTCGGAAAAGGGATCACCTTCGATACGGGGGGAATTGATCTCAAGAAACGCGAAGGAATGGAATCCATGAAGGGCGACAAGGCCGGCGCCGCCGCCGTGGTGGCTACGCTGCTCGCCTGCAAGGAAGCCAAAGTCCCCCTCCGCGTCATCGGCATCCTGGCCATCGCCGAGAACATGCCCTCTTCCAAGTCCTACAAGCCGGGCGACGTCTTCAAGTCGGCTTCCGGAAAGACGGTCGAAGTGGGCGACACGGACGCCGAAGGCCGGCTCATCCTGGCCGACGCGCTCGCCTACGCGAGCACCCTCGAATGCGACGCGGTGATCGACGTGGCGACCCTCACGGGTTCCTGCGCGGTGGGTTTGGGCCCCCAGGTGGCGGGGCTCTTTTCCAACGACGACCAGCTGGCGGAACAACTCATGCAGGCTTCCGATGAAGCGGGCGAGCGCCTCTGGCCCCTTCCACTCGAAGTGCTCTACCGCCCTGAGATCGACTCGGACGTGGCGGACTTGAAGAACGTCGCGAGCGGCCGTTACGGCGATGCCATCCACGCGGCCAATTTCCTGCGGGAATTCGTGGGGTCGAAGCCTTGGGCCCATCTGGACATCGCGGGCCCCTCGTGGACCGACGAGGAATCGCCTGCGGCCCCCACCGGGGCCACGGGCTACGGCGTGCGCACGCTCGCCAATTTCCTGCTCCTTCCGCGTTGACTGGCCTTGGAGGCCCCATCTAACTTCCGGCCCCGAAACGGGGCCCCCTCCGCGGGGAAAGAAGTCCCCGCGGCGCGGGAGTAAGCCATGAGCGGTCCAATCGTCGTTCACGTTGTCGGCACGGGTACCATCGGGGAACCCCTGATCGGGATTCTCGCTTCGTACGGGAAAGAACTCGGCATCGACGAGGTGACCTTTCACAAGCGGACACCCCTGACGACCGACCGCTCGAAAGTCCACGCCCTCATGAAGAAGGGCGCCCGCCTCGTCACGGACAAGGAACGGCACAACGACTTCATTAAGCTCGGCATGAAGCCGACCCTCGAAACGATGGAAGCCTTTCAGCGGGCCACCGTCGTCATCGACTGCACGCCCATTGGCAACAAGATGAAGGACGAGTACTACAAGAACCTGAATGGCAACGTGAAAGGCTTCATCGCCCAGGGCTCGGAGTTCGGTTTCGGGAAAATGTACGCCCGCGGCGTGAACGACAAGGCGCTCAAGCACGGCCAAGACCGCTTCATCCAGGTCGTCTCCTGCAACACGCACAACATCTCGGTCCTCATCAACACGATCGCCTACGACGGCGGAAAGCGGCCCGACAATTTGGTGGACGGCCGGTTTATCTGCATCCGCCGTTCGAGCGACATTTCCCAGGACGAGGATTTCTCCCCGGCCCCCGTTGTGGACAAGCACAAGGACGAAACCTTCGGCACCCACCACGCCCGGGACGCCTACCACCTCTTCGAGACCCTGGGTCTAAAGCCCCGCATCTTCAGCTCGGCCATCAAGCTCAACACCCAGTACATGCACGCCATCCACTTCGCCTTGAAGCTCAAGGAGAAGATCGACAAGAACACGGTGATCGACCGCCTGCGGAGCAACGCCCACGTGGCCGTCACCGACAAGAAGAGCGCCAACTCGATCTTCAGTTTCGGCCGGGACCACGGCCTCTACGGCCGCATCCTTTCGGAAACGGTCCTCTCCTCCCCCACGCTCACGGTGCGGGACGGAGACGAGGTGATCGGCTTCTGCTTCACGCCCCAGGACGGCAACTCACTTCTCTCTTCCGTTTCGGCCGCCCTCTGGTTCATCAACCCGGAGACTTACGAGAAGAAGCTCGAAATCTTCCGGCCCTACATGTACGCAGAGGTTTAAAGGCCTACGGGGGTTTCCAGAGCGTCCGGGGGCACCGCCTTGCCGCTTTCGGCCGTCCCCGCCTAGACTCACTCTCCGCCGCTTGGGGAATTTCCCCTCCGGCCCGGATCAAAGAAGCACCATGGCCATCGGCGTCATCACCGTCCGCAGAAAGCCTTTAGGGATACTGGAAAGCACCTACGTGGTGGAGATCGTCCGCGGGCTTCTCACGACGGGCGGCCAGTTCGTCCGGAACTTCCTCTACGAATGGACCCGCCGCCTGCCCCGCGTCCAGAAGTTCCTGCAAGGCCTCTCGGCCGTCCCTTTGCTCGGGCGCCTCATGCCCGAGGAGCGGGGCGTCGTCACGATCGACTATCCCTACGAGCGCACGAAGCTCCCCCCCAACTACCGTACGTTCCACCGCCTCATGCTCCACACGGACGGCTCGGTCCGCTGTACGGCCTGCATGCTCTGCGCGACGAACTGCCCCTCCCAGTGCATCCACATCGTAGCGAGCGAGACGGAAGAAGAGATCGAGAAGAAGCCCGAACGCTACGACATCGACATCATGCGCTGCGTCTTCTGCGGCTACTGCGTGGAAGCGTGCCCCTGCGACGCGATCCGGATGGATTCGGGGATCGTGGACGAGGCCTACTACGACCGGCGCGTCCACGACATGAACCTGCTCATGGGGCGCGGCGAGAAGATCTATCACGAATACGACTCGGTCTTCGGTTACGGCCCCCACGGCAAGAAAGAAAAGCCGGCCGGGCCGGGACATTGAGGGGCAGCAGGAGAGATCGAAAGGGGGCGCAAGGTGATGCGCCCCCGGTCGTCTAGAGGCTCTTTTTCACGATGGCCGCCCAATCCACCCCCCGCGATTTGGATTCCCTCCAAGGCGGCGAACTGTTCCGGCACTATCTCGGAAAATACAAATGGAAGTACGCCCGGGGCCTGGGAAGCCTCGTCGTCGTCGACGTCCTCGATCTTCTCATCCCGCTTCTGACGGCGGCGGCGATCGATGCGCTCACCGCCTATTTTTCCGCCGGGGCGTCCCGCGAGGAAGTACGGCGGACGCTTTTCTGGTGCGCCCTCGGTTATCTGGTGGCCCATATCCTCATGGGTACTTTCCGGTACGTGTGGCGGATGGCGTTCATCGGCACGTCCTTCCGCATCGACCAGGATTTGAAGACCACGTTTTTCTCCCGCCTCCTGAAACTCTCCCCCGGTTTCTACGGGAAAAATCCCACGGGCGATCTGATGAGCCGGGCGACGAACGACCACGAAGCCGTCCGCATGGCCCTCGGGATGGGGACTCTCATCTCGCTCGACGCGGTTTTCTACCTTCTCCTCGTGCCACCTCTCATGCTCTATCTCTCCTGGAAGCTTACGCTCCTCGTGCTCATTCCCATGCCCCTCATCCCGATCCTCATCGCCCGCATGGGCCGGATCATCGAGGAACGGATGGGGAAAGTGCAGGAAGGCTTTTCCGATCTCTCGCGCATCGTGCAGGAAGCCTTCTCGGGTATCCGCGCCGTGAAGGGATACGTGCGGGAAGCCGCCGAGGAAGGAAAGTTCGAAATATCGAGCCGCCGCTACGTGGGAGCGAACCTCCACCTTGCCCGCGCCCAGATTCTTCTCGAACCCCTCATGCAGTATTCGGTCAACGTGGGTTTCGTGATTCTCCTCGTGGCTGGTGGCGGGCAAGTTCTGGAAGGCGCCATCACGGTGGGCTCCTGGGTCGCGCTCCACCGCTACGTCTCCCGGCTCTCCTGGCCCATGGTCGCCATCGGCTGGACCATCACCCTGACCCGCCGGGGCCGGGCGAGCGCCAAGCGGATTCTGGGCGTGGTGAACGAAGCCCCGGACGTGGCCGACGCGGACGATCCCGGAAAAAAGCCGGCTCTGGCGAGCGGCCGCCTCCTTCCCACGCCGGAGGAAATCCGGTTCGACGAGCGGGCGTATCCGCCGCTCGCGGGGGAAATCGAGGCGAGGAATCTCTCCTTCTCCTATTCACCGGGCGGGCCCAAGGTCTTGGACCGCGTGAGTTTCCGGGTCCGTCCCGGGGAGACGGTGGCCCTGGTGGGCCGCATCGGCTCGGGGAAATCGACTCTCGTTCACCTCCTCTCCCACCTCTATCCGGTGGCGCGGGGAGAACTTTTCATCGACGGCCGGGACGTGAACGACATTCCTTTGAAGCAGCTCCGGGAGTCCTTGGGTTTCGTCCCGCAGGAGCCTTTTCTTTTTTCCGAAACCATCGGGGGGAACATCGCCATGGGCCGTCCGGGGAGCAATCTTTCCGGATTGAACGGGGATGAGGGCGTTCACCTGGGCGGGGAGGCCCCCGCGTGGGTAAAAGACGCCGCCCAGGCGGCGCGCCTTGCCGAAGAGGTCGAGCGGATTCCGGGGCGCTACGACGCCCTTTTGGGGGAGCGGGGTATCAATCTCTCAGGCGGCCAGAAGCAACGCCTTACCTTGGCCCGCGCCCTCGTGCGGGAACCTTCCATCGTCGTTTTCGACGACACCCTTTCCGCCGTGGACGCCCGCACGGAAGAGGAGATCCTCGAAAAACTCCTTTCGTACGCCCGGAAACGGACGGCGATCCTCATCACGCACCGCTTTACGGCCGCGCGCCGGGCCGACCGGGTTCTCGTACTCGACAACGGCCGCCTCGTGGGCGAAGGGCACCACGAGGAACTCCTCGCCCGCGGCGGCCTCTACGCCGAGCTTTATGAAAAGCAGCAGCTCGAAGCGGCCCTGGAAGCCGAGGAAGCGGCGGAGATGGAAATGCGGGAGGCGGCGCCGTGAGCGAAGAGACCCAGTTCTACGCCGAGGACCTCGTCAAATTCGGCTCGGCCGACAGCCGGCTCCTCCTCCGGCTGCTCCGGTACCTCCGCCCTTATTGGAAAATGGCGGTCCTGGCGGCGGTCCTTCTTCTGGCGAACACGGCTCTCATGATCGCGATTCCCGTCGTGCTCCAACGGTTCGTGGACCAGGTACTCGTCCCCCGCGATGCCGGGCGGCTCTGGGATTTTACCGTCCTCGTCCTCTCCCTCGTGACGGCCCAGGCCGTCTCGAGCGCTTTTCAGAGCTACCTCTTCGCGTGGCTCGGCCAGCGGGTCATGTACGACATCCGCCGCGACCTCTTCAGCCGGGTGATCCACCTGCCCGTTTCCTATTTCGACAAGAACCCGGTGGGGCGCCTCGTCACCCGTGTTACGAACGACATCGGTTCCCTAAACGAGCTTTTCGCGGGCGGGTTCATCCAGCTCATCAACGACGTTTTTCTGATCGCGTTCATCCTCCTCACCATGCTTTTCCTCGAATGGCGCCTGGGGCTCCTTATCCTGGGGCTTTTCGCCGTCCTGGCCGGGATCATCTGGTACTATTCGGGCAAAATCCGCGGCGTCTTGCGGGAATCCAAGCGCCTCAT
Source organism: Bdellovibrionota bacterium (assembly GCA_040758475.1). GTDB lineage: Bacteria > JAGRBM01 > JAGRBM01 > JAGRBM01 > JAGRBM01 > JBFLVN01. The sequence continues at coordinate 6,710 of JBFLVN010000124.1, forward strand.
CGCCCGGATCAACGCCTTCCTGAACGAGAACATCACCGGGATGAAGATCATTCAGCTCTTCGGCCGGGAAGGCGAGCGGGACAAGATGTTCCGCGAGGTGGTGGGCCGTTACACGGACACCCAGTACGGCCTCCTCTCCCTGCAAAGCTATTTCCTCCCCGTTTCGACCTTCTTCGCCGGGTGCGTGGGCGCCCTCATTTTCTGGTACGGCGGCGGCCAGGTGCTCGCCGGTTTTACGACCATCGGGACGCTCGCGGCCTTCCAGACTTATTCCCAGATGCTCTATTTCCCGGTCCGCACGTTCACGGACAAGTACAACGTCCTCCTCCTCGCCTTCGCCTCGGCGGAGCGGATTTTCACCTTGATGGACGAAACCCCCGAACCGGAGCCAAAGACGGGGGAGACGGTTCCTTTGGCTCCTGGGAAGCGCGGTGAGATTGTCTTCGACCGCGTGGCTTTCGGCTACCGCTCCGACATCCAGGCCTTGCGGGAGATTTCCTTCCGCATCGCGCCGGGCGAGCGGGTGGCGGTCGTGGGGGCCACGGGCGCGGGAAAAACGACCCTCGTGAGTCTTTTGACGCGCTTCTACGATTACCAGGGCGGAAGCATCCGGCTCGACGGCCGCGATATCCGGGAAATCCCGCGCGGGGAGATCCGCTCCCGCGTCGGCGTCGTCCAGCAGGACGTTTTCCTTTTTTCGGGAACCCTGCTCGAAAATCTCTTCCTTCCCGGGGAATGGTCCCCGGATGAGCGGCGCCGCAAGGCTGAAGAGATTTTTGAGGCCCTCGAATGCACGGAGTTTTTGAAGAAACTCCCCAAAGGCCTGGACACCGAACTGGCCGAGCGCGGCGGAAACCTCTCGGCCGGCGAGCGCCAGCTCGTCGCCTTCGCCCGGCTCCTCTGTTTCGATCCGGAAGTCGTGATTCTCGACGAAGCCACCGCCAACATCGATTCGACGACCGAGCGCCTCCTCCAGCGGGCCACCGCGCGCCTCACCCGCGGCCGGACGAGTCTCTTAATCGCCCACCGGCTCTCCACCATCCTGGGGTGCGACCGGATATTGGTCCTCCACCACGGAAAGCTAGCCGAAGAGGGGACCCACGAAGAGCTTCTCGCCAAGGGCGGCATCTACGCGAAACTCTACACCCTCCAGTTCCAGCAGCAGGCGGTTTAGAAAGACGATCCCGGCTGTTTGAGAAATTCTATTTCTTCCGGCGTGGATTTTCTTCCCAGAATTTCGTTCCGGTGGGGGAATCTTCCGAAGCGCAGCACGATCTCCGCGTGGAGTTTGGCGAACCGCAAAACTTCCTGTGCGACTAGCTGGAAAGACGCTGGCGCGTCCTTCGCGAATTGTTCGTGGACGGCGATGCTTCGTTTCTGAATCCCGGCATCCTCGCTGTGCTGGAGCGGGAGGTAGCAGAACGGGCGGCACGCCCAGGGGAGGGCCTTATCGTGTTCCATTTCGATCCCCCGGAGGGCGAATCCCAAGGCTTTTTTATCGAACGAGAAGGACTTGGGAGTGTTGCGGTAGATATTCCGGGGGAACTGGTCCAGGAGAATCAACAGCGCGAGCCGCCCCCGCGGGAACGCCGCCCAGCCGTCGAAACTTCCCCGGCCAGCGAGAAATACGTCGTCTTCGAATTTTTCTTTGATCTCGGCATCGAAAGCGGGGTTCTTGGTGAACCACTTGGCCGCCCTGTCCACCGGATAGAAATCCTCCCGGGGCAGGGGGCCGAACCAGAAATCCAGGATGCGGTCGATTTCGGTCATGAACTTGTGGGATTATTTTTCCCAGCGAGCAGATAGGTTGTGAGCCGCCCCTTCCCCTTCACTTCGATCTCCCCCCGGGGCTCGACGGCGAAGCGATCTCCTAATTTCCGGCGCGTCGCCTCGCTGATCTGGACGCGGCCTGGGATTCCGTGGGATTCCATGCGGCTCGCCGTATTCACCGTATCGCCCCAGAGGTCGTAGCTGTATTTCTTCTTTCCGATCACCCCGGCGACGACGGGCCCCGTGTGGATGCCGATCCGCATCTGGAGTCCGTCCCCGAAGGCGTCGATCGCTTCCACCATTTCGAGGGCCATGCCGGCCACCGCTTCGGCGTGGTCGGGCCGGGGTTCGGGAACCCCGCCCACCACCATGTAGGCGTCCCCGATGGTTTTAATTTTTTCGAGGCCATGCTTTTCGGCAATCTCGTCGAACCGGGAAAAAATCCGGTTGAGGATATGCACGATCTCCGCCGGTTTTACTTTCTGGGAAAGGCTCGTAAAGCCCACGATATCGGAGAAGAGGACGGTGATCTCTTCGAAGCCGTCGGCGATGGTTTCCTCACCTTTCTTGAGCCGCGAGGCGATGGGGGCGGGAAGGATGTTGAGGAGGAGTCGTTCCGAGCGCGCCCGTTCCAGGGTGACGAGCTTGGACTCATAGAACGCCTGGCGCTGGTAGAGCTCGATGGTGTAGCAACCGAAGGCGCCGAGCAGGTTGGCCGCCACGAGCCAGGCGGTGTTGTTGACGACGGCCATCATGGGATCGCCGCTCGCCGCCAGGGCGATCTCGTAAAGAAGGACCGTGAGGAAGGCCGTTCCGCTCGCCAGCACGAAACCCGCTTGCACCGTCGTGTAGAGGGCGAGGTCGATCAGGGCCACTCCGAAAAAAGCGTTCTCGCTGATCCAGGGGAGGGCCACCTGCATGGCGGCGATCCCGAGGCATGCGGTAAGGACGAGGGCCACGATGGGAATGCGCCAATAGCGCTTGAAAAGGCGATCGGGGGCGAATCCGAAAAGTGCGAGCAACACAAATACCGGCAACAACACGAAACGGTACCGCCACATGATCTCGTAATGCTCGGGGTAGATCCACACGTCCCCCGCCGCGAAACCGAGCCAGGCGAGGAGCCAGACGATCATCACGGCGGCGAAGTGGCGCCGCATCCCGGAGGAGAGATCTTCCTGGAATTCTTCTTCCAGGGGCTTTTCCCGGAAGCGGAGCGTGACCGGATGAAGGGGGGCCTTGTCTTTCATGGGCAAGGCAAGGATGCCACAGGGGCTTTTATCCCGCTATGCTGCTCGTTTCGTGACACGCCCCACGGGCGGATCGCCTGCTGGGGGGTGGGCCGGGTAGAATCCTCCCAGGATTTCGCGCATGGGCCTTCTCTCCTTTTTCCGGCGCCGGGCGGAAAAGCCCCGGGGGCTTACGGTGGAGCTCACGAGCCACTGCGGCTACGACTGCGCCCCGTGCCCGCTCAACTTCTATACCGAGCCCGTAAAACGCCAGCACGCCCCGGCGGAGCGCCTGCGGAAGGTGATGGAGGAACTCGCCCCCCTGGACGTGGTCGACTTTACGGGGTGGGGCGAAGGGCTCCTCCATCCGGATTTAATGGATCTTGTTTCCTGCGCCGCCCGGTGCTCGAAGGAGACGACCCTAACGACGGCGGGCTCCCTTCTTTCCGAAAAACTTTCCAAGGGACTTATTGGCGCAGGGCTTTCGTACCTCATGGTATCGCTCGATTGCTCGACGCCGGAAACCTACCGGCAGCTAAAGCACAAGGACGAGTTTGGTCTCATCGTCTCGAACGTGGAGAAATTTCTCCGCTTGCGGGGGAAGAGTGGGAAAACCCGCCTTTCGCTCTCATTCGTCGTGATGCGGGAGAATCTGGCGGAAGCGGTTTCGTTCGCGGAGCTGTCGGGAAAACTCGGCGCCGACCAGATCGTCTTCAAGACCGTGGTACCATTCGCTCGGGAAGAGCTCGAGCGCTCCGTGGATTCGGCTTATTACAGCGGCCTTCCGGAACTCGCCTCGCGGGCTCGGGAGGAAATCGCGAAAGCCACGCAGGTAGCGCTCGCCGCCGGAGTGGAAGTGGCCCGCTTCGGAGATTTTGAGAAAGGAACGCGCCACCGCTGCATGGCCTATGCGGAAGAGCGGCCGTATCTTCGGGCCGACGGCGCCGTGGCGCCCTGTTGCATGGGGGCCTATCCGGTGCAGCGGGTTTCTTCCTCGGGCGAAGCCCGGCCGCTTGCGCCGGCGGTTTTTGGAAATTTGGAAAACTCGGGATTTGGGGAAATTTGGCAGTCGCCGGCTTACGAGGAACTCCGCCGGGGTCTTCGGGATTTTTCAAAACCCCTGCCGGACCTCTGCCGGGATTGTCCTATCTGCCACAATTTCGCGCTGTCCGTGGAAACCCCGGTTACGACATCGAAAATCCGCCGTTCACCGAAAGCACCTGCCCCGTGATCCAGTTGGATCTCTGCGAGGCGAAGAAGGCGATGGCGTTGGCGATGTCGTCGGGCTCTCCGAGGCGCCGAAGGGGATAGAGCTT
>JBFLVN010000125.1:0-10882 GCA_040758475.1 Bdellovibrionota bacterium
TTGTAGACGGGTTCCAGGGACGATTTGGCCGCCTGGGATTCCCCTTCCAATTGCGTCTTGCGCTCGTCGAGCTTCACCATCTCCTGATTGTGGGTCTTGCTCGCCTGCTCGTATCTGGTGAGCCGCTGTTCCAGGGCGGGATCGATGTCGGCCACGTCTTCATAGGCCCTTAACTCCCCCTTCGCCTGGGAGACTTTGCCGTCCAGTTCCTTTAGCGCAGAGAGTTTGTTCTCGGCCTCGAATTTCTTGGCTTCAACCCCGTCCAGCTCGAATTGGAGTTTGGCGAGTTTTTCCGAGGACTCGAGTTCCCTTTTAAGGGTCTCGATCTTTTCCTGCATCTGATCGGGGGTGAGGTTCTCGTCGGGAACGTCCACGGCCGATCCCTCGAAGAAGCGGTTCTGGTCGCCTCCGCCCCCTCCCCACGCACCGGGAGAAGCCACCGGCGCGGCGGCCGACCCACCACCCGAGAGCCACGGGGCCCGGTCGGCCTTGAGGAAGTAAACGGCCTCGAAGAGATCGAACGAAGGGGCGCCCAGTTCCCGGACTTTCGCCTCGACGGCGGCGGCCCCGGATTCGGCCGTCTCGAATTTCTTGGCTTCAGGATTGAGTTTGGCGAGCGTCGCGTTCCCGGTCACGTAATCCCGGAGGATGCGCCACGTGGCGCCGTCCGCTGAAGTGAAAGTGAGGGCCGCGCGGCTGACCTGGGGGCTTTCGGGAGAGACGAAACCCGATCCATCGGAAACGCTCTGGGGGTAGAGGAGGCTTCGCACGCACTCGGCGAGCGTGGATTTCCCGCTTTCGTTCGGGCCCAGGAGGACGTTGAGCCCGGGGCGGAAGCCGATTTTCTGCGAAGCGGAAAACCGCCGGACCCCCTGTACGACCAGCTCGACGAGCTGCATGGGGCCGGTCCTCTAGGGGTCTGGAACGACGAGGGCGCGGCTTAAGCGCCCTGGCCCTCTTCCCGGAGGCGGGAGGCCTTCGCGCTGCGGCCGCGCAGGTAGTAGAGCTTGGCGCGGCGCACGCGGCCGCGGGAGAGGACCTTGACGCTCTCGATCACGGGGGCGTGGATGGGGAAAACCCTCTCGACGCCCACGCCGAAGGAGACCTTGCGGACCGTGAAGTTCGAGCGCAGGCCCGCGTTCTTGCGGGAAATCACGACACCCTCGAAGGCCTGGGTGCGTTCCTTGTCGCCTTCGCGGATCTTCACAGACACGCTCACCGTATCGCCCGGCTTGAACTCGGGCAGGGGTTGCTTGGCGTATTGCTCTTGTTCGAGTTTGATGATCTTCGGATGCATGACGTTGCCCTCTCCGTTCCGGCGGCTCGAGAGTGCCGAACGGGCGCTTCCATGGATTTTGAGGGAACCGGGAGGCTTAACTTCCGGCCTCAAAGGCGCCTGATCTTGCCCAGGGAGGCCCGGCTTGTCAAGGTGCAAACGGCCCTACCGGCGCCTTTTACGCGCTTTCCCGGCCGGGTGGCCCAGTTCCGCGAGGAGTTCCAGGTCCTCTTCCGAGAGGAACCCCTTGGCGAGGGCCTCTTCCAAAAGTTCCGGCCGCGCCCGCCAGGTGTGGTCCAGGGACTCCCGCCGGCGCCACCGGGCGATCCGGGCGTGGTCGCCCGAGAGGAGGACCTCCGGGACTTTCTTCCCCTCGAATTCCTCGGGCCGGGTGTAGTGGGGGTGTTCGAGCAAGAGGTCCTTGTAGGAATCGCTCTCCCGGGCCGATTCGTCCCCCGTGGCGCCGGGGACGAGCCGGACGATGGAATCCAAAATGGCCACCGCAGCCGCTTCGCCGCCGGACATCACGAAATCCCCGATGGATACTTCCCGGGCATTTAGAAGGTCCACGACCCGCTGATCGATCCCCTCGTAGCGGCCGCAGAGGATGACGGTGTGCCCGCCCCGGTCGGCAAGCTGCCGGGCGTCCGAATCCTTCCACGGCGCCCCCCGGGCGGCCGTGACGAGCACCTGAGTATTCCCCGAAAAATCCGGCAGCGACCGGATGCACTTTACGACGGGCTCCACTTTGAGGACCATCCCGCCGCCGCCGCCGTAGGGGGCGTCGTCGGTCACCTGGTGGGGCGGCGGGGCGTGGTCGCGGATGTTGTGGACGGAGAGGCGCACGAGCCCCTTGTTCCTGGCCTTTCCGATGATGGAGCCATCCAGAAAAGGCTTTACGAGTTCCGGGAAGAGGGTACAGACGTCGATCGAAAGAGCGCTCACGACTCCTCCACCTCGCCTGGATAGATTAGCGCGGCGGGATTCACCTTCACCTCGCGTTTAACCGAATCGACCGAAAGGAGCGCGGCCTTCGTGGCTGGAAGGTACGCCTCGCCCTTGGGGGTGGAGCAGACGAGGTAACTCCGGCCGCCGCCGTCCTGCACGGCTTCCACATGGCCGAGTTCTTTCCCATCCTTCGAGAGGAGTTTCGCCCCCACGACCTCGTGGACGTAGAACTCATCGCCCGAGGCTTTGGGAAGGTTTTCGGAGAGGACCAGCACTTCGGAATTGGTGAGGCGCGAAGCTTCTTCCGGATCGGAGATACCCGTAAAAAGGACGATCGGGGCGTCCTCGCTTCCCCGGACGGAGGCGATCTCCATATCTTGTGTTTTTCCGTTTTTCTCTCGAAGGCGGACCTTGGAACCGGCGGAAAGATAGACGCCGCAACCCGGGTGGGGACGGAAACGGACTTCCCCGGAAAGGCCGTGACGGCGCCCGACGACGCCCACGGGGACCCACTTGCCGGCGGGAGAGGCCATCCGCGCCGCTCTTAACCCCGTCCCTAAAAAACTACTCGATGATCTCGAGGACGGCGCGCTTGTCGGCTTTGACCGAGGCCGCCTGGAGGATCGTCCGCATGGCGCGGGCCGTGCGGCCGTTCTTGCCAATGACTTTGCCCAAATCCGTGCCGTCCACCTGGAGTTCGTAGATGACCGTCCGGTCACCGGCCACTTCCCGCACGACCACCTTGTCGGGCGTATCCACGAGCTGGCGGGCCATCTGCTCGATGAGTTCCTTCATCTTGTGGGGGCCGGGATCGGCCGCGGGGCGTTCGCGCCGCTCGCCTTCTTCGGCGCCCTCTTCTTCCATGTCCTCATCGTGTTCCATGTCTTCGTTCACGTTCGTTCTCCTTTATAGAAATCCAAAAGCCACGGCGCACGTAGGAGTACGCGCCAGGCGTTTAGGAAAAAAGCCGGATTACTTGGAAGGGGCCGCCGCCGCGGGGGCTTCGGCCTTCTTGACGAGGCGCACGACCGTGGGCGAAGCCTTGGCGCCCTTGCCCAACCAGTAGTCGTACCGGTCCTTCTTGACCGTAACGACGTTGGTCTTGCCGGTGGGGTTGTAGGTGCCGAGCACTTCGAGATAGGCCCCGCCGTCGCGGCTGTAGCGCTTGTTCGTCGCCACGATGCGGTAGAAGGGGTTGTTCTTGGCACCCCTGCGGGAAAGACGGATAACGACTGCCATAAACCTTGTTCTCCAGTCCGAAGAGGGACTTTCGGGGGAGCCGAACGGGGCTCCCGCGAGGGGGCGGAGCCTAATCCATCAAAAGGGGAAAAGGGAAGGGCCCCGCGTCGGGGCTCTTTAAAATGGGAGAAAACCATCCCTAGGCCCCGGTAAAAGATTTTTTGTTCGGAATCCGGACAAACCGGAAAGTCCCTCGCCGGCCGGATTTCGGGAAATCCCCCATTATTCCAAGGACTTAGCCGGAAATCGCTCATTGGTACGTAGCTTGCTCTATCTCCCGTTTCACGAGGTAGACCATGGCTCTCAAAAAACGCCGGAAGACCAAGCGGCCCGCGAAAACCCAAATTGTGCAAGCGCCGCTTGCACAATTGCCAAGACTCCCCAAGGGATACGGAAAACTCCTGGCCGATCTCAGGACCCGCATCGCCTCGGCCCGGGTGAAGGCCGCCCTGGCGGTAAACCGAGAGATGGTCCTCCTCTACTGGGACCTGGGCCGACAGATCCTCCTCCGCCAGGAGCGGGAGGGGTGGGGCTCCAAGGTGATCGACCGCCTGGCGGTGGACCTCCGCCGGGCGTTTCCCGGCATGTCGGGGCTTTCTTCCCGGAATCTCCAATACATGCGTGCTTTCGCCGAAGCCTTCCCCGAAGAGCCAATTGTGCAACAGGTTGTTGCACAATTGCCGTGGGGGCATATCGTACGAATTATGGATAGCGTCAAAGAACCAGATGATCGGGAATGGTACGTCAAAGCGACCATCGAGCACGGCTGGTCGCGCAACGTGCTCGTCCACCAGATCGAAGGCGGCCTCCACCGGCGCCAGGGGAAAGCGATCTCCAACTTCCACCGCACCCTGCCCGCCCGGCAGTCGGAGCTCGCCCAGCAAGTCCTCAAGGACCCGTACAATTTCGAGTTCCTGGGGCTCACAGAAAAAGTCCGGGAGCGGGATCTCGAAAAGAACCTGATCCGCCACGTCCGCGAATTCCTCCTGGAGCTGGGCGTGGGGTTCGCCTTCGTGGGGAGCCAGTTCCCCCTCGAAGTGGAGGGGGAGGATTTCTACCTCGACCTCTTGTTCTACCACCTTCGCCTCCGGTGCTACGTGGTGATCGACTTGAAGATGGGGGACTTCCAGCCCGAGCACGCGGGCAAGATGAACTTCTACCTCTCCGCCGTGGACGACCAACTCCGGCAGGCGGGCGATAGGCCGACGATCGGCCTCGTCCTGTGCAAGACGCGGAAGAAGCTCCTCGTCGAATACGCCCTGCGCGGAAGCCGTCGGCCGGTGGGCGTCGCAGCCTACCACCTGACCACCTCGCTCCCGCGGGAACTCCAAAAGAGCCTCCCCACGGCCAGGGCCTTGGTGAACGGACTCACGGGGCGAAAGAACTGAACGGATTGAACGAACTGATCGAACTGAACGAGGAAAAACTACCTTCCGAACGGGGGCTTTCCGCCCATCTGGCCCATGAGGGCGCCAAGGTTGGGCATGCCGAAGCGGTTCACTTGCTTCATCATCTTCTTCATTTCGAGATAGCTCTTGAGCAAGCGGTTTACGTCCTGGACCTGGGTTCCCGACCCCTTGGCGATGCGTTTCCGGCGGGAGCCGTTGATGAGGCTGTGGTTGTTGCGCTCCTGGATGGTCATAGAGTCGATGATGGCCACGACGCGCTTTAGTTCCTTCTCGGCCTGGGAGAGGTTTTCCTGTTTCTTTAGCTGCGGGGGCATGCCGGGGAGCATCTTGAAGATGCTCTCCATCGACCCCAATTTCCGCATCTGCGTGATGGCGTCCCGGAAATCCTCGAGGGAAAATTCGTTCTGGACGAGCTTCTTCTGGAGCTTTTCGGCCTTCTCCTGGTCGAAGGTCCGCTGGGCTTTTTCGATGAGGGAGAGGACGTCCCCCATCCCCAAAATGCGCGAGGCCGTCCGGTCCGGGTAGAAGGGTTCAAGGTCGTCCGCCTTCTCCCCCACCCCCACGAACTTGACCGGCTTTCCCGTGACGGCTTTGACCGAAAGGGCCGCGCCGCCGCGGGCATCGCCATCGAGCTTGGTCAGGATCACGCCGTCGATCTGGATTTTCTCGTCGAACGATTTGGCGACCCCCACCGCCTCCTGGCCCGTCATGGAATCGACCACCAGGAGGACTTCGTGGGGCGAAGCGGCCTGCCGCACCCGGGCGAGCTCGTCCATCAGGGCTTCGTCGATCTGGAGGCGGCCCGCCGTGTCGATCAGGACGGCGTCGAGCCCTTCCTTCTTCGCCCGCTCCAAGGCGCTCTTCACGATCGCCACCGGATCGCCCCCGGGCTTCGAATCGGCCACGGGGATTTTGTTTTGTTCGCCGATCGTCCGGAGCTGGTCGATGGCGGCGGGGCGCTGGAGGTCGGCGGGGACGAGTAAGGGCGTCCGCTTCTCTCGGTCGCGAAGATAGACGGCGAGTTTCCCGGCCGTGGTCGTTTTCCCCGAGCCTTGCAGGCCCGCAAGGAGGATCACCGCCGGCGGGGCGACTTTGATGTTGAGGGGCGAGGCGTCTTTGCCGAGAATCTCGACCAGCTCGTCGTGGACAATTTTTACGAAATACTGCCCGGCCGAGAGGTGCCGGGGGACTTCCTGGCCGAGGGCTTTTTCCTTCACATCGCCGATGAACTTCTTGACGACATCCAGATTCACGTCCGCTTCGAGGAGCGAGGTGCGGACTTCCTGCAGGGCTTCGGAGACATTGCTCTCGGATAATTTCCCAAGGCCTACGACGCGCCGAAGCGCGCCGGTCAGTTTTTCGGAAAGGGCGTCGAACATGAAAGTTCCTCAAAAGCCGGGCGGAGCATAGAGCGTGGAAAAAAATTTCTCCACCGCCGCCCGGCCGGACCTCTGATGCCCTTCCCCCTCTGGGGGAAGGTGGCGCGAAGCGCCGGAAGAGGGCCCTCTCCCGGGGCTTTGAACTGGGCGCTTCGCGCCCTGGTGGGGCCACCCTCTCCCAAGGGGAGAGGGGCATTTTTGGAGCGCAGGTCTTCACCCTCATCTCCCCATCCACCCGCCGGGCGGCGCCTGGGCCTGGTGCTTCCTTCGCCGCACTTCCGCCGGGTCGGGCGGGAACCCGGCGCGAAGCTCATCGTCCAGGATGCGCGAGAGGGCATCCAGCAGGTCGTCGTGGGCCCCCACGGGGAAGGCGCAGTATTCCTCCTCGATGAAATCCCGCACGAGGTCGCGCATCTCCCCTTCCGAATTCGTCCGCAGGAGCGAGGGGGGAAAAAGAATCCGCCCCTGCTCGAAGAGGGGCGTGAGTCTCCGGATGCGGTCCTCCTTGGAGAGCCGCCCCTTCAACCCCACGATGGGGAAGTACTGCCCCCGCTCCCGCATGCGGCTCTCCAAATACTTCTGGTCGCTCGCCGTTCCGTAGTCCTCGTACCCCACGGCCGCGACGGGGGCCCATTTGCGGTGGAGGGCGAAGAGGACTTCCTCCCGTTCCTGAAGGAGAAGCCGGTCCCGCACGAGGTCGAGAACCCGGTAATTCTTATCGTCCCCCAGGGCCACGACGATAATGGCCGTGTAGTCGGAAGTCTTTTTCTTCGAATGGGCCGGGTCGCACAGGAAGTAGACGTTCGAATGCTCTCGGGCCTCCCGGGGCGGCTCCCGGTACTGGCATTTTTCGAGCCACTCGCGCCTAAAGCCCAAATGCGTATCGGCCCGGGGGTCCTGCATCATCTGGCTGGCGAAGGTACTCGGGCCCATGGTCTTGCGGAGTTCCAAAAGCTCTTCGGAAGAGAAAAGCACCGGCTCCCCGTCCACCTCCGCCGGATGGACGCGGGGGATGGCGGCGCCTCTTTTCAAAATCTCGTCGTACGTATCCGAAAGGTGGTAGCGCGTCCCGATGTAGCGAATCCGGGCGCCCTCGGCTTTGAGTCCGAGCGAATGCTCCCAGGCCTCGGTCGTCCGCCGGATCTGCCGGGGGCTCCGAACCGATTCCTTCGTCACCGTGTCGTCGTAGACGAGGAGGTCGAAGTGGGGCCCCACGGGCAGGCCGCCCACGAGGCCGTAGCTCGAAACCGTGGGCTCCTTGGGATTGCCCGAGCGCCTGACGAGGATGCCGTGGTCCCGGCTCCAGAGGGGGGATTCGCCCCGGGGTTTTTGCCAGAGGATTTCGGGAAAGAGGCTTTTGAGAAGCTCGTTCCCCTCGAACTCGCGCTTGATTTGCGAGAGGTGGGTCCGGGCGGTCCGGTGGTCCTGCGAAAAAATCCCGATCCGGATTTCGGGGTTTTTGAGGATTTCCTGGATCGTGAGCCCGAAAGTGATGATGGTCGATTTGTAGTGGCCCCGGGCCCAGAGGTCGAGATACCCGTCGGGGCTTTGCTCAACCTCGCGGCAGCGGGAAAAGCAGAAGAGGCGGCGGGGGGAGGAAGGCTCCTCGCCACCGCTGATGCCCCTCTCCCCCTGGGAGAGGGTGGCCCCACCAGGGCGCGAAGCGCCCAGTCCAAAGTCCCAGGAGAGGGCCCTCTCCCCCGGCCCCTCAGCCCTCTCCCGCCCCTCCGGGGCACCCTCCCCCATAGGGGGAGGGGCAATAGAAGTAGCCTCCCACAGATCTTCCCGCTTCAAGACGAAACGCAATAAAAAGTAGAGGTCCGAGAGGGCGTAATGGCGATAGCCCTTGCGCTTCGAAGCAGGGGGAAGTTTCTCAAGACGCGCTAACAGGGCGCCGTACTGTTCCGGCGAATCGGGACGGGGAAGGCGCATGGGGGGAGTTAGGGAGCGGGGCCTTTGATGCCCCTCTCCCCTTGGGAGAGGGTGGCCGAAGGCCGGGAGAGGGCTGAATCGGAGAGGGTAGTGCCTGCGTGATCGGCCCTCTCCCGCTGCTCCGCAGCACCCTCCCCCAAAGGGGGAGGGGCAATTTTGGTGCTTGTCTCTAGGGCCCGGCACCGCGGCCCCAAATCCACCTCGACCTCTTCGGCGTGTTCCCCCAGGGCCTCCCTCGCCGCAGCCGCAATTTCTTCAAACATGCCCACCCGGCACTGCTCGCACGGCGTCTCGAACTCCGGCCCCCGCCGGGGCGCGGGGTCCAGCGAGTAGGCCCCGGCGATGCAGGACTCGGCGTAGCGGAGGTATTTGAGGGGGCTTTGCTCGAACAGCTCTTCCTCGGTCGGCGGCTCGCTCCTTTTCCGATTCCAGCTACCGCCCCCCGTGCAGGCCGGGCTGCTCTCCAAATAAACCTGCGGGTTTTTCGCGTGCACCCGTTCCTCGGCATTAAGACGCGCCTCAGCCAGGGCAAGCTGTATTTTGTGGACGAAATCCGCGAACGTCTTTTCGCGTCCGTCCCGGTCTTTTTCGTCCTTCTCCTGGGCCCCTAGGCCAAGGGCCCAAACGATCCAGAAGTCCCTCAGCAAAAGCCCCCTCGCGAACGCCACCACGTGGGGCGTGCACCCCTTCTCCACCTTGCCGCAGACGTCTTTGACGAACTTCTCCGAGCGGACGAGCTTTACCGCCGCCTCCGAAGGGGCGGGTGCGGGGTGATTGCTGTGCAGCGGACAGGGCATAGGCCATCCCCGGGGCACAAGGGCCCCGGCATCGGGAAACGAGAAAAGACAACGGTGAACAGGGAATGACGGAGGTGAATGGGGAAGCGGGGTGAATGAACCGAACGAGAGTAGGATAATAAACTATTTGAGAGGGGAAGGCAAGGGGATTATTTCAAGTTCTGCACAACTGAGCCCCGTCAGCCAGATCGCGTGCATACCAATTCACCAGCAGAAATAATATCATTCTGACTCGTGAAGAATTTTTTCTTCTACTTCACGAATACAGATTAAAGATATTTCCGAACCGCGCCATGCCCCACTTTTTAGCCACGCAACAATTTCATCACGAGACATTCCATTATGTGGCGCGACAACGCTAAATTCACTTGCAGTAGTTCTACTTACACCGAGCCCCATCAAATTAATCATGGTTTCGGATGACGCCCCTAGTTCCAAAAATAAAGGAATGCGTGGAATACGCGCTATTAATTCTTCCACCCCGTTTTCCTTAAACCCATGCGATAAAAGATCAATGTAAGTCGTCACGTATTTAACATATCGAAATCTGAGATCTTTCTCGATGTATGTCATTACGTCTCTAATGACTGATGCAAGGCTGGGATCACCACCTATCTTTCTGGTTTCTTTACGGCGCCCCAAAGTACCTTCAATCAAATATGCTAAGCTAGAACCACGGATCCATCGAAGAGCCATCATCGCTGCATAATTATTCAAGCGACTTGTGTTTTTTCTTTTCTCAAAATATTTATGAATTCGTCCAAATAGTCGAACATATCCCTGATAAACACGATTCCACTCGCCTAATGGATGCGGAGGAATCAACTCCACAGGATTAATTTCTCTACTGCGTTTTAAAATATAGTCTAACATTTCTTGTTGGCGAAATGCGGATACACTGATATTAGCTTCCGTTATAGAGCGCGGAACTGTTATTTCCTGCGCAACTCCCCTTAACTGCTCTTCAAAACGATTCATCATGTTAGCGTCATAGTCACTTAGTAATTTTGAAACTGTTTCCGAAAGTTTTCCAGACCGCTCATCATTTAGAAATTTCATAAAAACATGTTCTAGTGTAAGAGTCTCCTTAGCGCCGGACGGATGATCTCGGTTGCTAATAAATTCCCGCAATTGGTCAGACTGTCCTGCAATTATAGCTGCAGTTGTTGGAATTACTTTCCCAGCGGATAAACCCATCATAGGATCACTTTGCCACCGCGACGGGTTAATCAAAAAAACATTGCCAACGAGATCCTTCCCCAACCTGCCGGCACGACCTGCCAAGTTCCAAAAATCAATAGACGTCAGCGGCTCGCCCTCTCCGCGCGTAGGCTTGAGCATGAATATGTTCTGTGCAGGCAGATTTACTCCCTGCAATAAGGTACTCGTGCATACCAAAAATGAAATTTCACCCTTATCGAATAGGGCTTCAACATTCTCACGTATGATTGTCGGCATATTCCCATAGTGGAAAGCGATACCTCTTAGAATACTATGCGCAAGCTGATAATCTTTATGAATATGCTTTTTTAGGAATTCAGAAAAATCAACCAGATCAGACGACACTTCATCAATAGAATTTGTCGTAGCATCTTCAAGCGCCTTTAATGCGGTTAGCTTAGCGACTATTCTCTCACATTCCGCGGGGGCGTTCGCATAAACGATGTTCTTCTTATTTTTCCCAAAAATCCAGCTGACGTTTGCCAAAATAGTCTCATCATCATATATTTGCTGAGTTAGCGGTATTTCCCCAACATCATACCGAGATTTGTCAATAATTGTACTGATTTTTAAAACGTTTGCGGAATCACCCGGTGTTTCTACATAAATTAAATTTTGAGCTACCGGAGATTCCTCGCCAATCAACGGGATGATTTGAGGCAAACCAAAGCACACATTATA
>JBFLVN010000126.1:0-10646 GCA_040758475.1 Bdellovibrionota bacterium
GGGGCGGTTCGCGAACCGCCCCTACGAAATTCCCGGAAATCTGGGGTACCTGGGTCATCTGAGTAGTTTCATGAACGATTATTCATCTGGGCACACTTCGCCGATTTCATTATAGGACATTTCTTAGGAAAAGAAACGAGCGGACCCGGCCTCTAAGAACCCTTCCGGAAACGGTTTACCAATTTCCGGATGCTGGGAGTCATGGGCCGGCAGGCGCAGTGTTTTTCATGGGCCAGATGCCACCGGGCACGCTCCGCCGGGGTCGCGTTCTTGGGCATGGGGTGTTTTTTGTGCCACTGGGCGTTCACGGCTCTCTCCTTTCCCGAAGCGCGCCCGCGAGGAGCGGCGCAAAGAGCAGGACGGCGAGCCCGATGGGCAGCAGTCCCCCTTGGGAGGGATTGTAATCGGAAAGAATGCGTTCCCAAGAAAGACGCAAGATGAGACGCGCCAGGACGATCTCGAACAGGATCGTACAAGACACCCACAACACCCCAATGGCCAGGAGCTTTTTTCTATCCCACGTACGGAGCCACGGGAAAGCGAGATAGCTGATAGCCAGGATCAGCAGGGAACCGCTAAAAACGCTCACCTGCCGGGCTCTGAAATCCCCGAGGATCGGTTCCAGGAAGAACGTCCGCAGAATTCCATGGACCGTCTCGGCCGCCATGAGAAGGAGCCAGACGCCCAGGGCGCGGAGCCAGGGGATAGTCGGCGAATTCAACAGGTCGGATTTCAACGAATGGCCTGGTACCAGAGGGAATGGAATACTATTTGGGCCGGTATTTGACGCCCGGAAGCCCTTTGAAGTCTGCGTCCTGGGTCCAAAGAGAAGCACCCTGGACCTGGGCCGTGGCAAAAACAATGCTATCGGCCATGGGAAGGTTGTACTTGATACTTGCAGATACGGCTTGCAAAGCAAGAGGGGCGGTAAGGTCTATGAGTTTTCCCTGGCGCATGGCCGCCACTTTTTCGAGGGCCTCCTTCTTGCCACGTTGCCGGAGGATCGTCTTGAAAACCTCATAAAGACACACCGTTGGAACCAAGAGTGCCCCAGTATCTTGAATTGCCGGGGTGAAGAAAGCGGCGTTAGGTGTACCCGCAAAATACTCAAGCCACGCAGAGGAATCGACGACATTCACACGCGGTCTTCCCGTTCCCGCTCGACCTCAGTAGAAATTCCTTTGAGGGTGCCCCTTAAAGATTCGATTCTCTTGATCGGCACAAGTTCCACGCACCCTTCAAACTCGATTACATCGAATTTCTGGCCGGGTTTGATGCCAAGAGATTTGCGGACTTCTTCCGGGATCACCACTTGATATTTGGGAGAAACGGTAACAGCCATTTCCATGATCCATCCTTCAGTCGTTTAACGATATCCTGATCGATCTGCCAAATCAAGAAGTGCCCCCGCTGTCACCAAACTCTCCCCAAACAAATTCCTTGACTCCCCACCCCATCCAATATATTTAACCAAAAGGTTAAATATAAATGACCCCGGACCACCTCAGCGCCACCTTCGCCGCCCTGGCGGACCCCACCCGCCGGGCCATCCTGGCCCGCCTCGCCCTGGGGGAAGCCTCGGTCACGGAACTCTCCGAGCCCTTCGACATGAGCCTGCCGGCCGTCTCCAAGCACTTAAAGGTGCTCGAGCGGGCGGGCCTCATCGCCCGGGGGAAAGAGGCCCAGTGGCGCCCCTGCCGGATCGAAGCCACCCCCCTCAAGGAAGTCTCCGATTGGGTAGGCCGCTACCGGGAAATCTGGGAGCAACGTCTCGATCGCCTGGACGAGTACCTGCAAGAGCTCAAGAAAAAAGAAGAAGGGAAAAGAGGGAAAAAACATGGCCGCGCAAAAAGCTGAAAACACTTCCGGCCGGGAGATCGTCATCACCCGCGTCTTCGACGCGCCCCGCGAACTCGTCTGGGAAGCCTGGACGCAGCAAAAGCACGTGGAGAAGTGGTGGGGGCCAAGGGGCTTCCGGGACACGTTCCAGAAATTCGAGGTGAAGGTGGGCGGTGCTTGGGTTTTCACCATGCACGGCCCCGACGGCACCGATTATCCAAACATGATTTTCTTTCAAGAAGTCGTCAAACCCGAGCGCCTCGTCTACTTCCACGGCGAAAAAGAAAACGACCCCCAGGGATTTTCAGTGCAGGTAAACTTTGAAACGCAAGGGGGAAAGACCAAGGTCACCATGCGGAGCCTCTTCCCCACGGCCGCGGCCCGCGACCACGTGGTCAAGGAATACAAAGCCATCGAAGGGGGCCACCAGACCCTGGACCGCCTGGGCGAACAGCTTGGGGCAATGGCGGGAGAAAATGTGTTCATGCTTTCCCGCACGTTCGATGCTCCCCGGGAGCTGGTCTTCAAAGCCTGGACGCAGCCCGAACACATGCAGCACTGGTGGGGCCCCAAAGGGGCCAAAGTCCTCCACAGCAAAATGGACCTGCGCCCCGGCGGCACGTACCACTACTGCATGCAACATCCCGATGCGGGCGAGCTGTGGGGGAAATTCATCTACCGGGAGATTACGAAGCCCGAACGGCTCGTCTTCGTGAGCGGTTTTTCCGACAAAGACGGGAACTTTACCCGCCACCCCATGAGCCCCACCTGGCCCCTCGAAATGCTCAGTGTCATTACGTTCGTCGAACAGGAAGGGAAAACAACCGTTACCATCCGGTGGACGCCCCTCAATGCGTCCGGCGTGGAACGAAAGACCTTCGAGGATGGGAAGCCCAGCATGCAACAGGGCTGGGGCGGGAGCCTGGACCAACTGGCCGAATACCTGGCCCAGAAACAGGCCTGAAATCGTGGGGGCAGGAGCGGATGAATTTCAGCCACGGATGAACACAGATGGACACGGATGGGAAAGCGGAGAATCAAATGGAAAAACTGAAACCGTATTTGCAGCCCCTCTCGCAGCCCACCCTCGCCTCGGCGGCGCTCTTGATCCTGCGCCTCGTGGCCGGAGCGGCGTTCGCGATCCACGGGTGGGGCAAAATCAAAACGCCCTTTAGTTGGGTGCCACCTGATGCGCCCATGGCCATTCCCGCCGTTTTTCAGGGCCTTGCGGCCCTTTCGGAGTTCGGCGGCGGTCTCGCGTGGATTCTCGGCCTTCTGACGCCCCTCGCCTCCCTCGGCATGGCCTGCACGATGGCCGTGGCCGTCTACCTGCACGCGGTGGTTTTCGGCGACCCGTTCATAAACCCCACGGGCGGTGGCGCCTACGAACTCCCCCTCCTGTTTTTTGCCATCTCTCTTGTGCTCCTGACGGTGGGACCCGGGAAGTTTTCCGTGGACGCGAAAGCGTTCGGGGAGAGGAAGTAATCGAACGCCGCCGAGCGCAAGCGCCCGCTACTTGGGATTGAACGGGGTTCGGCTATGCTCCCGCCCGGCGGCGGGGCGCACTTTGTCCAGGAAGCGCGCGGGTGACCCATTCCCAAGAAATTCTCGATGACCACCAGCAACTAGACGGCCTGCTTCGGGATTTACGCGTTGTTTCGAATTGGGAACCCGGCCATTTCCAGAATCCCTCGGTGCTGGCCCAGCTCGGCAAGGACCTTCATTCCCTCTACGTCCGGCTCGAAGCCCATTTCGCCATCGAGGAAAAAGGGCACTACCTCACCGAAGTCATGCGGCGCCGCCCCCAGGCGCGGCCCGCGCTGGAAACGTTGCACGCCGAACACCCCGAACTCCTCGGCCGGGTCCGCAGCCTCCAGGCTTTTCTCGAAAGCTCCGGCCCTGCGTCGCGGAATCCCCGCACCCTGAAGAGGGAGCTCCTCTTCGTGCTGGATCGCCTCAAGGATCACGAACGCAAGGAAACCCGGCTCCTCCAGGAAGTCTTCGGAGGCGGGTGAAAAGCGATCTTCGCTCAACTCCCGTAGGGCCGGGTGATGATTTCGAGGAAGTTGCCCGAGGGGTCTTCGAAATAGACCCCCCGCCCGCCGAAGTGGGTGTTGAATTCCCCCGGCTGCTTCTTCGCCGGATCGGCCCAGTAAGTGAGGCCCCGTTTCTTGATCCGGCCGAAGATCTGGTCGAACTCCGCCTCGCTCACCAGGAAAGCGTAATGCTGGGGTTCGATCCGCTCGTCCGTCTCGATGAAATCCAGGCTCACCCCGTTGCTGGTCTTGACGGTCAGGAAGATGCCAAAGGGCTCCGGCGGGGGGAGTCCCAGAATTTGGGATACGAAGTCCGCCGACTCCCGCTTGTCGCGCGCATGAACGAGCGTGTGATTGAACTCAACGGGCATGGTGCTCTCTGAATTTAGCGGACCCTCTTAAAGAATTACCGAACCCGGGGTTCCGCCGGGTCTTCATACGTCCTGCCGTTGTTACTTTCCGCGCCGGGCGGCATCGATCGCCGCCACATCGATTTTCTTCATGTTCATCATGGCATTAAATGCTCGTTTGGCCTCGTCTCCACCTTTCGCCATCGCTTCCGTGAGCGTACGCGGTGTAATTTGCCAAGAAACACCCCACCGATCCTTGCACCAACCGCACATGCTTTCTTCCCCGCCGTTTTTCACGATGGCATTCCAATATTTGTCCGTTTCTTGCTGATTATCAGTCGCAATTTGGAAAGAAAATGCCTCGCTGTGCTTGAAATAGGAACCGCCATTTACCCCGATACACGGGATGCCCAAAACAGTGAATTCAACGGTCAGCACATCACCCGCTTTACCCGATGGGTAGTCGCCGGGGGCCCGAAGAACCGGGCCTACTGAACTATTGGGAAAGGTTTCAGCGTAGAAACGGGCTGCTTGCTCGGCCTCTTTGTCGAACATCAAGCAGATTATGTTTTTTGGTATTTGCACGTGAATTCTCCCTCTACTTCTTCAACGAAATCCGGGTTTGATTGCTTAACAAATGGTGGAGGCGGGGGGAATTGAACCCCCGTCCGAAGGACGTCTTCGATTGGCCTCTACGTGCGTAGCTTCCGTTTGGTTACCGCCGGTACGTCGCCCAGAAGCGGGCCATCACCGGTGGGGTCCAGATTGATTTCGCTCGCGAGCGCCCCGGACCAGGGCTCCCGTCCGCTATCCCCCATTGCTTATGCCCCGCAAGGCGCCGGGGGAGAGCCCCCTGCGGGACAGGCTACGCTAAATTAGGCAGCCAGAGCGTATTCGTAATCGTTGCCGATTACTGTTTGCCGCAGTTTTTTAACGAGGTCCACGACATCCCCGGCACGCCACCAACCGCGTCGGCCCCCCGTCGAACCCGATCGCCCCCAAGTTGGGAGACACTACCGAGCAGGCTTAAAGCCTTGCGAGGGAGCCAGAAGTGGCTCTTTCAATAGTATAAGCCGCTTTTATTGTTTGGGGAGGGGTATTTCGTTAAACTTCTGCTCGAACCGCACCCAAATAAGAAAGCGAATGAGGCCATGCAGTTCCGTTGGATCGCTTGCTTTGCACTTGTCGTTGCTGGCGTTCTCGCAAGCTGTGGTACGGATGGTCCCGGAAGTGTTACCCAAGTCATCGGACCCGCTGGCGGCACTATTACCCTTGGAAGCCTGTCCTTATCGATTCCGGCGGGGGCCCTTTCGGAAGACACCGAAATCACTATTACGGCAGGCGGGGCAGCACCAGATTATTTTACCCCTGTTTCACCGGTTTTCATTTTTGAACCGCAGGGGCTCACCTTCGCGATCCCAGCGACGGCAACTTTGCCGTTCAACGGGCAACCCGAACACCCAGAAATCATCTGGTCCAACGAAGCCGGTGATGGGTTTCTCACACTCCCCAGCGACGATTCAGAAACTACGGTATCAGCTCTCATTACCCATTTCAGCACCGGCTTTGTCGTCGATGCCGCTTTCTGGCTCGGAGAGGCTCGGGTAAACGACGGCGGTGGTTACGAAATCGAACTACAAGATATAGCACCGCCCGGCGGAAGCTGTGACTTCTCGGGCCCCGTCGCCGTCCTGACGATCCAAGTATTCGGAAGTAACGGCGTTCCCTTTTTAACCTCTCAAGACGTTGCCGTTATCGGCGTAGATTCCGTATTCATTCTCGAGCATTCCAACGACCCCGACGCGGATTTCTATTCAGGCCCGGAACTTATCCTGGATACTTCGACAGGTATTACCGTCATCAATACAGGTTCCGAAGGAACTTCGTACGTCGGGATTTCGCTTGCGGAAGGTACAGAAATCGATACAGGAACGCAGTCATCTCTAGCTATTTCTTATATTTCCGTGCGCGGTGGGGATGGGTACGAAGCGAATGTTACGCTTATCTGTGATCCGGAATAGATTGTCATCTCATTAGGCCCCTGTCCTCCGTCATGTTCAAATCCTCCGGCTGAGTGGAAAGTAAGCCCAGGACGCCGGGGTGTTCCATCATGCCGAAGAAATCCTTTCCTCTATCCAAGGTCTACCGCCTCCTGGAATCCGGGCCGGTGGTGATGCTTTCGACGGCCCGGAAGGGGCGAGCCAACATCCTCACCCAATCCTGGCACACCATGATCGACTTCGAGCCGCCCTTGGTGGGCTGCATCGTGGGCGACCGGAGCCATACCTTCGAAATCTTGAAGGCCACCCGGGAGTGCGTCATCAACATTCCATCCGTGGAGCTGGCGAAAAAGGCCGTGGCCTGCGGGAACGTCTCAGGCCGGAAGGTGGACAAGTTCAAACGCTTCGGTCTCACGCCCCTACCCGCCTCCCGCGTGAAGGCGCCGCTCATCAAGGAGTGCTTTGCGAACCTCGAATGCAAAGTGATCGACGCCCGGATGGCGTCCAAGTACAACCTGTTCATCCTGGAAGTCGTCAAAGCCTGGATCGACCCGTCCCGGAAGAATCCCAAGAGCATCCACCACCTCGGAATGGGCCGCTTCATGGTGGCGGGAAGGACCATCCGGGTTCCCTCCAAGATGAAGTAAGGCCCGCGCTTGCCCAATCTTGAGGGCTTCTAAAGGTTTGGCCCTCGCCTCTCTCCGGCGGTAGGCTCTCTCCATGAACCGATCCGCCCTCGTGTTTCCGGCCGCCGTCCTGCTTACCGTGCTTGGCTCGCTGGTGATGGCTTCCTGTGGCGGGGGCGGGGGAAATTCGACGGCCTCCGGCGTCATCGGGCCCGGCGGCGGAACCCTGTACATCGCGAGCGGCTCCCTGAGCGGAACGGAGCTCACGATCCCTCCAGGCGCCCTCTCTGCTTCCCTTCTCCTGCAAATCTCGGAGGGCGGCGACATCGCGGCCCCCACGTTCGCGCTCGCGGGGCCCGCCCTGGACTTGAGCCCCGGGGGAACCGCGTTCGACGAACCTCTCACCCTCAAGATCCCCTATGACCCTGACCTCTTTCCGGAAGGCGCCACGGCTAATGACCTTGCCGTGCTGCATCTTCTTGAGGACGAAACGACGGTCGTACTGGCACCGGTCGATGTGAACGGCGGCTATGTGACGCTGGAGATTTCTTCCTTTTCCAGCGTGCAAGCGGCCGTTCCCGTGGCCACGGTGACGCTCTTTGAGGCAAGCCCCACGCTAATCATCCCGAACGCCCCTTTTATGCTCAACTGGACGAGCGCCCATGCGAGCTCGTGCGCCATCGATCAGGGCGTCGGAAGCGTGGGCACTTCGGGCAGCACGGCCCCCTCGCCGGTGGCCGCCACCACGGAATACACGCTCGCGTGCCAGGGGCTGGGCGGCCCGGCGACGGCGAAGGCCAAGGTCACCGTCACTCCCCCGGTCGCCATCACCTCGTTTACCGCCGATCCCGCGACGGTCGAGGCGGGCGGCACCGTCACGCTTTCCTGGACGACGGAGAACGCCCTTTCCTGCGCCATCGATCACGACATCGGCAGTGCCGCTCCAGCCGCGGACGGATCCCTGGAGATCGTGCCCACGGAATCGGGAAATTACACGCTCACTTGCCAGGGTGCGGGTGGTCCGGTTTCTCAGCAAGTGGCCCTGACGGTCGTCGAGCCAGTGGCAATCCAATCCTTCACCGCTTCACCAGTCATCGTGGCCCCGGGCGGAGAAGTGACGCTCGCCTGGACCACCTCCGAAGCGGCGAGCTGCGAAATCACGCCGGGCCCCATCAATGCTTCGCCCACGGCGTCGGGAAGCACGCCCGTCACTGTTTCGGCGTCCACCACCTACACGTTGACCTGCCAGGGCCCCTCGGGCCCGGCCGTCCGGGCGACCAGCGCCTGGGTGCCAGGCGACGTGGATGAAGGCATGGCACCAATTCCGGCGGGCTGTTTCTACATGGGCCCTTCGCCCTCCACGTTGGAAATCTGCCTCGATACGTTCCTCATGGACATCTACGAAGTGACGAACGCGGACTACATCCCCTGCATCGACGGCGGCGCCTGTGCTCCGCCCACTCGCAACAACAGTTACGACGATCCAGGCCAGGAAAATCATCCGGTCGTCATGGTGAACTGGTACGACGCTTCGAACTTCTGCGCCTGGCGCGGCAAGCGCCTCCCCCTGGAGGCCGAATGGGAGTACGCCGCCCGCGGGGGCCTCGAAGGCAAGAACTACCCCTGGGGAGACGACTTGCCCACCCCTGACGATGCCAATTGCTGTGGCTTCGGCTCGGGTACCGTTCCCGTGGGCCAGTATCCCGCAAACGGCTACGGCCTCTACGATGTGACGGGCAACGTCTGGGAATGGGTGGTCGGGACTTCCACAGGCCCCAAGCAGATCGTCAGGGGCGGAGGACCTACGGAAAACGCTTCGTGGGCCACCGTGTGGTACCAGTTCAGCCACTCTCCGGGGGATTACTACCTTAGCCTTGGCTTTCGCTGCGCGAAGTAGCGGGCGATCCTTCGCCAATTCCCACAGAAAGCGCTTCTGGCCCCTTCCCTCCTCCAGCGGTAGGCTCCCTCTCCATGAACCGCTCTGCCCTCCTATTCGCGTCCGCCGCCCTACTTGCCGCGCTCCTCTTTGCGATCTTTTTCGCGTTCCAAGGCGGCAATTCTGTTCCGGCGGGTTCATCCACCGGCTCTCCGTCCGGCGCGCAAAGCTCTCTTCCCATCGAGCAAAGCAACGAAAGAGCGGAAAAAGATTCTTCCGGAAAACCTGGAGGAATTCCCTCGGCGCCAAGTGCTGAAACGGCGGTGGGCGGCGGGGATAACACCAAATCCCGCGCCGAAATGGAA
Source organism: Bdellovibrionota bacterium (assembly GCA_040758475.1). Lineage (GTDB taxonomy): Bacteria > JAGRBM01 > JAGRBM01 > JAGRBM01 > JAGRBM01 > JBFLVN01. The sequence continues at coordinate 9,093 of JBFLVN010000126.1, forward strand.
AAAGAACGGCTCTTTGGAAGTACTCCGAAGGGCGCTCACCCCCTGTGGGGCGTGAAGGAACCGCCCAAACCCACAGCCGAACGGCGGGCGAAGGATAAAAAGGCTTACGAAGAGCGCCGCCAAAAACGCGACGCCCCGAAGACCGATTTCCCCCAAGTCGCGGGAACGCAGGATCACGACACGCTCGAAGGGTCGGAAAAACCCGACACGATCCAGGGGGGAAACGGCGATGACTATCTCCGAGGGGCCGAAGGGGACGACTGGATGGACGGCGAGCAGGGGGACGATACCCTCGAAGGGGGCCCGGGAGACGACACCCTCGAAGGGGCTGACGGGGACAACGTGCTCGAAGGGGGACCGGGCGATGATTCCCTCTACGCCGCGCACGGCGATGACATCCTGCAAGGCGGACCTGGAGCGGATCTCTTAAACGGCGGTGGCGGGCCCGACACGTTCGTCTACGAGGACGGCGACCAGCAGGGCGGGCCTGACCGGATCGAAGAATTCAATCCCGCGGAGGGAGACATCCTCCTCCTGGCCGATCTCCTTCTAAAAGGCGGCTACCAGGGGAATGGCTCACCCGAATCCCTGAGCGGTTTCGTACGAATCCAAGAAAATATGTTGCAAGTGGACCCGGACGGCGGAGGGAATAATTTCGTAGACCTGGCGGATCTCGGCGGGCCGTTCGATCTGGGACAGCTCGTCGAAGGCGGCTATTTGAGGGCCGTCCCCTAGGGCGATCCAAACACCGGGCCGTCCTTGAATCCGACGCGCCCCACCAGGGGGAGTTTGAGCGCCGGCCTTAACAGATCGGCACCGAAAGTAAGACCGAAAAAGTTAAGCTCGATCCCCTCGGCAAGGCCCATGGTCATTCCGAGGATTCCGAAGAGCGAAAACTGCACACCCGTGCCCGATTCGGAGAGGCCGAAGAGGTCCCCCTCCCCGATCCAATCCCGCCCGATGGCGGTGGGCGGAAGCTCGATCCCGAGTTCGGGAACGCTTCGCAGGATGTGGGAAATGAACGTGTTGCTGTTGGGCCCGGGCCACATGCGGTAAGCCTTCTGGTAGGGATAGGCCCGGACGGCTTCCTCGATCTTGGGGATGGCCTTTTCGGCCGCTTCCCCGCGCAGGTCCAGATAAAGTTCCGGCTCGTTTCCAAACCACTTGCGGTCGGGCAGGTCTTCCTCGATCGACACGGCCGGGAGGCCCCGGCGAAGACGCCAGCCCACGACCTGGTAGACCCGGTAATTAGCGGCGTCCTTTTCCTTCACGGAAATCCAGCTGTGGACGGCGAAGTAGCCCCGCCAATTAAAGGTACGGGCGCCATAGACCTCCACGACGGCGGCGGATTCCTTTTCGGGAAGGGGTGCCAAACCGCTGCTACTCCGGTCGGCCGTGCGCCAGTCGGCGCCCGACACTTCGATGCGGGAGACGAGGCCCAGGAAAACCGCCAGGGTTAATACCGCCCCACAACGGAGCCACCGTCGCTTTCGAATCGGGGAGGTTTCGGCAGGTGCGGTCATGGTGCGGGTCGTAAAAGGTTTTTGAAGGATA
>JBFLVN010000127.1:0-10553 GCA_040758475.1 Bdellovibrionota bacterium
GGTTTGGGCTTCCCGCCAAAAACCCGCCCCGGCCGATTCGGCCGGCCCCGCCAGTTATAGACGTCCGGGATTATAACGGCATCCGGCGGGGAGCGCCTAGTTCCCCGTAAAGCGGTCCCAGAGCCGGAGGGCGGTGCTGGCCGTCCGTTCTCCAAGGGGCCGGTGGCCCAGGAAGAGGTCCCGGAGGGGGGCTTCGTGGGGCAGGGTGCAGCTGGGGTGGCGGCCCGTTTGTTCGATCTCGGCGTACCACTCCCGGTACCGGAGGGACTTGGCCGGGTTCATCACGCAGGCGGGGTGGTCGTAGGGGTGGCCCCGGTGGAGGAAGAGGTGCCCGAACTCGTGGGCCGAGTAGGCGCCCAGGATGCGGGCGGCCTCTTCGTCCTTGTAGAAGCCGCCGCGCATCTGGACGAAGGGGCCTTCCTTCCCCAGCACGGGGTAGGTCGACAGGACCACCGTTCCGCCATAGATGCCGCGGCTCCGCTCGGTAAAGCCCGTCGTGATCCCGCCGCGGAGAGAACTGTGGATCGAGGCATCGATCGTCTCCGCGCTCGCCAGGAGCTGGTTCGTCAGGATCAAATCGAAACGCCGGACGCGTTCCGCGGCCGCGTCCCAATAGACGTATTGATGGAAGGGCAGGTTGGGGTCGAGCAGCTTTACCGCCGGATCGGAAGGAGAGGGGAGGGCGGCGAGTTCGGCCAGCTCCTGAAGATGGAACTCGGCGATGAGACGAAAGAGGCTTTCTTTATCGTCGATGCCCTCGATCCACGGCGCGGGAAGAGCTTCGACGGCGAAATCCCGGAGGGAGGGAAAAGAATTGTCGGTATGGTTTTTAAGGAGCGCTTGGGCGAGTTGGGGGGCGTGGACGGGATGGGGTTCCAGAATGTCGACGACGAACGGATCGTCCATCCGGTTCTCCGGAAACAAGATGGGGTAATAGCGGCGGAAAAAATCTTCGATGGGGATAGCACCCAGGTCGATCCATTGGAGCGTAAGCCCCAACTGGTTTTGGGCGAACCGCTGGGCCTCGGCCAGGAAGATTTCGACCTGATGGTCGTCGAAGGCGGGGAGGCGGGGATTGACCACGCGCACGAACCGCACGGGCACGGGCTGCTTGCTGCCGGGCGCAGCTTCCCGCGGGCCGCACGCGGCGGCGAGCAGCAGTAGCAGGGCGGCGGAGAGCGCCCGTCTGGTCCAAGCAGTCCAGTAGACGGGCTGCCGGCGTTTTGGGTTCACGAGGGGTCTCGCTTGCTCCAGGGCACCTTAGCGGGTCCGAGGCGGGCCGTCACGTGGGGCTTGCTTGCGGGAGAAGGCGGGGCGCGGTAAACTTCCCTCCGTTCCAAATGGAGATTCAAAGCGCATCGGCCATGGCCGAAACGGCCGCGCCCATGGGGGAGCGTGCAGCAGAGGGGGGGATGGCACCCCTCATCAACCGCGCTCGCTTCTGGCTCCTCCTCACTTGTGGGGCCGTGTCGGTCATCGGGATTTTCCTGCTCACCTTGGCGGCGGCATCTCTTTTTAAGATCGATTTGCAGCAGGCCTTGGCGAACCTTCCCGTCGTGATCGCCATCTGCGGGTTTACGGGCACGACCCAGATATTTTTGAACGAGTACTGGATGCGGCGCCTCGTGCGCCTGGCCCATCCCGAAGGAGTGCGGCTTCCGGCGGCCGAACCGGTCCCCCTGCTTCTCATCAAGATCTCCTTCGCCCTGGGCCTCGTTCAGATCCCGCTCGGCATTCTTACCCTCTACACGTTCAACGTGACGCCCTTCGATCTCATTCTGCTGGGGCTCGAAGATCTTCCGGACTATTTCCTGGCCTCCACGTTCGTTTTTATAGCGCTCGGCGTCGGTTATTTCTGGTTCCGGCGGTACATCCGGCAGAAAGAGACCGCGCCGATAGCGACTGATCCGATAAGCTTGCGGCGTCTTACCGACGAAGCGAATTCGTTCGTCCTCTCGAGTGCTGGGACGTCTCTCCTTTTGTGGGCGGTCGCGGCTATTCTGTCTTCCTGGGGTTGTCATTTCGTCGCCCGGTACGACCGGACGCTGGCGCTCTGGACCCTTGTCGCGGTGATCGCGTACGGGGTCGGCGTTTTTCCGATCCAGTATTTTTTGTTCCGGCGGATTTTCGCGCCGCTTCGCAAGGCGCTTCTCGCGGCGGCGGGAGAGTCCTACCGGATCGAAAGCCTGTCGGCCGCCGCCGACTCGATCGAGGATGAACAGCTCCGCCGGGAACGGGTTTTCACCCTGGCGCGCATTGGCATCAGCATCCCGATGTGGGGCGCGCTCGTAGTCGTCCACGAGATCATCGAACCTTTTCTCTTTTTGCTGCTGGGCGTTTACACCATTTTACTTCTGGTGAGTCTCGCCTCGTCCTACGTGCCGCGCCTGCGTCCCGCGGGGGCTTACGGGCGTCTTCTTTCCGATGGCGTCGCCCTCACCCTGTTCGTCCACTACACGGGATCGATCACGACGCTGATTGTGGGTTTTTATTTCCTGATGAGTTACTCCGTGACTCTTCATCACGGCTTTGAGAAGGGGCTTCTTTTCGCCGCCCTCTATTCCGGCCTTTACGGGGCCGTCCTGTGGGCGGAATACCTCCATCTGCTTCCCTACGCCCCCTCGTCGGAGGACGGGCAGGCCCTCCTGGCGTTCCTTTATGAGAAAACCCTGTGGAAACATTTCCATCCTTCTATCGTGTTCCTCTCCTCCTTCATCATCATTGCAGGGGGGATGTTTGGGGCGACGTTTCTGGCGCGTATGTTCAGGCGCCGGCAGGGGAGCTTGGGAGAATTGATGGACCTTGGCTGACCCCCGTGCTTTTGGCGGGCCCGGTCGGCTAAAGTAGTTCCTGGTGAATTGGCGGGGTTGGCGGCGGACGGGAGTAACGCATGGCTGGCCTGCGCAAGAAATTAGGCGAAATCCTCATCGACATGCGGGCGCTTCGCCCCCCCGATCTTCAGACGGCTCTCAACGAACAACGGGCGAGCGGCGAGAAGATCGGTGAAATTCTCATCCGGCGCGGGATGTGCCGGAGCGCCGACGTCCTGGCGGCCTTGGAAGCCCAGAGCGGGATTCCGGCCGCGGACCTCTCGAAGGCAACCCTTCCCCACAACGTACAGACTCTTCTGGAATCTGCGTACGCCGAGAAGCACGGCATCGTTCCGTTCAAAGAAGAGAAACAGGGACGCACGAGCTTCTTCCACGTGGCTTTTTCGAACCCCCGCGATTTGAACGTGATCCAGGAAGTGGAGTTCAAGCTCAAGGCAAAGGTAAAGCCCTTCGTCGCCCTGGAAGGCCAGATTCGCGACACGATCAAGAAAATCTATTACGCGCAGGATTACGGATACGACCTCTCGTTTCACGAAGGCGTCGGGTTCCGCCCGCGCGCTCCCGGCGCTCCGAAGGAAGAGGCTCCTCCGCCTCCCCCTCCCAAGGTCATGGGCCAGCCCGCTCCGGCGCCCGCGCCGCCGGTGGACAAGCATCCGGCGGCGACGTCCTTCTCGGACCTGGGCGAACCCCTTCCGGCCAGGGTGGCGGCGCTCGAAGCGGAAGTAGAGCGCCTCAAGAACGCCCTTTCCGCACTGCTTAAGGTCCTCTCCGAGCGAGGTGCCATCAGCCGCGACGACCTCCGGCAGGCGCTGGGGCGGTAAGCCATTTCGCTAGCCCGGAGAGCTGACGATGGCGGGTCTTCGCAAGCGGCTTGGTGAGATCCTGGTCGAGAAGGGCGTCCTCTCGCAGCAGGTTCTCGCTCAGGCCCTCCAAATCCAGCGCGAAAGCCCACAGAAGGAGACATTGGGCGACGTTCTGATCCGGAAGGAGTTTTGTCCTTCCAGGGAAGTCCTTTCCGCCTTGGGGAACCAGCACGGTGTTCCGACGACCGATTTTGAGGGAGAAAAGCCCCCGCACAACCTTCAGAGCATTATTGACGCGGAGTTCGCTCAAAAACATCTGGTGCTTCCGTTCCGGGAGGAGAAGAAAGGGAAGTCCACCATTTATTGCGTTGCCATGGTTAAGCCCTGGGATGTCTCGCTCGTCCAGGACCTCGAATTCAAACTCAAGGCCCAGGTAAAGCCCCACATCGCCCTGGCGGGCCACATCCGCGAGGCCATCCGCCGGTATTATTACAGCCAGGATTACGGCTACACGGTCGATTACAGCGAGCGGCGCGGTTTCCAGGTGAAGGCGGAGGAAGCGGCTCCCGCCGCGCTTTCGGCGGGCCAGCTCGAAAAGATCAACGAACGGATCGAAAAGCTCGAGAAAAACCTCGAACGCCTGACGATGAAGATGGACCGCCTGCCGATCCTGGCGGAGCTCTCTCCGGGCGCGCCTCCCACGGGCCCCTCCGCGCGGGGGGGCTTCGCTTCGGAGGAAGCCATGGCCCGGCTCCAGGTGATGGAAAAGACGATCGAGAAGGTCGTGCAGAAAATCCGGGAGATGATGACCGCTGCGCCGGTGCCCGCCCCCGTGGCTTTAGCCGCCGGGGATGGGGGCCGGATAGAGGCTTTTGAAAAGGCCCTCCGGGAACTTCGGGAACGCTTCGATCAAATGCCCGTCCTTCAGGGCGGGAACGGCGGGGCACCGCCGGAGGCCGCGGCCCAGATGGAAGAGGTCCGCAATACCTTTCTCGCCCTCGTCAGCCTTCTGGGCCAGAACGGCGTCGTCACCCGGGGGGAAATCCAGGCCGCCTTGAAGGGTAAGCCGGGAATCCCGCTGGATTAAAAATCGTTAAAGATTGTTTTCACCGCCCGGGTGGATGTGTTATCAACTCGCGCCCAAGTACATCTGGCCGCCGTTTTCGACAGATTTGAAAGCATGCAGCCATCGGCGGCGTCCGGTTTGCCATGATCGAAGTCGAAAACCTCAGGAAGTGTTACGGCCCCACCGTCGCCGTTGATTCGATCAGCTTTTCCGTCCAGCCGCGGGAAGTGCTCGGTTTTTTGGGACCCAACGGCGCCGGAAAAAGCACCACCATGAAGGTGCTCACGGGCTACCTCCTTCCCGACGGCGGCGCGGCCCGGGTGGGCGGCGTCGACGTGACGGAAAACCCCATCGAAGCCCGCCGCAAGATCGGGTATCTCCCGGAAAACGCTCCCCTCTATCTTGAAATGAACGTGCTCGAGTACCTGGGTTTCATCTGCGACGTCCGTCGCATCCCGGGTTCCGAACGGCGGCCCCGGCTCGAAGAGGCCATCGCCGTCTGCGGCCTGGAAGAGATGCTCAAGAAGGATATCGGTGATCTCTCCAAGGGCTACCGCCAGCGCGTGGGCCTCGCCCAGGCCCTCATCCACGGCCCCGAGGTGCTCGTGCTGGATGAGCCCACGAACGGTCTCGATCCCAACCAGATCGTCGAAATCCGGAATTTGATCCGTCAGCTCGGCAAAGAAAAAACCGTCATCCTCTCGACTCATATCCTCCCCGAAGTGACGGCCACCTGCTCGCGCGTCGTCATCATCGCGGGCGGCAAGATCGTGGGTACCGGAACGACGGAAGATTTGGCACGGCAGGCCATGTCGGAAGAGCTCGTCGACCTTTCCGTCAAAGGCCCCACGGCCGAAGTGGCCGAGCGCCTCCGCCAGCTTCCCAAAGTAAAGGACGTGCGCCGCAAGGAAGACCGCCCCGACGGCTCCGTGCGCTTCCTCGTGGCTTTGGAGCGCAGTCCCGATAACGGCGAGCGCCTCTTCCGCCTCGTCGTCCAGTCGAACTGGATTCTGACTGAACTGCGGCGCGAAGAGGCCTCGCTTGAAGACGTCTTCAAGCGCCTCACGGTCCAGCAAGGAGGGGCTTCGGCATGAGCGGGGTCTGGACGGTTTTCCGCAAGGAGTTCCGGCTGTACTTCAACAGCCCGATCGCCTACATCCTGCTCGCCCTCTTTACGGCCTTTTGCGCGTGGTGGTTCTTTTTCTTCACGCCGTTCTTCATCATTGATCAGGCGGAGACAAGATATTTGTTCGGCGTGCTCCCTTTTGTATTTCTTTTCCTGGTACCTGCCGTCGCCATGCGGCTGTGGGCCGAAGAGAAAAAACTTGGCACAATCGAACTTCTTCTCACCCTTCCCCTGCGGGATGGGGAGATCGTTCTCGGAAAATATCTGGCGGCGCTCGCCTTCCTGGCCGTCGCCCTGGCGCTTACGTTTACCATTCCCGTGAGCGTGGCGTGGCTCGGCGATCCCGATATGGGTCCCATCTGGGGGTCCTACGTGGGATCGCTCCTGCTCGCGGGGGCCTACCTCGCCATCGGCTCCTTCGCGTCGGCGATCACGCGGGATCAAATTATTGCGTTTGTCGTGGGACTTAGTTGTTGCACGGCGCTTTACTTGGTAGGTATTGCCGCTTCAAATTCCGGGATCTTGCCGGCTTCGATTTCCCATTTCCTCGCGTTTCTCGGATTGTCTACTCACTTTGAGTCTATTTCCCGCGGTGTAATCGATACACGGGATGTCATCTATTATCTTTCGGTCATTTCATTTTTCCTCTACTTGACGGCACTTGTCCTCCGCCGGGTGCGTAAGGGGTAGGAGGAAGGCGCCATGCGGAAATTGCAGCGATATGCCGAACTGCTTCTCGTTTTGTTGATCGCCGTTCTGGCCAATGTGGCCGCCCAGCGCCTTTTTCATCGCTGGGATTTGACAGACGACAAGCGCTATACGCTTTCAGAAGCTAGCGTGAAAGCACTGAAAAAGCTCGATGACACGCTTACTATTAAAGCGTTTTTTTCCGAGAATATTCCTGCGCGATACGCTCCTATACTTGATGATGCGCGCGATACACTGGATGAGTTCAAGGCTTATGGTGGCGCGAATGTGCAGGTGGAGTTCATCGACCCGTACGACGATCCCGAAACGGAGCAGGAAATGCGCCTATTGGGGATTCCCGAGCTGATACTTGGCGTGGATGCTCGTGATCAGATCGAGCGACTGAAAGTGTACATGGGGGTAGGTATTTTTTACCGGGATCGCAAGGAGGTAGTTCAATCGGTCGCGCAATCTGGCCAGGCAATGAGCCATGCCGCCGATTTCGAGTACAATCTCACTAGCGCGATTCTGAAAATCACTTCCGACGAACCCGAGGGTATTGGAATTTGGCTTGGCAATCCCCTCCCGGCGGCCAAGACCTTCTGGGAGGATTACCAGCGTTACCAGCTCGAAGAGCAGCTCGACCCCCTCTATCAAGCACTAAAACGCCAGTACAAGGTGGTCGAAGTGGATTTCGGCGGCGGCAAGCCCGTTCCCGAACAGGTTAATACGCTTCTGGTTATCGGACCCAGGAAAGCTTCAGAACGTGACCTTTACGAGATCGATCAATTCATTATGCGCGGGGGTAGCGTTATCTTCTTGTTGGATGTCCAAGAGCAAGATAAACAGCAACCGCAAGCCCTCCCCGTTCCGACGGGTCTTGAGCCGCTCCTTGAACACTATGGCCTCAAGGTCAGACCCTCGGTCGTAGCAGATAAAATATGTGATCGGGCCGTGGCACGCGCGCGGTATTACCAATATCTGGCTCCTTACGTGTTTTGGCCCCAGGTTGCGGAGACCGGAGTCGATCGAACCAATCCCGCGTTGGTCCGTATTGAGGCCGTCACCCTGCCTTGGACGGCTGCCATTGAAGTCGCGACGTCGAATTCGGAAGGGAAAAAATTCGTACCTCTCTTGCGAAGTTCCAATATCGCACGCATCCACGATCTCCCCGCATCGATTGCCGATCAGCAACCGGATATTCTCCCTGCGAATTCCGAGGAACCTGTGGTGTTGGCTGGAATGGTTGAAGGCCAGCTGGAGAGCTATTTTAACAACCGCACCCCTCCAGCGCAGGCTGTTCCTCAAGGCCAAGAAACTCCCAGAGTATCGCCTAGTGTTAAGGAGCCCGATTTCGTCGGTCACACGGACAGCGGACGTGTCGTCGTCGTTGGAAGTTCTACTTTTGTAACTGGCTGGTTTCTTTCCATGATGCAGCAGGTCCGGAGCAAGTCGCAGAATCTCGCCTTCATTCTGAATCTTGTTGATTGGCTTAGTTTGGGTGAAGATCTCATCGGAATGCGGGCACGGTTTTCGACGGCTCGTGGTTTGGAGCCAGCCAGCGAAGGCGCCAAACAGGCGATCCAGTACGGGAATGTCCTCGCCGTCCCGGTCCTCGTCATTCTCTACGGCCTTGCCCGGTTCTTCCTCCGGCGCAAGGACCGCCGGATGTACGAGGAGCGTTTCCGCTTCCACACCCGGTCCACCGGCGCGGGCCTGGAGAGGAAATCATGAAACGCCTTGCCATTCTCGGGGGCGTCGTTCTGGCGCTCTTGCTCATCGTTTTGCTGGTTCCCAAACAGCAGGACCGGATTTCGGGAAAAGACGCCGAGGAACTAGAAGGGGTTTTCCCCCACGTCATGCCCGAAGACGCGCGGCGCGTGACCATCACCTATCAGGCGAGCAACCTCGAACTCGTCCACCACGACGACAAGTGGTGGGTAAAGGCGGCCGAGCGGGATTGGCCCGCCGATTCCCGGGCCGTGGATGCCCTCTTCCAAGGCATCGGGAATCTTCAATTGGACCGGGCCGTTTCGGGCACAGCCGAAAAACACGATCTTTACGAATTAACCGATACGAAGAGCGCGACCGTCAAATTCTTCGGCGAAAGGGATACGGAACTCCTGGCCGTTCGGGTGGGGAAACTCGGTCCCGACATGAAGACCACCTACGTGCGTGGTTTTAACGAACCCAAGGTTTACGTGGCCCAAGGGTCTTTGCGGCCCATGCTCGAACGCAAGACCGAACTCTGGCGCGACCGCTCCTTCGCCCGCCTCGAACCAAATGAAATCCACAAGCTCCTCATCGAGAAGCAGGGGAAGCCCCCGCTCACCATTGAACGCGACATCGCGGACAGCGCCGCCTGGAAGGTGACCGATCCCAAGGGCGTCACTCCCACGCCCACGTTTCCCCAGGAGTGCGACAACGTGGCCCGGCAGTTCGCCAGCATGGTGGCGAGCGACCTGCCGCCGCCCGCTCCGGACGCCGAATACGGTTTCGATAAGCCAGCGGGGACCGTCACCCTGACCACGTTCAATGGGAAAACGATCAAATACACCTTCGGGAAAACCAACGAAGCCCGGCAGATTTACGCCAGGAATTCGGATGCCGAAGGGATCGTCTATCTCCTTCAATCCTGGATGGCCGACCGTGTGATGCCCACGCTGGAGACCCTTTTGGGCGGGGAACCGCAGGTTTCTCCCCTCCCGCCCGCAGGCAAGAAATAAGCCCAAGCCCGCGGCCCCTTGGCCGCTTTTCCCGGATTGCTTCCTTCCCGCTGGGTAGGGAACAATTGAAGGCTTTTGCCTTCTCCTTTCCCGGGGAGGACGAAGAGAGTCCCTTGTGATTGGCAAGACCCTCAAAATCGCCGTCGTGGTGGCTTGGCTCGCGGGCCTTGGCCTTCTGGCCGGGCGTTACCTCGAATCTTCCGCTACGGAAGAAGCGGCCGCTCAGAGTCCGGGCGCCGTTCTTTCTTCCGCTGATGCCGCCTCCAAGGCCGCGCGTTCCGAAGAGGACTGGCACGGCCTTTACCTGGAAGGCACCAAGGTTGGCTGGTCCCATTCACTCCTGGCGCCGGAAGGAGAGGGCTGGCATTTCGAGGATGAAATGGTCTGGGAGATGAGCATCCTGGGGAACGCCCGCCGCCTGGAAATGAAGCAGCACGGCCGCTTGGACGGCGCGTACGCGCTCGAACGGGTCGGCTTCCTGCTCGAAACCGAGGGCGCGCGATTGAACTTGGAGGCCGAGCGAAAGGGGAAAGACCTCGCGGTTCTGCTTCGGACGGGTGGGGGAGAGCAGCGCCTTTCGTTCCCCGTCGATGGGCCACTCTACACTTCGCGCTCGCTCACGCCCTATCTCCGCCAGGTGGGAATCAAGCCGGGAGCGGTTCACCGGCTCCTCGTTTTTGAACCCTCCGTCCAACAGAACACGGAGATGGAAGTGCGGATCGGAAACAAGGAAGAAATAACCGTTGGAGCAGAAAAGCGTTCCTTGTACCGGGTCGAGCAGAAACTCCTCGGCCTTACGGTCACGGCCTGGATCGACGACAACGCCACCGCCTGGATCGAACGCTCGCCCGAGGGGCTCACGGCCGTCCGGGAGGACGCCGCCCGCGCCAAACAAGGGATCAAGGGCGGAACCCTCGATCTCGCATCCCTCTTCGCCGTACGGGTAAGCCGGGAGATTCCCAATCCGGCGCGTCTCTCTTCGCTTCGTCTCCTGATCGAAGGGATTCCGGAAGATTTTACGGACCTGGGCGACTACCGGCAGCACTACAAGGCCCGGAAGTTTTCCGTTGAAAGAGAACCGGTTCCGGAACATGGCTCCTACAGTCTTCCTTACGCCAGCAAGGAATTTGAAGAGTTTTTGAAAGAAGAACCGCTTCTTCCCGTGCGGGACGAAAAGCTCGTAACAAAGGCCCGGGAGATTTTGAGCGGGGAGAAAGACCCCGTGGAGGCCGCCCGCAAGTTATCCGCCTGGGTCCACCGGGCCCTCGAAAAGACCCCCGTGGCCGGTTTTCCCAACGCCCTGGAAGCCCTGGA
>JBFLVN010000128.1:0-10506 GCA_040758475.1 Bdellovibrionota bacterium
CCGGTACTGCGGCGCCGGGTTGCGGGCGGATTTGGAGCGGGCGTGCCGGGAAACCTATTCTCCCGTCTATGACCGCTACGATTGGTCGCTGAACGAAAGTTGATGGCGCCGATGGGTTTGGAGAAGATCGACCTCGCGAAACGGCTCCGGGTTTTCACGGATGCCGGTTTGATCCAGGAAATCCCCACGCCTTGGCAGATCGAGCAGGGGGAGCTCGAAATGCTCCTCTACGTCATTAGCACGGATGCCACGGAAGAGGCCCAGTACAAGGGCGCGCCTTTCGGGCATCCCGTCCTCCGCCAGCCGCTCATCTTTTCCCAGGTGGGGCGCGACCACCTGCGGACGGGAAGCGGGCTTGAAAACAAATTTTCTTCCGTCTGCAAGCATCTCTTCCTTACGTACCACCAGGGGATGCCGGTTTTCGATCTTCAGCTTCTTCAGACTTACCCGGAGGGTCTTTCGGGCTTCCGCCGGTTTCTGGACGAAATGGAAGAGAACCGGACCGCCAGGGCAAGAAGGCTTAATCGGATCGCGAAACTCATTCTGCCCGATCCGCCCGCCTACCACGCGCGGTTCCTGGGTGAAAAAGGCTGGATCGCCCGGGCGGAGGCGTTCGATTATCCGGCTGCCGAAAAAGAGGCGTCGAATTTCCCGCCCGAGTTCTTCAGCCTCGTCGGGCTCCTTAATTACTGTGCCAAGGCCTATCCCCGGGAGCGGCGCGACGTTCCACTCGCCAGACGCCCCGCCCACATGGCCAAGCTGTTCACCCGGCGCCTTCGGGAAGGCCGGGCGCAAGGATGGTTTGCTAGAAAGTAGGAACCTTAGAGCGTTTCGTGGTGATGGTGGTGGGAAGGCTCGTGCCCCGCGTGATGGTGGGGGAAGAAGGGCCGGGCCACGGTAAAGAGTCCCCAAAGAATGAGGAGCACGCCCGCTAGGGCATGGAAGCGGCGGCGTACCCCCACCGAGAGGCGCTCCAGGAAACTCGTCCCGAGGGCAAGGGCCGGGATCGTTCCCAAAGCGAAGGCGAGCATGATGGCGGCGCCCTGAAGGGCCGAGCCCGTGGCGGCGGCCTGGGCTTCGGCCGCCAGGATGAGGCCGCAGGGGAGAAATCCCAGGACCACTCCCGCCTGGAGGCCGAAGGCGAAGGGATTTTTCCCTTCCGTCCGCAGGGCTTTGGAAAACCAGCGCTGGGGGAGGAGGGCCGTGGGCCCCGCTCGCTCGGCGACGATTCCCAGCACGGCGAGGCCCGCGTAGATCATGACGAGCCCGATCGAGACGGACACGGCGAGCGACACCCATCCGCCCCAACGCCCCGCGAGAGTTCCAACGCTTCCCACCGCGCCGAAAATGGCGCCGAGGAGTGAATAAACTACCGCCCGCCCTGCGTGATACCCTGCCTGAGCCTTCGCCGGTGAAAAGCCCAGCCGGTCGCGGCCCGCCGCCGATATGGCGATGCCGAAGCCCCCGCACATGCCCACGCAGTGCCCGAAGCTTCCGAGGGCACCGGTCGCGAAGGCGACGGCGAGGGCGTGGAAGAAGTGATCAGGGAACATGGGAAGTTTCCTTGCCTGGAGGGGCGGGGGGATCGTCGAAAAGAATCCGCACGGGAGGGGTGTCCAGATCGTCGAACTGCCCCTTGCGGACGCTCACGATGAAAACCGCCAAAGCGCCGGCTGCGAAGAGGAGCGCGAGGGGGATTAGAAAATAAAGGGCCGTCACGGTTTTTCTCCTATTGCTTTAGCGCGAGTGCGATCACCGAGAGAGAGGATATCGGCATGAGGATCGCCGCCCACAGGGGTGTGACGAATCCCATCGCCGCGAGCGATGTGACCACCGTGTTGTAAGTAAGCGAGAGGGCGATGGCGGTCCTTGCCCTGCCAAGGCCTTTGCGGGCGATGAAAATGGCCTGCGCCAAGGGAAGGACGCCGCTTTTCGCCGTCGCCACGTCGGCCGCCTGGAAGGCCGCTTCGGAACCGCCGTGGACGGCGATGCCCACGCCCGCCGCCGCCAGGGCCGCCGCGTCATTAACGCCATCGCCCGCCATCCCACAGAGGCGGGTTTTTTCCTGGGAAGAGAGAAAGGCCGCTTTCTGCTCGGGGGAGAACCCCGAGTGAAATTCGCCAATGCCCAGTTCCCGGGCCGCCGCTTTCACGGGGCCTTCCGCATCGCCCGAGAGAATGGCCACTTCGATGCCGGCGTCCCGGATTTCCTTTAGAGCGTCCGCCGCGTCTTGCCGCAGGCGGTCGGCCACGAAAAGGGCGGCCCGAAGGTGGCCTTCCACGGCGATCAAAACGGTCGAAGCCGCGAGTTTTTCTTCGAAGGCGCGGACGTCGTCGATACGGACCAAGGGCAAATCGACGTTCTGGCTCGCAAGCCAAGCGGCGTTTCCGGCGAGAACCGTTTTGTCTCTGACCCTCGCCCGGATGCCGCGGCCGGGCTCCTGGTGGAACTCTTCGACCCGGAGGGTCTGGGGTGGGATGAATTCCGAAATGGCCCGGGCGAGGGGGTGGGTGGAATGCCGTTCGGCGGCGGCGGCGAGGGCGAGGGCCTCCTGGGTTTCTTCTTCTGAGGAAAGCGAAAGCCTTTCGACGACTTGGGGCCGCCCTTCGGTCAGCGTGCCGGTCTTATCGAGGTAGAGCTTCTGTACTTTGGCGAGCCGTTCGAGGGCTTCGGGTCCTTTGATGAGGATTCCCAGACGGCTCGCCTTTCCGATGGCGGCGGCGAGCGAAAAGGGCGTCGCGAGGCCCAGGGCGCACAGGCAACTGACGACCAGCACGGCCGTCGAAGCTCGAAGAGCGGTTTCGGGATCGCCCGCGAAGAAGTACCAGCCGGCGAACGTGGCGCTCGCGATCAAAAGCACCGCGCCCACGAACCAGGCGGCGATGCGGTCGGCCTGGGCGACGATGGGCGCCCGCCGGGCGGCCGATTCTTCGACGAGTTTCGAGAGGCGCGAGAGGCGCGTTTTCTCTCCCGTCTGCTCGGCCCGGATCGTGAGTGACCCTCCGGTAACCGATGTCCCCGCGAAGACGGCCTCTCCCAGACCCCGGGGGACGGGCGCCGATTCGCCCGTGAGGAGCGCTTCGCTCACGTGGGAATGCCCTTCCACCACGACGCCGTCCACGGGGATGGGATCGCCCGTCGGGACGAAGAGGAGGTCGCCGGCCAGCACGCTTTCGAGGGCGATCTGCCGTGGCGCCGTTCCAGGGGATTCGATCCGGAGGGCGGAGGTGGGGAGGTAGGAGAAGAGCGAGCGCGAAGCCTCGGCCGCCTTGCGGCGCCCCGTATCGAGCAGGAGCCGCCCCACGAGGAGGAGGAAGACGAGGCCCGCGAGCGTGTCGAACCAGATGGCTCCTTCGCCGCGGATCGTGTTGATCGTGCTGCTCAGGAACCCGATCGAAAGCCCCAGGGATACGGGCACGTCCATGTGGAGCGTTCCGGCTTTGAGGCCGCCCCAGGCGGACCGGAAAAACGGCCGGGCGGAATAGAAAATAACGGGAAGGGACAGGAGGAAACTTCCCCAGGTGAAGAGCCCTTCCATGGCCGCGCTCAAACGCTCGCCTTCGGCCGAATAGAGCGCCGCCGCGAAGAGCATGATGTTCCCGGCGCAGGCCCCCGCGACGCCCAGGCGGATGAGGAGCGCGTGGCGTTCCTTCCGTTCCGCTTCTTGCTGTCCCGTGCTGCCGAGGGGATGGGGCCGGTAGCCGATGGAAGAGAGAAGGCCCGCAAGGCGGGCGAGCGGCTTGGATGCCGCATCGTAGATGACCTGAAGGTGGCTTCTTCCCAAATCGAGGCGGGCGCTGAGAATTCCATCCGCCTGCTGGGAGAGGCGCTCGACGACCCACACGCACGCGGCGCAGTGGACCCCTTCGAGATAGAACTCCGCCGCGCGTTTTTCGCCGGAGAGAGACTTCGTGTGGTGCTCTTCAAAGGCCTTGTCGTCGAAATGGGCGAAGTTGCCGGAGGCTTCGCCCACGGGCCGGCCCTTTTCCCTGAGCCGGCGGCGAAGATCGTAGTAGCCGCTCGCGAGGCCCGCCCCCTTGAGGATTTCGAAGGCGATCGAGCAACCCCGGCAGCAGAAAAGCTCCGTTTCCGCCGCGCCCTGGATGGGCTCGGCCGGAAGGGACTCGCCGCAATGGACGCAGCCTTTGGCCTGGGCGGCCTCGCGGATCGAGACGGCAGCAGGGGCGGCGGCGTTCATAGGGGGAGGCTCACCTGCCGGGTCCAGCGGGCGCGGAGGGTTTCGCGGTGCATGTCGATGGTGATTTCCCAAAGGCCCGAGGGAAGATCGGAAGAAATTTCATAAAGCCCCGCTTCGGGCGTGGCTTTTAGCTCCAGGGTGCGGTCCAAGGACGGATCGCTTGGGCGAAGGAGCCGGATCGATCCTCTAGCCGATTCGAGGGGAGCGCCTGAAACATTCTGTAGACGCAGGCACAAGCTTAAAGCGCCACCGGAAGGACAGCGCAGAAGATCGCTTTGCCAGCCGCTCTCCCGGGTTTTCTCTCCCAGATCCAGGGCTTCGTCGTAGCGGAGGCCGAGTTCGTAGCTCTCGTCACTGACGAGCGTGGAAGGCTTTCCCGAAGAGGAAATCCAGATCATGGCGCCGTTGGCCAGGAGGATGACGGCGAAGAACAAGAGGAGGCCGATGGTCCAGGCCCGGTTGCTCGAAAAAGACGCGGGGGTTTGCTCGGTTGGAGTTGGCACGGGCTTATCCTCTTGGTCCCAGGAACGTGGCGTTCATTTGCGCGGCGGTATGGCCTTCGCCGTCGCGCGCGACGATGCGTATTTTTCGTTTCCCTTTTTCGAGGCTTGAAGCGGGACCCACGACGAATACTTCCATCGTCGCCGCCTTTCCTTTTTCGATGTGGAAGGGTTGGATCGGGACGATGAACTCGGCTCCTTCGAATCCTTCGAGCGCGAAGGTGAGGGACTGATCTATCTCCGCCTTGTTGAGGATCTTGAGCGTGAAGTGGTTGTTCACTTTCCCTTCCCCCATCACGTTGAAAGGCGCTCCGGCCGGGCGCAGGACCGTCATTTCGACGAGATCGCGCCTCGCCAGGCTCGCGGTGAACGCGCCGCCGAGGGCGAGGAGAAGCGCCGCGTAGACGAGGACGCGGGGGCGCAGGAACAGGCGTCGCTTCCCCCGCGCCTCTCCTTCGAGTTCCCGCTGGGTGCCGTAGCGGATGAGCCCCCGGGGTTTTTCGAGGGCGTCCATGATCGAATCGCAGGCGTCGATGCACCTCGCGCAGGTGATGCACTCCATCTGGAGGCCGTCGCGGATGTCGATCCCCGTGGGGCAGACGACGACGCATTTGCCGCAATCGACGCAATCACCGAGGGCTTTCCCTTCGGCGCTTTTGTGGCGCTTCCCGCGGGGTTCGCCGCGCCGGACGTCGTAACCCACGACGAGCGAATCCTGGTCCAGCATGGCCCCCTGGAAGCGGGCGTAGGGACAGGCGTAGATGCAGGCCTGTTCCCGGAAGAGGGCGAAGGCCCAGTAGGAGAAAGCCGATCCCGCCAGGGCGAATCCCATGGCCGAAGGGTGGTTGAACCGGAGGTGAACGACCGATTCGACCAGGGGTTTGGCGCCCAGGAAATAAGCCACGAGCGAATGGCCTACGAGGAGCGAGAAGGCGACAAAGAGGAAGTGCTTGAGGATTTTTCTCCACACGCGGTCGAAGGTCCAACCCAGGGCGTCGCGCTTCAGGCGTTCGGCCCGGCCGCCTTCGATCCAGTCTTCGAGCGGGAGATAAAAAGCGTGCTGAAAAACCGTCTGGGGGCAGGCGTAGCCGCACCAGACCCGGCCGGCCAGCGCGGTGACGAAGAACAGGAAAATAGCCGCGCCCACGAGGAGAAAGATCATCAGGTGGACGTCCGATGGCCAGAACGTGATCCCGAAGAGATGGAAGTGGCGGCTCGGGATGTCGAGCAGGACGCTTTGCTGCCCATGGATCGTCGTCCAAGGGAGCGCAAGGAGAAAGACGACCAGGACCCAGTGGGACCAGAAACGGAAGTTGGTGAATCGTCCGTTGATCCGAAGGGGGTGGATGGGCGCCCGTTTCTGCCCGCCCAGCAGAGTGACGAGACTCGACACGAACTCCTACTCCTGTCCTCCCCCGAGGCTGTGGACGTGAGCTGCGAGCTGGGCGATCTGTTCGGTGGTGAGGACGCCCGCCCACGTGACCATGCCTTTAGCCGGAACTCCTTGGGTGATGGTTCTCCGGATGTCCGAATACTTGCCCCCGTGAATCCAGGCCGAATCGGTGAGGTTGGGGCCGATCTTACCCGTCGCGTCTACGAGGTGGCAGGGGGCGCAATAAGTGACGAACATTTTTTTGCCTTCCGCGATGGCGGCGGGATTTCCTTTGTACTGGGATTCGTCGATTTCCGGGACGGGCGGGCCGGCCGGAGCGCCGGGGGCCCCTCCCGCCGCGGCGGTGGGCGCGGGAGCGGCGTTTGGATAGAGCTTGGCCGCCGTTTCCATTTCCGCTTTGAGTTCCTCGACTTGCGTGGGCCCGCCCATGCCGCCGTGCATCCAGATCACGTAGAGGATGGCGGTGATGACGCTTCCGATGCTCATCCAGGTCCACCAGCCGGGCAGGGGGTTGTCGTACTCCTGGATGCCGTCGTATTCGTGGCCCAGAAGCTTGTTGGCGTACTTGTCGGGATGCTCGCTCATGGACGTTCCCCCTTGGGTTCGAGATGGTCTTCCAGCGGCAGGCGGGCGGCCCGCTCGAAGTCGGATTCCTTGTGGGAGAAGACGTAGAGGAGAACCCCCAGGAACAAGGCGACGAACGTGACGAGGGCCGTCACGGCGCCCCAGGGGTAGCTCCCGTCGTTGGATAGCGTGCGTATGAGGTCACCCATGGCCGTTTCTCCTTATTGCCGCGCCGTGTTGCGCCAGTTGATGTCGGAGCCGAGGCGCTGGAGGTAAGCGATCAACGCAAGAACTTCCCGGTCCGCCTGGGCGTCGGGTACGCCGCCCCCCTTGAGGCGCTCGAGAATCTCGCTTGCCTGCTTGCGAGCGGAAGTTTCCGCCTGGTTGATCTCTTCTTCCGTGTACGGAACGCCCGTCGTCTTGAGGGCCTGGAGGTGATTGGGGATGCGGGCGTAGTCGATCTCCCATTCCTTGAGCCACGGATAGGGCGGCATGATGGAACCGGCGGAGGTAGAGCGCGGGTCCTCCATGTGGAAGTAGTGCCAGCTGTCGGGATACTTCCCGCCCACGCGGTGGAGATCCGGGCCGATGCGGCGCGAACCCCAGAGGAAGGGGTGGTCGTAGGCGAACTCGCCTACCTTGGAATAATCGCCGTAGCGGAGGACTTCGTCGCGGAACGGGCGGACCATCTGGGAGTGGCAGGTGTTGCAGTTTTCCCGGATGTAGATATCCCGCCCGTAGACTTCGAGGGGGGTGTAAGGCTTTACCGTTGCGATGGCGGGAACCTGCGTCTTGTCCACGATCAGGGGGACGATTTCGACCAAACCACCCACCACGAGCGCGAGGAAAGTAAGGACGGAAAAGAGAACCACCCGGCCTTCGAGCCAGCGGTGGCCCTTGGATTCGTCCGGCGTCTCAATGGCGCGGACGTCGGGGACCTGGACTTTTTCATCCGAAAGATCGGTCTTTTCCGCCTTCGCTTGGGCGATGGTTTTCGCGAAGTTGTAGATGCCGATCACGACGCCCGAGAAGTAGAGGAGTCCGCCCACGACCCGCCCGATGTACATGGGCTTGAGGCGCGTGACCGTTTCGACGAAGTTGGGATAGGCGAGCGTCCCTTCGGGCGTGAAAGCCTTCCACATGAGGCCTTGCATCACGCCAGCCACCCACATGGAGACGATGTAGAAGACGATGCCGATGGTCCCGGTCCAGAAGTGGAGGTTGGCGAGGCGTTGGCTGTAGAGCTTCGTCCGGTAGAGCCGGGGGATCATCCAGTAGAGGGTGGCGAAGGTCGTAAAGCCCACCCACCCGAGGGCGCCCGAGTGGACGTGGCCCACGATCCAGTCGGTGTAGTGGCCCAGTTTGTTGACGGAGCGGATCGAGAGGATCGGTCCTTCCAAGGTGGACATGCCGTAGAAAGAGATGGATACGACCCACATCTTGATGATGGGATCGGTCCGCAGCTTGTCCCATGCGCCACGGAGCGTATAGAGGCCGTTGATCATGCCGCCCCAAGAGGGACCGATCAGCATGAGGGAGAAGACCATGCCGAGGGTCTGCGCCCACTGGGGAAGGGCCGTGTACTGGAGGTGGTGGGGGCCCGCCCAGATGTAAATGAACACGAGGGTCCAGAAGTGGATGATCGAGAGGCGGTAGGAGAAGACAGGCCGTTCCGCCGCCTTGGGCAGGAAGTAGTACATGAGCCCCAGGAACGGCGTCGTGAGGAAAAAGGCCACCGCGTTGTGGCCGTACCACCACTGGACGAGGGCGTCCTGCACGCCCGCCCACACGGGATAGCTCTTGAAGAAACCCGCCGGGACTTCCAGGGAGTTGACGATGTGGAGCATCGCGATGCCGATGACGGTAGCGATGTGGAACCAGATGGCGACGTAGAGGTGCTTTTCACGCCGGCGGAAGATCGTTCCGAAGAAGTTGATCGCGAAGATGACCCAGACGATCGTGATCAGGATGTCGATGGGCCATTCGAGTTCGGCGTATTCCTTGGCCGTCGAGAAACCCGCGGGCAGGGTGATGGCGGCCAGGACGATGATGAACTGCCAACCCCAGAAGTGGAGCTTCGAGAGGGTGTCGGAGAACATCCGGGCCTTCAAAAGCCGCTGGAGGGAGTAATAGACCCCGGCGAAGATGGCGTTTCCGCCGAAGGCGAAGATAACGGCGTTCGTGTGAAGGGGCCGCAGGCGCCCGAAGGTGATGTAGGGGATGCCGCCGTTTACCTGCCAGTAGATGAGTTCGGTGGCGATGACGAGGCCCGCCAGCATGCCCACGGCGCCCCAGAGGAGCGTGACGAGGGCGAACCACCGGGGGGTCTGGTCGTCGTATTGAATGGTCGTGAGGCTGCCGCGCTGTTCCATTCCATTGCCCCTTTCGAAGCCGCTCCATAGGGCGGGCAGAAACCCGCTGTAGAGCCTGGATCGAGGGGGATTCTTGGAGATGGGGAGTCTTCTCGGCTATGACAGTTGTCATCCCGCAGGCGGGTTGTAATTCGCTGGAATTAAAGGGCTTTCCGGCAAACGGCCGTCAATTTCTAGGCTCTTCAAGAAACTTAATTTCCGTCAGAAACTTCGCCATTTCCTTCAAATAGGCTCCTTTGTCCAGGTGGACCACGTGGTTTCCAGGGAACCAGTGGATGCGGCACCTTCCCCAGTGGTCCCACAGGAGCCGTGAGTGGCTCGGAGGGGCGAGCCGGTCTCCCACGCCGCCGATAATGAAGAGGCGCTCTTTTGGAAGGAGGGGCTTGTAGGTAAGGGGTGCCGCGACGGCCAGGGCCTTGCGGATGTCTTTGATGCTCAGGCCCGTCGCGAACAGGGCGGAGCGGACGGCCGTTCCCACGGGCTCCCATTCGAGAACCAAATCCGGAATCGAAACGACGGGGACGTTCGGGATCGAGAAATAAAGCCGGGGTTCCGTGGCGGCCAAGAGGGCCGAGGTAAAGCCTCCCAGGCTCACTCCCGTGACGCCTATTTTTTCGACACCCGCCTGGTCTTCCAGGTAATTAACGAAAATCCGGAAATCGAAGACCGACTGGGCGATAGTCTCGTTCATCCAGGAAAGGCCCCCCGAGAAGTATCCGTGGCCGCTGAAGGGCGAGAGGGCCGTGCGCCTCCTTCCATGGAAGGGGAGGGTGTAGAGGAAGACGTCGCACCCCATCTGGTAGAACCAAGGGAGGGCGAAGAACCACTCGTTGAGCCAGTAGGGGTCGGCGGCAAAACCATGGACGGCCACGATGGTGGGCCGCGGCTTTCCTTTGAAACGCTGCTCGTGCCGCCAGTACCGGGCGCGGGCCACCGCGTTCCATCGATGGCGGAGGTATTTTTTCCGGATGCGGGGATTCAAGGGTTCGAAAGGGCTTTCAAAGGAAAGATCGGCGCACGTCCCGTCTTTGGGGCGGAAGTGGGGGCCCTGGGGCTTTTGCGCCCTGACACGCACGTCCCGGGGCGGCTTGGGGAAGAATCGCGAGGGGTCGGCCTGGAGCGCCATGTCCTCGTAGAGCGTGCGGTCTTTCAAATCCGCCTGGAGCGCGAACGGGTGGAATCCGAGGGGCATGGCCAGCAGGCCGATGGTGCTCGCGGCGAGCGTGCGGGAAACGACGTCGAGGGCCGCCGTCGCCCGGACCCGGGCGTTGTCCCAGCGGCCGAGTTCAAACCCCTCGGGCCTGTTCCAGAAGTTGCTCTCCAGGGACTCCCACCAAGGCTTTCCGGAAAGGGGATCGGGGGCGTAGCGCCCGGTTTCGTGGACGATTCGAGAGACGATCGAGGAGTCGGACATTTAGGTTGGCCTCCCGCAAAAGCGCGGCGCCACGGGGTTAGCCGTATTGTCTTTGAAATCGGGCA
>JBFLVN010000129.1:0-10444 GCA_040758475.1 Bdellovibrionota bacterium
TTCTCCCCTCTTGCGGCACGGCGCGCGGGTCCGCCCCACACCCTAAAAACAGAAGGGACGCACTCCCGTGCGTCCCTTCCGCCGAGAAAGTGGAAATCTCGCTAGTACTGGTCCCCGATGTCCACCCGCTTGCGGAGGAACGTGGGGATGTCGATCTCGCTTTCAGCGGAGATACCGAGTTGCTCGGCCACCTTCCCCGCCGGCCGGCGGAAAGGATCGCTTGCGCTCGTATCCCATTGCCGGGAGAGATTGCTCGCCTCGGGAGCTAACCCCGCCGCCGGACGCCGCTCCCCTACCGCGACCTGCCGCTTCCCGCTCGTGGACGAGGAAAAGGTGAAGGTGGAGGCGGAAGGATTGCTCGGCGCACTCGCACTCAGTGATGCCGAAGAGAGCGTGGGATCCGAGACTTCCCCGCTCGCCAGCACGGGCGCCTGGGCGCGCACCGCCGGCATGGGGAATCCGAGCCGCTCGGGCCGCCGCACTTGTTGATCGGCCAAGGCCTGCTCGAAGCCCGTGGCGATCACGGTAATGCGAACTTCGTCTTCGAGCGCCTCGTCGATCACGGAGCCGAAAATAATATTGGCTTCCGGATCGGCAGCGCTCTGGATGAAGGTCGCCGCGTCGTTCACCTCGTCCAGGGTGAGATCGGCCGGACCCGTCACGTTGATGAGGACGCCCTTGGCGCCGTGGATGGAGACGTCTTCGAGCAACGGGGAAGAGACGGCCTTTTGCGCCGCTTCGACCGCCCGCCGCTCGCCCGAGGCCGCGCCCGTGCCCATGAGGGCCCGCCCCATGCTGGCCATGATCGTGCGGACGTCGGCGAAGTCCACGTTGATGAGGCCGTTTACCGTGATGATGTCGCTGATGGCTTTGACGGCGTGGTAGAGGACGTCGTCGGCCTTCCGAAACGCCTCGGTCATCTGCATGGTCTTTCCAGCCATGGCGAGGACCTTCATGTTCGGAATGACAATGAGGGCGTCTACCTGTTCCTTGAGCCGCTGGATGCCGCTTTCAGCCTGCCGGGCCCGGCGGGCCCCTTCAAAGATGAAAGGCCGCGTGACGACCCCGACCGCAAGCGCGCCCATTTCCCGGGCCACCCGCGCGATGACCGGCGCGGCGCCCGTCCCCGTGCCGCCGCCCATGCCACAGGTCACGAAAACCATGTCGGTATCTCCTAGGGCTTCCTTGATCCGTTCTACGTCCTCTTCAGCGGAAGCCGCCCCGATGTCGGGGTTGGCTCCGGCGCCAAGACCCTTGGTCGTTTCCCTTCCCAATTGAAGGTGAAGCTGGGCCTTGTTGCACTTGAGGGCTTGGGCATCCGTGTTAGCGGCGACGAAATCCACATGGGCGAGGCCCCCGGAAATCATCGTGTTGAGGGCGTTGCCGCCGCCACCCCCTACCCCCACGACCTTGATCTTGACGAGCCGTTCTTCTTTTTCTTCAAATTCGAAATGCACTGGTGTCTCCTCCCGAGCCGGCTTTCTCCGCGTCTTTCGCGGCACCCCTGCCGGCCGTTGCCCTCACGATCAGAGCCCTCGAAGCGCGCCGCCTCACCCGAAGCGGCACGCGCCGTTCCTTAAAAGAATTCCGCGAGCCACTCCTTGATGCGCGAGATGCGTACCGAAGTGTTCGCCCCCGGTCCCACGGAAACGCGCTGCCTCGCGCCGTAGAGCACGAGGCCCACGCCCGTCCCGTAGAGCGGGGAATTGACCACATCGACCAAACCGCCGATGCCCAGGGGCCGCCCGATGCGTGCCGGAAGGCCCGTTACCCGCTCGGCCAGTGGCTCGAGGCCTTCCAGGAGCGAAGCCCCGCCCGTAAGAACCATGCCGGCGGCGAGCACGTCCTTGTATCCTGACCGGACGATCTCCTCGTTCAGGATGTTGAAAATCTCCTCCATGCGGGGCTCGGAGATCTGGGCGAGGACGCGCCGCGGAACGACCCGGGGCTTCCTCCCCCCGACCGAGGGGACCTCGATCGTCTCTTCGGGAGAGACGAGATCGGCCACCGCGCAGCCGTGCTTCTGCTTGATCCGCTCGGCTTCCGCCATCGGGGTCCGCAGGCCCATGGCGATGTCACCCGTCAGGTGGCTGCCGCCCACGGGAAGGATCGCCGTGTACCGGAGGGCCCCGTTCACGAAGATGGCCAGGTCCGACGTTCCGCCGCCGATGTCCACCAAGGCGACGCCCAGCTCCCGCTCGTCACTCTGGAGAACGGCCTCGGCGCTGGCGAGCTGTTCGAGCACGATGTCCTCGACCGAAAGGCCCACGCGGTTGCAGCTCTTGATGATGTTCTGGGCGCTCGACGCCGCGCCGGTCACGATATGGACCCGGGCTTCGAGGCGCACGCCGCTCATGCCGATGGGCTCCCGCACGCCGTCCTGGTCGTCGATGATGAACTCCTGCGGCAGGATGTGGATCACTTCCCGGTCCTGGGGGATCGCCACGGCCCGGGCCGTGTCCACCACCCGGCGGATGTCCCGTTCGCCCACTTCCTTGTTCTTGATGGCGATCACGCCCTTCGAGTTGAAGCCCTGGATGTGGCTCCCGGCGATCCCCGCGTAGACGGTCTGGATGTCCACGCCCGCCATGAGCTCGGCTTCCTCGATGGCCGACCGGATCGACTCGACGGTGGCGTCAATGTTGACCACCACCCCCTTGCGCATGCCGCGCGAGGGATGGGAGCCGATCCCGATGATGTCGACGCCGCCGCCCATCACTTCCCCGACGACGGCGCACGTCTTGGTGGTACCGATGTCCAGGCCCACCACGATGTCCTCCTTGCGTCCCATTTCCGAAACTCCTTCCCTGAAATTGGCCCTCGAAACCCTCAAATCTCCTCCGCGCTCACCGCCGCCGGAACGGCGACGACGCGCGTATCGGATACAAAATCCACTTGCCGGGCTGCGATTCCCCGGCGCGCGAGATCGGCGAAAAGCTTTTCGAGCCGCTTCCACTTGGGGGCGTACGGGGGCCGGCCGATCCGGACGAAGGCCCCCGGCGCCTCGGGCCGGGAGAGAAGGAGAGAGAGCCCCCCTTCCTCGCCCTCGACCACCATCTCGGAAATCTCATCGAGTGAAAGCGCGCCCGGCGCCTTGGCGAGCGCGAGAATTTCGAGCGCGTTCGAGATTCCATTCATCGCCCGGGGCGCTCCCCCCCGGGCCTCTTCCACCGCGAAGCCTGAAATGAGGGGAAGGCCCGACACTTCCCGGGGTTCCGCCTTCTTGAAGACGAGCCCTTCGCGATTGATGAGGTAAAGGGAGCCTCCTTCTTCGTCAGAAAGATTCGCCGCCATCGCCGCTTCGTGCTCGCTCACTTCGATCACGACCGTGGAGGGGAAGCGCCGGTACACGGCCGCCCGCTCCACCCAGGGGTGCTCTTCGACCCGCTCTTCGACATCGCCGGCGGCAAGGCTCACGAGGTTGTCCTTGGAGGTAAGGCCCGAGAGGGCGAGAATTTCCTCGGCGCCCGCCTTCTGGTTGTGCCGCACCGCCACCTGCTCGACCTGGAAGCTCTCGACGTGGGAGAGCCAGCGATAGGCTGCGACTCCCAGCCCCATGCACAGGAGCGGCGCCCACAGAAGGCGCGAAAGCCCCACGAACGCCGCCAAGAAGAGCGGCCCCCATCCGCGCTTCTTCCCCCGGGCGCGCCGGGGCGTGTCGATGAGCTGCCGCTCGGGCTTCACTTCGCCTCCCCCAACTTGAGCCGCGCCCCGAGAAGGATGTGCTCGCAGAGGTCTTCAAAGCTCATGCCACCCGCCCGCGCGATCTGCGGGACGAGCGAGAGTTCCGTCATTCCGGGAAGCGTGTTCACTTCGAGAACGTTGGGCTCGATACCATCGTCCAGGATGAAATCGACGCGCGAGAGCCCCTCGCAGCCCGTCACTTCCTGGGCTCGGACGGCCGCGTCCATCACGCGGCGCCCCACAATCCGGTCGATGGGGGCGGGCACGAGGTACTGGGTTTCGCCCTTCGTATACTTGGCCTTGTAATCGTAGAACTTGCGGCGCGTGCGGATTTCGACGGTACCGAGCGCTTTCCCGCCCAGCACGGCCACGGCTACTTCGGGGCCTTTGACGTATTTCTCGACGAGGATTTTCCGTCCCCACTTGGCCGCGGCCTTGACGGCCGCGCGGAAATCGGCAGGACGCTCGACGAGTCCCACTCCGACGGAAGAGCCCTCGTGGGCGGGCTTCACAACGACCGGATAAGGGAAGGGCGAGCGCATCTTGGCGATAAACGACTGAGCGCCCTTTTCGGGGATGGAAACTTCGATGAACGAGGGCGTCGAAAGCCCGGCGGCGGCGAAGATTTTCTTGGAGGCGCTCTTGTCCATGCACAGGGCCGAAGCGACGACGCCCGAACCCGTGTAGGGGATGCCCATGACTTCAAGGAGCCCCTGGACGCACCCGTCCTCGCCCCACTTGCCGTGAAGGGCGTTGAAAGCCACCTGAACCTTCTTGGCGATCAAATGCCTGGGGAGATCGCGCCTGGCATCGATGGGAACGGCGCGGTACCCCTTGCTCTTGAGGGCCTTCAAAATCGCCGTGCCGCTCCGGATGGAGACCTCCCGTTCGCTCGAAAGGCCTCCGAGCAGCACACCGACGCGAGTATTCTTCGTGATCTTCATGCGCTTTTTCTCAAAACTCCCATTCGCCCGAATCTTCGCCTTTGGTCTCCAGCGTCCATTCGCCGGGTTCTTCGTCCAACTCCCCAGCTCCCCCTAAAGAACCCGCGGAGAGGGAAACCCGCGATTCGCCGGAAATCTCCGAAGGCTCTACAAAAGATTTGCCGCTGCTCTTCATGCGTCCCCCACGAGGCAGATCTCGAGTTCGAGGGCGATCCCGAATTTCTCGAGAACCTTCTCTCGCATCACCTTGGCAAGGGCTTCCACGTCCGCCGCCGTGGCCCCCTTCTCGGTCACGATGAAATTGGCATGTTTCTCCGACACCCGCGCCCCGCCCACGCGGAGGCCTTTGAGGCCCGCTTGTTCCAGGAGTCTTCCTGCGAAATCGCCAGGCGGGTTCTTAAAAACGCTTCCAGCGTTGGGTTCGTTAGTCGGCTGGGTCTTCTGGCGATAAGCCGCGTGCTCGCGGATTTTCTCCCGGCTCTCCTTGGGATCGGCTTTCGAGAAGCGCATCACCATGGACGTGACGATCTCGTCGGGCTTCAAATTCGACTTGCGGTAAGCGAGGCCCAATTCGCCAGCCTTGCGTTCTTCCAGCTTACCGCCGGGGGCGATCACCTGAACGCTCTCCAGAATTTGACTCATCTCGCCACCATGGGCGCCCGCGTTCATCCGGACGGCGCCGCCCATGGTCCCCGGGATGAGGGCCAGAAATTCGCCTCCGCCCAGGGATTCCTTCTGGAGGCGTTGCACGAGCGCTCCCGTCGTCATTCCCGCGCCAGCCCGGACTTTCGCGCCGCCCTCCGGAAGGGTTTCGATGCACTCGAAGTTTTCCAGCGCTCCTTCGAGGGAAATCACGAGTGCCCGTATGCCGCCGTCCCGTACGAGGAGATTCGTACCGCGTCCCAGGACGAACACGGGAGCGCTGTGTTCCGCCGCCAGCGCCACAGCGCGGGCGGCCTCTTCCTCGGAATGGCATTCGGCAAAGAGCGCCGCTGGGCCGCCCACCCGGTAACCGACGCGGGGCCCCAGGAGTTCCTCGCGCTTTAGGCGCGGGCCCAAAACGGGCGCAA
The DNA here is from genome assembly GCA_040758475.1 of Bdellovibrionota bacterium. GTDB lineage: Bacteria > JAGRBM01 > JAGRBM01 > JAGRBM01 > JAGRBM01 > JBFLVN01. Next base: position 5,699 of record JBFLVN010000129.1, read on the forward strand.
GGACTTCCGCCAGGGAAGCCATCGCGTCGGTCTGGGGTTTTCTCATCGCCAGTCCCATGAGCCCTTATCCTTGGCCCCGCTCCAAAGCCCTGCGCCCAAGTGCCCGCTCGACCAAACGATCGCACACGCGCCAGACGCTCCCGGCGCCAAGCGTCACGCACAGATCGCCGGGTTCGAGCACTTTCGCCACGGCGGGCGCCACGTCGTCGAGTTCAGCCACGTGATGGACCGCCTTGTGGCCGTGCCGGTGCAGGGCTTCGACGAGTCCTTTCGCCGAAACCCCGGCGATGGGCATTTCCCCCGCCGGGTAGATGTCGGTGACGAAGAGGACGTCCGCGTCGTTGAAGCAGCGGGTAAATTCCTCGAAGAGTTCCTGCGTGCGCGTGTAGCGGTGGGGCTGGAACACGACGACGAGGCGCCGCTTCCAGCCTTCCTTCGCGGCGGCCAGGGTCGCCTTGATCTCTTCGGGGTGGTGGCCGTAATCGTCCACGTAGAGGATGTCGTCGGCTTCCCCTTTGATCTCGAAACGGCGGTGAACTCCCTCGAAGGCTTCCAGGCCGTCCTTGATCGCCCGGAAGGGGATTTCGAGTTCTCGCCCCACCGCCACGGCTGCCAGGGCGTTCAATACGTTGTGCCGCCCCGGAACCCGGAGAGTCACTTTTCCCAATTCCTCGCCACCCGCCAGCACCGTGAAGGTGCCAAGCGAACCGTGGAATGAGAGATTTTCCGCCCGCACGTCGGCTTGGGCGGAAAAACCATAAGTTGCGATGCGCTTCTTGATGCGCGGGAGAATCTGCTGGAGCGTGGGATGATCGAGGCAGGCGACCACCAAACCGAAGAACGGCACTTTGTTCGCGAAAGTGATGAATGCTTCGATCACCTTGTCCATGGTCCCGTAGTGATTCAAATGCTCGGGGTCTACGTTCGTGATGACCGAGATGGAGGGGGTGAGCAGGAGGAACGAGCCGTCGGATTCGTCGGCCTCCGTCACGAAGAACTCGCCCGAGCCCAATGTCGCGTGGGAACCGATGCTCCGGAGTTTTCCGCCAACGACGACCGTGGGATCGATGCCCCCCGACTGGAGAACGCTCGCCACGAGCGAGGTCGTGGTGGTCTTGCCGTGGGTCCCCGCGATGGCGATGCCGTATTTGAGGCGCATGAGCTCGCCGAGCATTTCGGCCCGGGGAATGACGGGAATGCCCCGCTCCCGGGCGGCGGATATCTCGGGGTTGTCCGCCGAGACGGCGCTTGAAACTACGACCACCTGGGCTTCTCCCAAGTTCGCCGCCCCGTGGCCGATGCGAATATCGGCCCCCAAACGGCGAAGTCGCTCCGTGGTTTCGGATTCCTTCAAATCCGAACCCCGGACGTGGTAGCCGCGGGCGAGGAGGACTTCGGCGATGCCGCTCATCCCCGCCCCTCCGATTCCTACAAGGTGTATCTCTCTGATCCTTCCGTACATGGCCCTCACCTCACCTTCCGGCGGCCGCAAGCGCCGCGCATTCCGCCGCGATCTCCCTCGCCGCCTTCGGACGGCCCCGCGCTGCGGCGCGGCGGGCCATCTCGGGAAGCGTTTCGGAAGAGGCGAGCAGTTTCTCGATCCGATCGGCCAACTCCTTGGCCGTTAGATCCTTTTCCAGAATGACTTCGGCCGCTCCGGCCCGTTCCAGTTCCCGCGCGTTGATCTCCTGGTGGTTGTCGGTCGCGAAAGGGAACGGGATGAAAACGGCGGGGCGCCCCACGGCGCAAAGCTCGGCCAGGGTCGAGGCACCCGAGCGACCCACGACAAGGCTCGTTTTCCGGAAAACGTCCAGCATGTCTTTGTAAAACGGCGCTACGTCCACAGTGGCGCCCGCGTAGCGTTCCTTGGCGGCGGCAAATCCCTGCTCGCCGGTCTGGTGAATCCATCCCAGGTCCGGCCGTTTGGCGCGAAGGAGTTTGCATGTTTCGGGGACGACTTCGTTCAAACGCCGTGCCCCCTGACTGCCGCCCAAAACGGTGATGGTCTTTTTCTCCGGCAGCGGAAGGGCGCCGGCACTCGCGATCTCTTTGCGAATGGGATTTCCCGCGAGCCGCACCTTGCGGGCCGGGAAGAAAACCGCCGCCGATTCGAAGGCCGTAAAGACCCGGTGGACGATTTTCCCCAAAACGCGGTTCGTGAAACCGGGGACGGAGTTCTGCTCCTGGATGGCGGTCTTGCGGCCAAGGAGGCGGGCCGCCAGCACGACCGGGCCCGAGACGTAGCCCCCAACGCCGATCACCACGTCGGCACCGAACTTGCGGACGATCCCCATGGCGCGAAGAAGCGCGAGAGGGAGCCCCAGGAGCGTCGCCAATTTCTTTCCGAGCGAGAGTCCCTTGAGGGCCCTCACTTCTAAAAATTCATGCGGAAGATTTCGCTCCGGAAGGACGCGGGCCTCGATCCCCCGCGGGCTTCCCACGAAGAGGACGCGGGAGCCCGGTACGGTTTCCAGAAAAGCCTCCCCGATGGCGATGCCGGGGAAGAGGTGTCCCCCAGTGCCGCCGCCGGCGACGATGAGGCGAAGTCCTTTGGGCGCGTCCGTCACGTCCGTCATCCGTGGGCCGATAGGCCGAGCAAAATCCCGCAAGCCCAGAGCGTCATCACGAGGGAAGTCCCGCCATAGCTTACGAGCGGGAGCGCAAGTCCTTTGGTCGGAAAAATCCCCATCACGACCGCTGCGTTGGTAAGCGCCTCGACCACGAGGAGCAGCGAAATCCCGGCGGCCAGAAGTTGCGCGAAGGGGTCCGAACAGCTCCGGGCAATCCGCATTCCCCGCAGAAAGATCGTAAGGAAAAGGAAGACGACCGTGGCGACGCCGATGAGCCCCAGTTCCTCCCCGATGACCGACAAAATGAAATCCGTGTGGGCTTCCGGGAGGAAAAAGAGTTTCTGGCGCGAATCGCCAAGCCCCTGCCCCACCACGCCGCCGGAACCGAAGGCCAGGAACGACTGGATGATCTGAAAACCATCGCTCTGAGGGGCGTTCCAGGGATCGAGGAAGGAGAGAATCCGCCGCAGGCGGTAAGGCGAGTGCCACACGAGAAAGCCCACGGCCGGAAGGGCGAGGAAGAGGACTCCGGCCAAGTGGGCAATCTTCGCGCCACCCAGGAACAGAAGTCCCGCGGCCAGGAATCCAAGAACCAGAACCGTGCCCAAATCCGGCTCGGCGAGCAGGAGGCCCGCCAAGATGATGAGGACGACGCCGTGGGTGAGGATTCCCACGCTCCAAGTGCCCATCTTGTCGGACTTCTTCGAGATGGACTTGGCGATGTACAGGAGGAAGACGATCTTGGTGAGTTCGCTCGGTTGGAACGAAGCCACCCCGGCCCGAATCCAGCGCCGCGCGCCGCCCACCTGGGCGCCGATCCCCGGAATGAGGACCAGCACGAGACACACGATGGCGGCGCCAAGGAGCGGGTACGCGAGGCGGTTCCAGAAATCGGGTTTCATTCGGATGCTCACTCCGAGCACGAGGAGGCCCACGACGAGGGCGACGGATTGGCGCTTTAGGAAATAAAACCCATCGCCATAGACTTCGGCGGCCCGGACGGAACTCACCGAATAAACCATCACAAGCCCCAAGCACGAGAGGGCGAGCACGCACCCCAAAAGCACCCGGTCCACGGCGGGCGCGCCGCCTCCGGTGATGGAAGCTGCGGGGCGCGACAACGAGAGGGTAGCCTGGGCGTTCACGAAAGACTCCTCACGGCTTGCTGGAATTTGTCACCCCGGTCGGCGTAGTCGCGGAACATGTCGAAGCTCGCACACGCCGGAGAGAGGAGAACGCTCTCCCCCGAACGGGCGATGGCGTAGGCCCGGCGCACGGCCTCTTCCATGGAAGCGACTTCCTCCACCGCACACACGGGCGAGAGGGCTTTGCCGATGGCTTTGCGGTCTTCACCCAGAAGGATCGCGTGACGCACACGGCCCCGGGCGGCGTCCGCCAGGGGGGCGTAGCTCCCGCCCTTCCCGATCCCACCAGCCACAAGGATCAAGGGGCCCTCGAATCCCCGGAGGCACTCGACGACGGCGCCCACGTTCGTGCCCTTGGAATCGTCGTAGTACCGGACCCCTTTCACCTCGGCCACGAACTGGCAGCGATGGGGAAGGCCCTGAAACTCCGCGATGGCCTTTTCGATGGCGCTCTTCCCCGCGCCAAAACTCCGGGCCGCCGCGATGGCGGCGAGGAGATTGGCCACGTTGTGGCGCCCGGCGAGTTTTGTTTTGGAGAAATCGATTTTCTCGCCGCCCGGAAGGAGAGCTTTCTTGCCCTCTTCCACAATGCGGTCCCAACCGGCGGGAGCGGATTTCCCTTCGAGCGTAAAGCCAACAACCTTCGCCCGGATTCCCTCGGCGGAACGGACGCAGGCCGGATCGTCCAAATTGACGATCACCGTCCCTTCCGGCGGCACAAGAGCGAGAAGTTTCGCCTTCGCCTTCCGGTATTCCTCGAACGAGGGGTAGCGGTCCAGGTGATCCTCCGTGACGTTTAGAAGAACCGCGACGCGTGGCTGAAGGGAGGCGAGCGTCTCGGTTTGATAGCTCGATAGTTCGAGAACGAGGCTCCCGAAATCCCCGCCAATAGCCTCAAAAACCGGGCGGCCGAAGTTGGCTCCCACGAAGGGTTTCATCCCCTCCGCTTCGAGCATCTTCCCCACGAGGGCCGTCACGGTGCTTTTTCCGTTCGTCCCCGTAATGGCGACCGTGGGGGCCTTGAGGAACGG
>JBFLVN010000130.1:0-10415 GCA_040758475.1 Bdellovibrionota bacterium
TCCTTCTCCGTCTCGGACGGATTCACCGGAATCTGGATTTCCGTACGGGGCAGGCGGTCCGGATCGCGGATCGCATCTTTATTGGCTTCGTAAATGATGGGCCAGAGGTCGGCCTCGCCGTAAACGTCCCGCCGCGAAGCGATCTTGGCGAGCGTGTCGTACCGGCGGACCTGATAAGGCCGCGTTTCTCCACCACTGTAGGCGGGCCCCGGAGGAGGCGGAGCGGGCCGGGCCGCCGGAGCCGGCGGCGGGGGAGGCGCGGCCGCCGCGGGAGCCGGAGCCGAAAATTCGGGAGCCGCCTCTTCTTCCATCGGAATATCTTCGGCCGCCGGAGCGGCGGCTACGGCCGTGGCTTCTTCCGTCGTCGCGGCGGCTTGGGCTTCGCCACCAGCGGCCGCCTCGGCGGGAGCGGCTTCGGCGAATTCATCTTCCCCGAAATCCTCGCCGAAATCATCGCCTTCGCCCGCGTCTTCCTCGCTGCCGAAGACTTCCTCTTCGGCGGCGGCCAGGGCGGCTTCCTCTTCAGCCTTCCGCTTGGCTTCTTCCTCCAGGCGGCGGCGCTCGTTTTCCTCGAAAATCTTGCGGTTCTGCTCGGCGGCCTGGACGGCGCGGCGGGCGGCTTCCTGGGCGGAGAGGGCCTGGGCGCGGGCGTCCTTGTATTCTTCTTCCTTCGCCATCCGGTCGGACTCGTTCATGTACTGCTGGGCTTCGGCCAGTTCCCCCGGCGCGAACTTCTCGGCCTGGGCGGCGCGCGCTTCGGCGATGGCGGCGCGGGCGCCGTCCATCTCTTCCTTCGGAAGGCTGGCGCAGGCCGTTGCATAAAAGAGCGAACCCGCGGCAAGGAGCGGGAGGGAGAGCCGGAAAAACTGGTTCATGGGTCCTTCCATTCGGGGAACGCCGCGCGGATTGGGAACTGCCAGAAAAGCCCGCGGGCGCATTGGATTTAGAACGCTATCTTATGGCGGCCCTGCCGCGAACGCAACCGCCTGACGCACAGCGGCAAAGCCCCGAGCCGCCCGCCGGGGCGCCTCCCCTACCGGAGAACGACGAAATCGACGCGGTCGTTGCGGTCCCATCCCGCCTGCGTGCGGTTGTCGCCCACGGGAAACTGTTCTTCGTGGGAGATGGCCTCGATCCGCGAGGACGAGATTCCGGCCTTCTCCAGGAATTGCCGGAGCACCTTGGCGCGCTCGGGCCCCAGGATTTTGGGCGGAAACTCGCCCACCTGCCCCAGGTGGTCGAAGGCGTGGACCTCGACCCGGAGCCGGAGGGCCGGATTCTTCTCGAGCACTTCGACGACCCGGTTCAAATCGTTCAAGGATTGGGTATCGACGAGGCGCGTGGGATTTCCCGCCTTGAAATCGACGGTGAGGGGAAGCTGATAGGGCCCCACGAACACCGCCTCTCCTTTGTGCTGCGCCACTTTCACGAGAGACGGCATGACCTTCAAGAACTCGGCCACCACCTCGTGACAGGCCTGCCGGACGACGAGGGCCATGATCTCCTTGGCGTCGCCGGAGCCCAGCACTTTGCGGTCCGCCTCCGAAAGAGAAGCCCGCTCCAGGGAGGCCGCCGAGGTGGTAGCGGCCACCTGGGCCTCGCCGATCTTGCGCCGGCCGCGAATGTAAATAGAGACGTTGACCCCCAGTTGCACGCCCTGGTTCGTCGGGTTGATGGCCACCGACCGGATTTCGGCGACGAAATAAGCGGGATAATCGAACATGAGCTGGGGCCCGAAATAGATATCGTTGGGAAGCACCGAAAGCCGGTCGAAGAGGGGAGCGAGGCTCTGCTGGAAGGTCTTGTCGAGGGTGGGACCGATGGGGAGCCGGAAATTCCCGGCCCCGGGGAGCGCCACCACGTCGTGCCGCTGGGAGTAGGCTTTGTCCATGTAATAAGCGAGTTCGGAAGGCATCTTCTGCGCGCTCGCCGCGGTGACTGGATCGATCGTTACCGCAAGGTCCTGGATATGTTTGGCGCACGCACCAAGCCACAGGGCCAAAACGGCCCCGATGAGGGAAAGCAAACTTCGCCGGTAAATGCTCATCCTCGCGTCATCTCCCTTGAATGGCCCATCTTAGGAAGGACTAGGAGCGCCCTTCAAGGCGTTCCAGCAAGTCGAGCAGCACGCCTTCGAGGAGGCTTCCGTCGGTAATGAGGGCCTCTTCCCGGTCCCAGCGGCGCAGGATTTCCCGCGTCAGGATCATGCCCGCCACAATGACGTCCTCCCGTCCTTTGGGAAGAACGCGCCAGAGCGCGAGGCGGTCCTGCGCCCGCACGGGCAGGGCCCTGGCCAGGAGCCCCTCCAGATGGGAAGCGCGGAGGCGGTATCCCGTGATTTTCGCCGGGTCGTATTCGGAGAGGTTTTGCTGAAGAGAGGCGAGGGTCGTAAAGGTCCCTGAGCACCCCACGAGCGTGAAAGCGCCCCGGGCCGCGGCGGCGGGAACGGCGCCCAAATCGGAAAACGCCTGCCGGAGTTTTTGCCGAACATCCTCCACCTGATCCGCCGTGGGAGGATCGGAAAGGAGAAAGGTCTCCGTGAGAGAGACGACGCCGACGGGAATGGACACGCGGGCGGGGATTTTCCCCTTTTCCCAGAGGGCGAACTCCGTCGAACCCCCGCCCACGTCGCAAACGACGTAGCGTTCGGAAAAATCCGGCTTTACGCCAAGGGCCCAAAGGGCGCCTTTGACGGAGAGTTCCGCCTCCCGTTCACCGGGAATGATCTGGATGGAAATCCCCGTTTCCCGGCGGACCCGCTCCAAAAACTCCGGCGTATTGGGCGCCTGCCGCAGGACGCCCGTGCCGACGGCGGTGATTTGCGTACATTTTAGTTCCCGGAGGATCGCGCCGTATTCCCGTAGCGCCGAGAGCGCCCGGCTCATCGCTTCTTCCGTCAGCTTCCCTTCTTTAACGAAACCGCCGCCGAGGCGCACGATCTTCGATTCGAGGCGAAGGGTCTTGTGGGGCCGCGCGGAAGCGTCCACGACGAGGAGGCGGACCGTGTTGGTCCCCTGATCGACGGAGGCGGTGAGATTCACGGGATTTAAGGAGGTCAGGCTTTCTTAAGCAGGGCGCCGGCCTGGTCCAGGTCTTCTTTCTGAAGATCGGTAAGCGCCCGGGCCTTGGCCAGGCTGTTCTGGGCGAGGTGAAGGACGAAATGAAAGGCGGCCGAAGGCGCCTTTTCCGCCAGCTTGAGGAGGTCCTTGCGGCGCACGATGAGAACCTTGCTCGGCTCCACCGTCTGGGCCGAAACCGGCCGGTCGCCCGGGTCGAAAATGGAGAAAGCCCCCAGGAACTCCCCAGCCTCGGCCCGGTAGAGGGGAAGGTCTTCGCCGCTCGCCGTCTTGCGCTGCACCTGCACGGCCCCGTCCAGAACGATGAAGAGGGTCTCCCCCTTCACCTGTTCCATGAAAAGGGCCTGTCCCGCCGGGACGTCCTTCTCGATGACGATGCGGGCGACCTGCTTGAGGTCTTCTTCTTCGAGGTCCGAAAAGACTTCGAGGGTCTGGAGGGTATCGGGATTGATCACCGGCGCGCGCCTCAACCCGCCTTGTGCTTGCGGGCGTATTCGATGTAGTGGGCCGCGCTCTCGCGAATCCAGGCGAGTTCCCCTTCGGTCAGGTTCCGCTTCACCTTGGCCGGAGCGCCCACGACGAGCGTCCCTTGGGGGACTTTCATGCCGGGCGGAACGAGAGCCCCCGCCCCCACCACCACGTTTTCCTCGATCACCACGCCGTCCAGGACGGTGCTTCCCATGCCGATCAGGGAGTGGCCCTTGATGACGCACCCGTGGAGCGTCACGTGATGGCCGATCGTGATCCCCTCCCCGATGTGGGTGGGCCACTTGTCCTTGGTGGCGTGGATCATGGTGAGGTCCTGGACGTTCGTCCCTTTTCCGATGCGGATTTCGTGGACGTCCCCGCGAACGACGCACTGGTACCAGATGCTCGCGTCCTCCGCGAGGTGGACGTCCCCCATCACGTCCGCCGAATCGGCGACGAACGCCGAAGGATGGATGACGGGGGAGATTCCCTGATAAGCCTTGATCACGTCCCGATTCCTTATCCGATTCCGTACCGGCGCAAGAGCCGGGTCACGTCCCCCCCCACGTCGGGGGCGAAGTGAACGTAATAGTAAATCTTCACGTAGTAGTAAGTGAGGGGGACGGCGAAGTTCAAGGAGTCGAGCCGGTCGAGAAAACCGCCGTGGCCCGGCAGGAGGCCCGAAGCATCCTTGATCCGGGCATCGCGCTTTAGGAGCGACTCGGCCAAGTCCCCCGCCAGGCCGAAGGAGGAACACAAGAGGCCCACGATCACGCAGTGGCCGTATCCGAAGTCCTGCGCGTAGGAACGGCCTTCGTAGAAAAACCGGAGAAAAACGAATTTCACGAGAACTCCGCCCGCCATGGCGAAGAGGAGGGAGCCCAGGAGCCCCTCCCAGCTTTTCTTCGGGGAAATGGACGGGGCGAGCTTGTGCTTCCCCCACGCCCTTCCGAAAAAATATCCGCCCGTGTCCGAAAGGAACGTGCAGGCGACGGCAAGCAATACGAAGAAAAATCCTACATCGTCAAAACCTTGAGGAACCGGCAGACCTCCCCGGCGTAGGTATTTATCGCCGATCTCGATCCCCAGATTGCGGATCAAGATGAGGTGCGATCCCAGCCACCCCACATAGATGACGCCAAAGAGCGTGGCGCTCGTGCCACTGATGGCGGAAGAAATGTCCCCGCGCCCGAGTTGCCGGATGAGGGCGAGCAGGATGGTGACGGTGAGGAGGATCGTCACGAAGTACTCGTTCGATCCCTGGGCGAGGAGCCCCAACCCCACCGACGCCGTGAGGCCCACGCTCTTCGAGAAGTGAAGCCCCTTGGCTTCCATGAACCCGGCAAATTCCCAGGTGCCAAGGGCGATCACGGTGACGACAAACACCATCCACCAGACGCCGCCGGCCCAGATGCAGGCGATGATGATGGGAATGGCGACGGCCGCCGTGGCGAGGCGCTTTTTCAAATCGCTGGCCGATACTCCTGGGGGAGAGGCCGCGGCGGAACCGCCCTCCCCCACCGGCGCGCCGGGACGGGAAACAGTCTTCCCCACGAGGCGCGAGGGATCGGAATCGGGTGCCGGCGGAGGCCGCACGATTCCCCTGGGAGCTTCTGGAGGGCTCGGATCCACGGGCTTGAAGGACATTCCTTTTATTGGAGGATTTGGTGGCGGCCGGGGCCCCCTGCCCTGGCTGCGGCGGCGAAGTCTATCCCTTTCGGACGGAAAGGGAAACGCCGCCCCCTATTGCTTCGAAAGCTTGGTGGGATCGAGCTGTTCGAGTAGCTCGTCCCACTTTTCGCGGTTCTCCTCGCGGAACTGGGCCAGGGCGGCGAGCGGGTCCTCACCCCCTTGGGGAACCCGTTCGGCCGGCAGGTCCGATTCGTCCCCCGCCTCGGCGGCGATGGGCTCCTCGTCGGCCCGGCGGCTCGACGCCTCGAAAACCTTTTCGTTGATGAAGATGGGCGCCCCGAAGCGCACCGCGAGCGCGATGGCGTCCGATGGGCGCGAATCCACTTCGATAGCGTTTCCCTGTCGGTTCAATTGGAGCTTGGCAAAGTAGGTATTGTCCTTGAGGTCGGAAACCTCGATGGAAACGAGCTGGGATTCGAGCGTCGTGATGACGTTCTTGAGCAGGTCGTGGGTGAGCGGGCGGGCCACCTTGATCCGTTCGAGTTCCATCGCGATGGCGCTCGCCTCGACGAAGCCGATCCAGATGGGGATCTGGTCGGCGCCGCCCTTCTCGCGCAACACGACGACGGGGGAGTTGGTCGAAGGGTCCAGGGTGAGGGCCGCGATTTCAGCTTCTCTTCGCATGGCAGGCGCCTCCAGCTCCATCCCCCTCGGCCACTACGCCAGTGCTTCCCCCCGGAGCGTGTGGGGGAGGCCCTTGGTAATCCGGACTGGAACCCGCCGGCCGGTCCACTCGGGGCGGCCGGGGAAGTTGACGAGCCAGTTGCCGCCCGTGCGGCCGCAGACCTCCTCGTCCCGGCGGCGGCTGCGCCCCTCGACGAGGATTTCCTGCGTATTGCCTTCGAGGGCCTTCGCGGCCCGCGCGCTCATCTCTTCTTGGAGCAATTGTAGCCGGGCAAGCCGCTCCCGCGCCAACTCGGGCGGTACGGCCTCGGAAAGGCGCAGGGCAGCCGTTTCAGGGCGAGGGGAGTAAATGAAGGAGTAGGCCGAATCGTACTCCACTTCCTTCATTAACGCGATGGTCGCCTCGAAATCCTCGTCCGTCTCTCCGGGGAAACCCACGATGATGTCCGTCGTCAGCGCGATGCCCGGCCGCGCGGCCCTGATCCGCCGCACGACTTCCCGGTACCGGTCAACGCCGTATTCCCGTTTCATGCGGCGCAAAATTTTGTCCGAACCCGACTGGACGGGAAGGTGAAGGTGGGACTGGAGCTTCTCGCACTCGGCGAAAGCCCGGTAGAGGGATTCCCCCACGTTCACGGGATGGGGCGTCGTGAAACGGACGCGCCAGATTTCCGGAATTTTCGCGACTTCGAGTACGAGCTGGCCGAAATCGGGCCCCTGCTCAGCCCATTGCTTCCCATAGGAATTGACGTTCTGCCCCAGGAGCGTCACTTCGCGGACACCTTGCTCCGCCAGTTGCCGGACTTCCGCCAGGATGTCCTCGGGTTTTCTCGAAATCTCGGGGCCGCGCGTCTGCGGCACGATGCAATACGTACACTTGTGGTCGCACCCCACCATGATGTTGACGAAAGCTGCGACACGGCCGGAGGCGAGGATTTCCGCGGGCCGGAAGATTTTCTGCTCTTCCGAATGGAAGTCGGCCCGGATGACGGGCTTCCCTGTCCGCTCGCGCTCTTCGAGCATGTCCGGAATGGCGTGGACGTTGTGGGTCCCGATCACGAGGTCCACGAAGGAATTGCGCCGCACCATGTCTTCACCCATCTGCTGGGCGACGCACCCCAGAACCGCGATCCGGACTTGGGGCTTCTCGTTCTTGATGAGCCGCAGGCGCCCCAGGTCCGACCAGGTCTTGTGCTCGGCCTTCTCGCGGACGCTGCACGTATTGAGGAAGAGGAGGTCCGCGTCCTCGGGCTTTTCCGTCACGCGGTATCCGTGGGCGGCCATGAGGGTCGCCAGGGCGTCCGTGTCCCGCTCGTTCATCTGGCAGCCGTAGGTCTCGACGTAGAGGGATTTTTCCCCCGCCCCCTGGGCGCGGGCGACCCGGCGCAGGTCCAGGTCCTCGGCGGGCGGCCCTTCGGCGGCTTGCGGTTTTGAAAACACCGGGTTCATCACCGGGAGAAAATACGGCGGCGGGGCCACCGGAAGCAAGATGGCCGTAAAGCACGCTGTTGACGCCCGTCATGCCCGGCCGGATGGAATTCCCCTAGCGTCGGGGAAGAACGCCGCCTCCGGCGGCCGAGGAGGAAATTCCATGAAGCTCGAACGCCTTGCCTTCGGAAACGCCGTCACGGCCGAACCCCACCAGAGCGTACGGCAAGTGGCCCGCCAGATGCAGAAAAGCGGCGTGGGTTCCGTCGTGGTCGTCACCCGGAAGAAGCCCCTGGGGATCGTCACCGACCGGGACATCGCCACCTGGATCGCCCGCGGCGGCAAGGACGCCGACGGTACCCACGTGGGGCAGATCATGAGCCAGTGGCCCCTCATCGCTTCGACGGACAGCGAACTCGAACCGGTGGTGGACCAGATGGCGAAAAAAGGCGTCCACCGCATTCCCATCGTCAACCGCAAGAACGACGTGGTGGGAGTCCTCTCCTTCGACAACGTGATCGAACTCGTGGCCCGCTACATGAGAGACCTGGCCGAAGTGGTCGAAAAGCCCAAGGGGAAAGTGCGGCGGTAGTTTTCCCGGTCAGCTCCCGGCGGCTTCACATACCTCACCCCCTCCGCTTTGCTCCTCCCCCTCTCCGCATCGGCGGAGAGGGGGAATTTCCGGCCCCTCTCCGTCGATACGGAGAGGGGTGGGGCCGAAGGCCCCGGGGTGAGGTGTGCTTCGCAAACGCGGCGTGCTATTCCCCTCCCGCCATGCGGGAGTTTTCCAAAACCACGCTTCACGCCGGACCGCTAGCCTTCTCCGCCCTTACTGAAGGCGAGGGCCCTCTGGTTCTTTGCCTGCACGGGTTTCCCGACGGGAACCGGAGTTTTCGCGAGCAGATGCCCGCCCTCGCGGCGGCCGGTTACAAGGCCGTAGCCCCCTTCCTTCGCGGCTACGAGCCCTCCTCCCAACCCAAAGACGGCGGCTACCACGTCGTGCGCCTCGCCGAGGACGTGATCGGATGGCTCGATGATTTGAAGGCCGATAAAGTCCATATCGTGGGGCACGACTGGGGCGCGATCGTGGGTTATGCCGCCTGCACCCTGGCACCCCAGCGCTTCAAGTCCCTTACGACCATCGCCGTCCCGCACCTTCGCCGCATGAACGCCGGCATCCGGGAACATCCGGGGCAGCTCCGCAATTCCTGGTACATGCTCTTTTTCCAGCTCCGGGGCTTTGCCGACTTCGCCGTCGAGCGGCAGGATTTCGCCTTCATCGAACGCCTCTGGCGCGACTGGTCCCCCGGCTGGAACTATCCCAAGGAAGAGATGGACGAAGTGAAGAAGGCTTTCCGGCAGCCGGGGGTTTTAAAAGCGGCCCTCGGATACTACCGGGCCCTCTTCGATCTCATCTCCCCCGCCGCCCGCGAGTCGATCCGGCTTACTTCCGCCAAGGTCCAGGTCCCCACCCTGGCCCTTACGGGCGAGACCGACGGGTGCATGGACACCCGCCTCTACGACGCCGTCATGTACGAAAGCGACTTCCCCAAGGGCCTCAAGATGGAGCGCCTCGCCGGGGCCGGTCACTTCCTCCACCAGGAAAAGCCCGACAAGGTGAATCCCCTCATCGTCGAGTGGATCAAGAAGCATTCGGACTGACAGTATCCCCCTGTTTATCAAAAGCCGCTGATTTGGCAATTTTCAATAGGGCATAACCTATTTTCGTATTGACTTTTTATAGGTTTTAACCTATTAAAATATAAAATAAAATAGGGTATAACTTATGAAAATTTCGCCTCTATCAGCTCGATCCCGCGAACGCCTGGACCAGCGTTTCGAGAGCATGCGTCCTGTGGCAGGTATTGAGCCTCCTGTCCGTGGCTGGATCAAAGCGATCCGGGAAGCCATCGGCATGTCCTCTGCGCAGCTTGCCGGGCGCCTGGGAGTCACGCAACCGACCGTCACCGAGATCGAACAATCGGAAGTAAAAGGAACGATCCAGCTCAACACGTTGCGCCGGGCGGCCGAAGCGATGAACTGCACGCTTGTATACACCCTTGTGCCAAAGGCCCCCCTCGAAACGATGGTTCAGGAACGGGCCCGCGAAGTGGTCCGGCGGCGGTTGCGGTCCGTCGAACACTCCATGGCGCTGGAAGATCAAGCGGTGCCCTCGAAGGAATTCGAGAAGCGAATCGATGCGTTGGCCCGGGAAGTAAGGGCCCGGGAGCTCTGGAAGGAAAAATGAGCGATCTTTTTTCCCAGCCCGACGGCGCGGCGACGCCGCTGACCGACGATGAAAAACGGGATCTCAAGCCAAGCTCCATCTCCAATCGCGCCGAACTGAACGAGGCCGAACAGGAAAACATCCTGCGCGGCCAGGCCTGGGCGCTCGGGAGGGAGCGAGACATCCTGACCGAGGAGTTCGTCAAGAAACTCCACTACCACATGTTCAACGACGTCTGGTGGTGGGCGGGAAAATACCGCACGAGCCAGCGAAACATCGGAATCGACTATTGGAGAATCCCCGAAGACCTGGGCAATTTATTGGCTGACACCAGAACGTGGATCGAGAAGAAATCTTATCCACCCAACGAGATAGCCGTCCGCTTTCATCACCGTCTGGTACAGATTCACCCGTTCCCAAACGGGAATGGAAGGTTCGCGCGGCTTGCGGCCGACCTCCTCGCCGCGCGGCTTGGAGAGAGACCGTTTTCCTGGGGGAGCGAAAGCCTGCGCGACGCGAGCGAAGCCCGGAAGCGTTACATCCAGGCCCTCCGCGCCGCCGATAAATACGATTACGGCCTGCTAATAAGTTTTGCCAGATCGTAGGGAGAGATGCTGTATCTTTCTTTTCCCTGAAAATTAGGTTAAAATAAAACAAGTTCCCGCACGCCCGTTAATTTTCATTCATGGGCGCATTCGGGCGTTTTGGCTTTCTTCTTGCTTTCCTCTCTGTCATCTCTCGGATAACCCAATGCTCCAGATACCCCACATCTCCGCGAAAAAACTTTGGCCATCTTGGCCATGTTCCCCCGCTGTTCAGACGCCGGATGGATTTGGACGAATCCGGATGCATCCTCAAAAAAACGATGATCACCTTGCCGGGGAAGATGGCCATGAAAA
>JBFLVN010000131.1:0-10096 GCA_040758475.1 Bdellovibrionota bacterium
ATTACAATAACTGTTCCTATCGGCGAAATAGCCAAAGTTTTGGAAATAGAAGAAGCAAAATGCCCTTTTGTATTCGTTAATACTTCTTGGTTGGATGAGGTATTTTCAGGAAATCAAAGCGCATATGCACTGATCGATATTGTCAATTTCTCTTCTTCGCTTTCCGATGGTTCTTCTCTTCGCGAAATATTGGATCGAATAATCACCGCTGTAGACGAAGTTGCCAAGAAGTATCCAAATTTTATGTTTGTATCATATGGTGACGGTGTTTTGGTTAAAGCGCTTTGGAATGCCCGCTTTAAAGATAAGAAGCCGCTAGTTCGATTTAATCCGGAAAAATTATTGGAATGTTGTTCTGAAATTGGTGATGCTATTTTTGAAATTACAGGGCTGGGATTTTATTCGGTTTTAACTCAAGGTCATAATGCGTATTCACACAAAGGTTTGTATCATCATTCTGATGAGGGAAATCATTTCTCTTTGAATAGCTTGGGAACACCATTTTCGTTCTTATTTGATATCGATAGATCGGTTCGCTCCAATATAAAAAATGGCACGCATGGAAGGGCTTCTGTGTATATGTCGTTAGATTTTTTCCATGCCCTCAGATTTTGGTATCCTAAGTCCAGGGAGTATCGCGCTGCTCTTTTGAATAGTTGTGTTGAGTTTAAGTCAAAACTGGCGCCAGCGGAAGCCTGCCGATATGTTTACGCCAATCTTTCGGAATTAAAGGATTATCTATCTTACTACATAAAGGGGTGAAATACTTTTCTCACTTCCCCTCTATCTCCACCCCTCTCGCCGCACTCTCTACTGGCGATAGCTCCTCGATCTCCTTTTTGCTCCCGGCGCCTAGCTCTTTGAGCTTGCGGGCGGAAGAAAGAACGCGCGTTTCGAGCGACCCCACGGCCTTGTTGTAGGACTCGACGGAGCGGGTGAGGTTTTTCCCTACGTCGCCGATGTGATCGACCATGGTGGCGATGCGTTCGTGGAGTTCGCGCCCCAGGTCCGAGACTCTCTGGGCGTTTTCGGCCACCTGCTCCTGACGCCAGCCGTAGTAGACGGCCTTCAGGAGCGCGATCAGGTTCGTGGGCGTGGCCAGGATGATTTTCCGTTCGGCGGCGATCTCGATGAGCGAGGGCTCGTGTTCAAGGGCCGCCGCGAGGAACGCTTCGCCGGGGAGGAAGAGCACCACGAACTCGGGGGTCGAATCGAACTGGTCCCAATAAGCTTTTTCCGAAAGGGCCTTCACATGCCCGTGGACCTGCTGGGTGTGTTCCTGAAGCTTCTTGAGGCGCTGGGCGTCGTCGGAAGTTTCGAGGGCTTCCAAGTAGGCGAGGAGCGGTGCCTTCGCGTCCACCACGATCTGTTTCCCGCCGGGGAGTTTGACGATCATGTCGGGGCGCATGCGGCCGTCTTCCGTCCGCACGGAGACTTGTTCGTAGAAATCGCAGTGGGCCGTCATGCCGGCCAGTTCCACGACGCGCTTTAGCTGCACTTCCCCCCAGCGGCCTCTCGTTTGGGGCGCCCGCAGGGCTTTGACCAAATTGGCCGTCTCCCCTTGGAGCTTTTGCTGGCTTTCGAGGAGCGAGCCCACTTGTTGCTTCAAAGCCCCGTAGGCCTCGCTTCGGGATTTTTCGAGAACCTCGATCTGGGAGCCCATCTTGGTGAGGGATTCCTTGAGCGGGGTTACAAGGTGCTCGACCGCTTTCTGGCGCTGCTCCAAATCCCCCTTGGCCTCCGCCTGGTACTTTTCGAGCGTGGCTTTCGCGAGGTTCAAAAACGCCTGGTTGTTCGTGTGAAGCGCCTCGGCGGAGAGGGCCTTGAAGGCGTCGGATAATTTCTTCTCGGCCTCCACGAGCTGGGCGAGTTTCTCGTCGGACGCCTTCTTTTCGAGGGCGAGGGTGGTTTCGAGGGCCTGGGATTTGGCGCGGGCGAAGAGATAGGCGATGAGGCCGCCCAGCACGAGGCCGATGGAGAGGCCGAGTAAGACCTGCATGGAAATTCCCCGAAGCCCTCGGGGGGAAGAGTAGATCATCGAAAACGAAAAACCTCACCCCCCGTCCCCCTCTCCGTATCGACGGAGAGGGGGCGTTCCCCTCCCTGCCGATGCGGGGAGGGGTCAGGGGTGGGGTTTCTCTTCCATCTCCGCCTCGATCTTCGCCGCTTCCCCCCAGGCGATGCGGGAGGCGATTTGCAGCGAGACCCACAAAACGAGCGCAACGCCGCTACCGATCAGGAAGCTCCGCATCCGCCACGGCGTTTCGAGAAAAACCGGAAGGATGAGGGCGAGCGAAAAGGGGAGGGCGGCGAATTGCCAGGACTGCTCGGCAAAAACCCGGCCCCGCTCCTGCCAGCGGTGGCGGTCTTTGAGAAGGTCAGGAGGAGAGGAAGGCAAGGCGCGCTATCTCTTCACCCCCGCCTTTACGAAAGGCGTCGGGACGACTTCGCAATCCACGTCCTTGCCGCGGATTTCGACGGCGAACTTATTGCCGACGGCGCTCCTCGCGGTGGGCAAATAGGCGAGGCCGATGGGTTTGCCCAGGGTGGGGGACTGGGTGCCGCTGCGCACTTCGCCGAACTTCTGGCCGTCCACTTTGACGGGGTAGCCGTGGCGGGCGATGCCGGTGCTGGTCACGGCGAAGCCGATCAATTTTCTCGGCACGCCGTCTTTCTTCTGTTTTTCCAAAACGTCCTTGCCGGGGAAAAATTCCTTTTTCCCCAACTTCACCGCGAAGCCCAGGCCCGCTTCGAGGGGCGTCGTCTCTTCGTCGATGTCGTTTCCGTGGAGGGGATACTTCATTTCGAGGCGCAGCGTATCCCGCGCCCCCAAACCGATGGGCTTGGCGCCGCCCGCGAGGATCTTCTCGGCCACGGGGACGGCGAGCTCGTTCGGGAGGAAAATTTCAAAACCGTCTTCCCCCGTGTAGCCCGACCGGGCCACGTAGATTGGTTTTCCGGAGAGAGCCGCGGGGAAGAATTTCATGAAAACGAGTTTGGAGAGGTCTTTGGCCCAGGCTTCGGAGGAGAAAACTTGCGAGAGAATCTTTTCGGACTCGGGCCCCTGGAGGGCGAGCTGCGCCCATTTGGAAGACGTATTCTCGATGGAGTGGCAGTATTTTGCGCCCCGCTCCTTCATCCAGGCGAAATCCTTGTCGGCGTTCGAGGCGTTCACGCAGACGAGGTAGTGCTTCCCCGGCGCCACGCAGTAGGAGATCACGTCGTCCACGATCCCGCCCCGCTCGTTGCAGAGGAGCGCGTACTGGGCCTCTCCCGCTCGGAGTCCCGAGAGGTCGTTCGAGAGAAGGTGCTGGAGGGCTTCGAGCGAGCCTTTCTCGCGAAATTCGATCTCCCCCATGTGGGAAACATCGAAGAGGCCCGCGTGCTTGCGGACGTTGTGGTGCTCCTCGATCACGCCCGCGTACTGGACGGGCATCTCCCACCCGGCGAAGGGGACCATGCGGGCGCCGAGCTTCACGTGGAAATCGAAGAGGGGCGTGCGTTTCAAAGTGTCGGCCATTGGGAACCCTTCAGAGAAGAATCGGGAATCACGGATTCACACAGATGCACACGGATTAAGATTGCTCCGAATCCTTGCTTTTTATCTGTGTTTATCTGTGTGCATCTGTGGCTAATTTCTCGCTTCTTACACCACCGCGTCGGCTTCGATCTCGACGAGCATTTCCTTGTCGATGAGTTTGCTTACTTCAACCATGGCCGTGGCGGGGCGGATGTTCCTGAAAAACTCGCCGTGGGCGCGGGCGGCTTTTTCCCATTGGGAAATGTCCGTCAAATACATGCGCGTGCGGACGATGTTCTCCCGGCCGGCGCCCACTTTGCGAAGGGCCTTTTCGATGTTGGAGAGGGCCTGGCGGGTCTGGGCTTCCAGGTTCCCGGCGTCGACTTTCCCGTCGGCGTTCGTGCCCGTGGTGCCCGAGACGAAAATCTGGGAGCCTACTTTCACAAGCCGGGAATAACCGATGATCGGTTCCCAGGGGCTTCCGGAAGAGAGATTTTCCCGTTTCTTGCAGTGATGGTGTCCGTGCATGGTTTTCATCCTTTCGCCGAAGTGGCTTTTGCCGCTTCGAGCGTGTTGTGCAGGAGGTAGGCGATGGTCATGGGACCAACGCCGCCGGGGACGGGGGTGATGGCGGCGGCCCTTTCTTTGGCCGTTTCGTAATCCACGTCGCCGCAGAGTTTCCCATCGGGCAGGCGGTTGATCCCCACGTCGATGACATAGGCGCCCTTCTTGATCCACTCGCCCTTCACCATCTTGGGTTTCCCGACGGCGGCGATCACCACGTCGGCGCGGGAGACGATCCCGCCCAGGTCGCGGCTCCGCGAGTGGCAGATGGTGACGGTGGCGTGTCTTTCTAATAGAAGGAGGGCGACGGGCTTTCCCACGATGTTGCTCCGCCCGACGACGACCGCCTCGGCGCCTTCCAATTTCGCGCCCGCCACTTCTAATAGATGGATGCACCCCACGGGCGTGCAGGGCCGTAGTCCCGGGAGCCCCGAAGTGAGCTTGCCCACGCTCACGGGGTGGAATCCGTCCACGTCTTTCGCCGGGGAAATGGCCTCGATCACCTTGGCCGAGTCGAACTGCTTGGGGAGGGGCATCTGCACGAGGATGCCGTGGACGGTCTCGTCGCGGTTGAGTTCGTCGATTTTGGCGAAGACTTTCGAGGGCTCCACATCCTTTGGATAGTTGAACTGCCAGGAGGCGAGCCCCGCCTCTTCGGCGGCCTTTCCCTTGTTCTTTACGTAGACCTGGCTGGCGGGGTCTTCGCCCACGAGGATGACGGCGAGGCCGGGCTTTACGCCCTTGGCGCGGATCAAATCCTGCACGCCCGCGGCGACTTTGGCCCTCACATCCGCCGCGCACTTTTTGCCGTCGATCACCTGCGCCATAGGCCGGGGTCTCTATCCGAAACGCACTTTGTTCGCAATGGTGGAATCAACCTCTACCCCGGCAGGGGCGCCGGTAGCGCTGCGATTCGGGCAAGAAATTTCACCAGCCCGAATCGCCGATGCGCCCCGGCACCCCCACTGGGGTAGAGGCCGAGCCGGGCTGGCCCCAGCGGACGCTGCGGGGCGTCTGCCCACCCGCGGCCGAGGGGGCCGCCCGGCGAAGGACTCTCGAATCGCGGCGCTATCGGCGCCCCGAGTGAGGGCCGAACGGTTTGGGGAGAAGCGAGAGCAGGCATATAATGAGCCCATGAATCGCGAGCCCATCACGGCCAAGGAATTGGGCCTGCTCCTCGGCGTCTCCGAGGAAGTGGTCCTCGCCTGGGTGGAGACCGGCATGATCCCCTACCGGCGGGAAGGCGATCAAATCCTCTTCGATCCCGCCATCCTCGAACGCTGGATGGAAGAGAAAGCCAAAGCCCTGTACGGGGATGATTTTTGAACCGCGCTCACCTTCCTTTTGTTGATTGACTCGCCAATCAATCCGGACGCAGGGCAACGACGATTTTTCTTGCATCCTCAAACCCCTTTTGATAAATAAGTTGAAGCCCGAATGCCGCACTGCGGCATGAAGGGCCCGCACGGATCAAGGCGCTCCCCGAGAGGGGAAAGAGACGCCGGACCGGGACGGCAAATAGGCCCCGCCTCGAAGGGCCGGACGAAAAAGCCTCTGGATTGGCGGAAGGCCGCGACCGGAAGGCGAAGCGAAAAAGAAGTCCGGCTAATCCAAGGCGATACGACTGCACCCTAGCGGCCTTGCCGATTCCCACCGTGTGGAACAGGCAAGGCCGATTTGTTTTTGGAGTGCGGTTGTGGCCGAACGGAAGAAAAAGACGACCCTGGAACTCAAGGCCATGAAGGAGCGTGGCGAGAAGATCGCCATGATCACGGCCTACGACGCCACCTTCACGCGCATCCTGGACGGCGCCGGGGTGGACATGGTCCTCGTCGGCGATTCCCTCGGTATGGTGATCCAGGGTTATACGGATACGCTCCACGTGACTTTGGATGAGATCGTCTACCACGCCCGCATCGTGCGGCGCGGGATTTCGAAGTCCCACCTCTGCGTCGATCTTCCGTTCATGAGTTATCAGGTTTCCCCCGAGCAGACGCTTGAGAGCGCGGGCCGTTTGATGAAAGAAGGCGGCGCCGAGTCGGTGAAGCTCGAAGGGGGCGCCTGGGTGGCCGACCGGGTTTTCCGCCTCACCCAGTGCGGCATCCCCGTGGTGGGGCACATCGGATTAACGCCCCAGTCCATCCACCAATTTGGCGGCTTCAAGATTCAAGGAAGAGACGAAGCTTCGGCCAAGGCCCTTAAAGATGCGGCCGTTTCTTTGGAACAAGCCGGTGCGTTCGCCCTGGTGCTGGAAGGAATCCCGGCGAAACTGGCAGGCGAGATCACCAAGTCCATTTCGATCCCCACCATCGGCATCGGCGCCGGGCCCGATTGCGACGGACAAGTCCTCGTGATCTACGACCTCCTCGGCATGGACAACCAGTTCAATCCCAAGTTCGCGAAGAAATACGCGCGGCTCGCCGACACGATCGGAGAGGCCGTGCAGAGCTACATCAAGGAAGTTCGCGACGGCGCGTTCCCGGGAACGGAACACACGTACTCGTGAGATAACCATGCAGATCATCGAAAAAATCTCCGAGATCCGTGCCCTCTCCCGGGGCGAGCGCGCCAAGGGCGGGAAGGTGGCCTTCGTGCCCACCATGGGATTCCTCCACGACGGCCATGCCTCGCTTTTGAGCGAAGGCCGCCGCCGGGGGGAATTCCTCGTTCTTTCGATCTTTGTGAACCCGACGCAGTTCGACCGCAAGGAAGATCTGGAAAAATACCCCCGCGATCTGGAGCGGGATTTCGCCCTCGCCCGCCGCTGCGGCGTGGATGCCGTGTGGGTGCCTACTGCGCAGGAGATGTACCCGGAAGGGTACGAGACCTTCGTGCAGGTGGGGGATATCGCGGCGCCCCTGTGCGGTGCCACGCGCCCCGGCCACTTCCGCGGCGTCGCCACGGTCGTCTCGAAACTCTTCATCGCCGTGGAGCCGGACGTGGCTCTCTTCGGAGAGAAGGATTACCAGCAGCTCGCCGTCATCCGGCGGATGACCAAAGACCTGGGACTTCCGGTCGAAATCGTGGGCATGCCGACTCTCCGCGATCCGGACGGCCTTGCCATGAGCAGCCGGAACTCCCGGCTTTCGGCCTCCGACCGGCCGCAAGCACTCTCGCTCTACCGCTCCATCCAGGCGGTGCGGAAAGCCTTCCAGGCGGGCGAGCGGGACGCGAGAAAGCTCGAAGCGATCGCCAAGAAGGAACTCGAAGGACTCAAAGTGGATTACGCGGAGGTCCGCGACGCGGACTCTCTGCGGGAAATAAAGGATGTAAAGGGCCGCGCCCTCTACGCGGTGGCGGCCTTTGTGAAGGGTGTGCGTTTGATTGACAACACGGTCCTGGGGACTTGAAAGGGCCCCAAGGAGCCTAAACGAGGTGCAACCATGCGACGGACCATGATGAAAGGGAAAATCCACCGGGCGACCGTAACGGAGGCCTGCCTCCACTACGAGGGCTCGGTGACGATCGACAAGGACCTGCTCGAAGCGGCCGACATCATCCCCTACGAGTCGGTGGACATCTACAACGTCTCGAACGGCCTGCGATTTCGCACCTACGCCATCGAAGGCGAGCGCGGCAAGGGCGATATTTGTTTGAACGGCGCCGCCGCCCGGATGGTCTCCCCGGGTGATTTGGTCATCATCGCCTCCTACGCCGAGTTCGACGAAACCGAGGCGAAGGCGTTAAAGCCCAAGAACGTTTTCGTGGACGCGAACAACCGGATCGCCGACAAGCGCCACTTCGAGATCGTGAGCGCCGGGACGAACCGGAAGTACTGAGCGCCGGTCAACGGCTTCTTTCAGGTTCCAATGAAAGAGGGCCCTCGCCGGGCCCTCTTTTTTATTTCGCGGCAACGGCGCCTTCTCCTGCCCGGTTTGGCATTCGGGGCACCCGCGCACTATTCTCACCCTCTCGTTTGTACCAGCAACATGCCCCCGCGCGGGGTTAGGTGAGGCGCCGCTCATGGAACTAAACGATATTCTCAAGGTCGGCCTTGGGGAGAAGGCTTCCGACGTACACATCAAGGCGGGCCTGCCGCCCATCTTCCGCATCCACGGCGACCTCGTACCCTATAAGAGCGCTCCGCGCCTTACCCCCGACGTCATCAACAAGATGGCCTTCGGGATCATGAACAACGCCCAAAAAGAGCGTTTCAAGCAGTACAACGAATGCGACCTGGCCTACGGCGTCCCGGGCCTGGGGCGCTTCCGCGTGAACGTGTTCCAGCAGCGTGGCACGGTGGGCATGGTGCTTAGGTCCATTCCGTTCAACATCCAGACCGTCGAGCAGTTAAATCTTCCCAAGGTCTGCGAGAAGATCTCCTCGAACGAGCGCGGCCTCGTCCTCGTCACCGGCACCACGGGGTCCGGTAAATCGACGACGCTTGCCGCCATGATCGATTACATCAACTCCCACCGCACCTGCCACATCGTCACGATCGAGGACCCCATCGAGTTTCTCCACCGCGACAAGAAAAGCATCGTGAACCAGCGCGAAGTGGGCTTCGACACGGTGGGTTTCGCCCCGGCCCTCCGGAGCGCGCTGCGCCAGGACCCGGATGTGATTCTCGTCGGCGAAATGCGCGACTTCGAGACCATCGAGATCGCGCTGACGGCCGCCGAGACGGGCCATTTGGTCTTCTCGACGGTCCACACCCTGGACGCTCCGGAGACGATCACCCGTATCGTCACGAGCTTCCCGCCCTACCAGCAGAACCAGGTGCGGCTCCAGCTCTCGGGCATCCTGAAGGCCGTCATCTCCCAGCGCCTCGTTCCGAAAAAGGACGGGAAGGGCCGCGTTCCCGCCTGCGAAATCATGGTGGCGAGCGCCCGCGTCCGCGATTGCATCGCGGACAAGGAGAAATTCAAGGAACTCACCGATTCGATCGCCAAGGGTTTCCAGACCTACGGCATGCAGACCTTCGATCAGTCCCTGATGATGCTCCTAAAGCAGGGGCTCGTTTCGTACGAGGAAGCCCTCCGCCAGTGCACGAACCCCGACGACTTCGCCCTCCGTGTCTCGGGCATCAGCGGCACCTCCGACTCCACCTTCTCCGAATTCGAGAAGGGCGGCGGCGAAGGGGCTGCCGAAGAGCCGGCGGACATCGGCGGCGGGGACATGGAGATCGACCGCTTCTGATTTCTTTGCTTGAAGAGACTCTCGCGGGGGCGCAGGCGGCTGCGCCCCTGCGCGTTTGAGGGGCCATGCCATCGGCCGGTGACAAGAGAGAAAAACGCCCCCGCGCGACGGCTTTGGAACAAGCCGTCCGTTATCTTTCGCGCCGGACGGTTTCGGAGCAAAGGCTCCGCGAGTACCTCTCCCGCAAAGGGTACGGCGAGGACGACATCGGAAAAGCCGTCGAGCGGCTCAAGGAGAAAAAATACCTCTCCGACAAGGACCTGGCCCGCGCCCGGGCCGGAGCGCTCTTGAAGCGGAGCGGTTATTGGGGAAGGGCGATCCGGCACAAGCTCCGGGAAGAGGGGATCGGCAAAGAAGACGCCGCGGAGGCCGAGCGAGCCGTGGGGCAGGAAGAAGACCCCAAGCAGCTTGCCCGGGGGCTCGTCGAGCGCCGGTACGGCGCGAACTGGCAAGAAACCCCCCGCCGCCGGGTGGCGTCCTTTCTGGAGCGCCGCGGCTTTTCCCCGGACGTCATCGTACCCATCTTGCGCGAGCTAAAATCCCCACCGGAAGGGGAGGAAAGCGGGGAATAAGCCGCTTTTCCTCTCCGGCCCGGAAGGATTATGGTAGCGCCCCCGCTGGGCGGATTTCCCGCGCCGGTGGCTTGTTTGGAAACTTTTCATGGCGAAAAAACTCTCCACCGCTCAAATCCGCGAGGCGTTCCTGGTCTTCTTCGAGAGCAAGGGGCACCGCCGCGTCCCTTCTTCGCCCCTCGTCCCCATGCTCGCCCCCGGGAAGACGGACGAGACCATCCTCTTTACCAACGCCGGCATGAACCAGTTCAAGCGGACGTTTCTGGGGGAGGAAAAGCGCGACTACACCCGGGCCACCACC
>JBFLVN010000132.1:0-10065 GCA_040758475.1 Bdellovibrionota bacterium
GTTCTCCCGCCAGCGAACGCCGCGCGGATCGCCGCCCTCTGCGGCCGCGCGGTCCCGCTGCCCCGCCTCTTGGACGTCCCCCCCCGCGCGATCCTCAAGGCCGCGCTGTCGGATAAAAAAAACAGGGGCGGGAAAATCCGTTACGCCCTTCCCTCCAGGATCGGCGCCATGGCCCGGTCAAAAAACGGGGGGTGGACGCTCGAAGCCCCGGCAGCGCTGGTGAACCGGTGTTTCGCGTGGGCCTCCAGCGGCTAGTCCGAGCGCTCGGGCAGCAAAAGAATTGCAAAATCGCTGGTTTATCGACTATTAATAACGCCGTCCTTCTGACCACCAACTATTCGCCTGCGCGAAGCGCTGGGGCGGGGAACCCCCATGGGCCGCATCATCGGAGTTGACTTGGGTACGACATACACCTGCGCAGCCGTCATCATGGACGGCAAGCCGGTCGTCATCCCTTGCAAGTCGAGCAACACGGTGCCCTCCGTCGTCGCCATCGACGACAAAGGGCATGAACTCATCGGCCACGATGCCAAGCGGCAGAGCGTCATAAATCCCCTCAACACGATCCACGGATCGAAGCGCCTCATCGGCCGCAAGTTCGACGCCGAATCGACCAAGGCCATCAAGCGGCACTTCAAGTACGACATGGACGAAGACGAGCGCGGAAACTGCCAGATCCACATCGCGGACAAGACCTACTCCCTCTCGCACGTCGCCGCCAGCATCCTTACTCGCATGCGGAATTTCGCGCAGGAATTCCTGGACCAGAAGGTCGAAAAAGCGGTCGTCACCGTGCCCGCTTACTTCAACGACCGCCAGCGTCAGAGTGTCAAAAATGCGGGCAAGCTCATCGATCTGGAGATCGTCCGGATCATCAACGAGCCGACGGCGGCCGCTCTCGCTTACGGTTTCGGCAAGAACCTCACCGAACGCCTCCTTATCTATGACCTGGGAGGAGGGACCTTCGACGTATCGATCCTGGACGTGCGGACCCGCGTTTTCGAGGTCCGTGCCACGGGAGGGGATACTTTCCTGGGCGGCGTGGATTTCGACGACCGGATCATTTCCCATGTCCTCGACAAGTTCCACGAGCAACACGGGATCGATCTCTCGAACAACGCCATCGCGGTCCAGCGAATCCGCGACGCGGCCGAACGGGCACGCATCGACCTTTCGGTCTCCGAAGAAACGCCCCTGAGCATCCCCTACATCACGGTCGACGCCCAAGGGAACCCGATCAACATCGACATGCGCATGTCGCGCAAGACGCTCGAACAGCTCACCGGCGATCTGGTCGACAAGACCTTCAAGATTCTCGAACGGGTCATGCAAGACGGAAAGACCACCAAGGACGAGATCAAGGAAATCCTGCTCGTAGGCGGGATGACGCGCATGCCGCTCGTGCAGCGGAAGGTGACCGAATACTTCGGCCGCCCCCCCGCCAAGTCGGTCAACCCCGACGAGGCCGTGGCCATCGGGGCCGCCGTCATGGCGTACTCGATGGAAGAGAATTCCGACCTCAACATCACGTTGCTCGACGTGGTGCCCATCTCCATCGGGATCGCCCTCCCCCAAGGGCAGTTCCTCAAGATCTTCGAGAAGAACACACCGGTCCCCAACGCCAAGAGCAAGATTTTCACGACGTCGAAGGACAACCAGACACAAATCCAGATCCAGATCCGCCAGGGGGAGAGCCCCAACGCGCTCCACAATGAGGTTCTCGGAAACTTCCGTTTCCAGGGAATCCGCCCCGCCGGCAAGGGAATTCCGAAGATCGAAGCGACCTTCCATTTGACGGACGAAGGAATTCTCAAGGTTTCCGCGAAAGACCGCGATACGGGCGTCGAACAGGCGACCGAAATCGACCTTCGCGGGACGACCGTCGCCTGAGCAGCGTTACAAACCGACGATTTCCAGGAAGCGGCGCCGGTCGGAGAGGTTCTCCAAGAGGAAATCCGGCCGGTGGGGATGCAGATCCTTGCTCTCGTGCGGCCCCGTCGCCACCGCGACGACGCGGACGCCCGAAGCCCTGGCCGCCGTGATGTCATGGGGCGTGTCGCCCACGATAAAGATTCTTTCCGAGGGAATCTCGTATCCCGCGCTCTCGCGCGCCCGCCGGACGGCGATGCGCGTGAGTTCCGAGCGGTCTTCCGCGTCCGTGGCGAACCCGCCGAAGGGAAAATACTTCCACAGTCCCCCGTGGGAGAGCTTCACTTTTCCGCCGCTTTCCACGTTGCCGGTAGCGAGGCCGACGATCGCCTTCCCGCTCGCGTGGAGGTCTTCGAGCAGGTCCGGCAGCCCCGGGAGCACCCGGAAGGTATCGGTGTCCCTCAACTCCTGGGCGAGTATTTCCACGTAACGGGCAAGGACTCTGTAGACTTCTTCGTCCTTGAGTGGATGCCCGGGTTTTGCGGCGCGGAAGATATCGCGGACGATGAGGGGATCGGTCCGTCCCGCCGACTTCACGCGGCTCATGCCGTCGGGAATGCCGTGGAGTTCGTCGAGCGCCCTATCCAAGGCGCGGGCCCCCGCCCCGCCCGTCCGGACGAGCGTTCCATCGATATCGAAAAGTACTGCGATCTTGTCCATGCGCGTGTCGCGGCCGGCCCGCGAAGGGCGGCACGCTAGCGAGAGGGGCCCGGCGGGGTCAACCACGTTTGCTTGGCGGTGCCCCAAGACTTATCCACAGGACCATTTTACTTCGTTGACACGAAGGCCT
This sequence comes from Bdellovibrionota bacterium, assembly GCA_040758475.1. GTDB lineage: Bacteria > JAGRBM01 > JAGRBM01 > JAGRBM01 > JAGRBM01 > JBFLVN01. The sequence goes on from JBFLVN010000132.1 coordinate 2,720, forward strand.
TGCTGGTACAACATGCGCGCGCCTTTTAAACGGATCCTGCGAGGTCCGGAAGGGTCAGCGCAATGAACACCCAGCGGCGCCTCGCGCCCGCCAGCGTCCTCCGGCCTGCACATCAAGCGGCCGGATTTTTTTTGCCTGTGGGGGCCCTCCCATGAGTACGGTGATCATGGACGCCTCCGCCATCGACCGGGCGCTCACGCGGATGGCCCACGAAATCCTCGAAAAGGGGAACGGGGCGGAAAAGCTCGCCCTCGTGGGAATCCGCACGGGGGGCGCACACCTGGCCCAGCGCCTCGGCGATAAAATCGCCCAGATCGAGAAAAAGAAAATCCCCTGCGGCTCCCTCGACATCACCCTCTACCGGGACGACCTGGCCCTCAAAAAAGGCCGGCCTGTCCTGCGCGCTACCCAAATCGATTTTGACGTCAACGGCCTTCGAATCGTGCTCGTGGACGACGTGCTCTACACGGGCCGGACCGTGCGGGCGGCCCTGGATGCGCTCATGGACCTGGGGCGCCCCAAATGCATTCAACTCGCCGTCCTCGTGGACCGCGGCCACCGGGAGCTTCCCATCCGGGCCGACTACGTGGGCCGCAACCAGCCCACCGCCCCCACAGAAGCCGTAAAACTCTCCCTGCAGGAGGAAGGCGGGCCGGACGAAGTCCGGCTCCTGCCCCGCGAGGAATAGATGGATTTCGCGCGCAAAGACCTTTTGGGGATCGAGGACCTCTCAGCCGAGGAGATCGTGGCCATCCTGGACACGGCCCAGGCCATGAAGGAAATCCTCACCCGCGACAAGAAAAAAGTCCCGACCCTGCAAGGCAAGACGGTCGTCACGCTTTTCTTCGAGTCATCGACGCGGACGCGCCTGTCCTTCGAACTCGCCGCCAAACGGCTCTCGGCCGATACACTGAGCGTCGCCGCCCAAACATCCAGCGTCACCAAACGCGAAACGCTTTTGGATACGGTACGGAACCTGGAAGCCATGCAGGCCGATTACATCGTCCTGCGCCATCCTCTCTCGGGGGCCGCCGCGCACCTCGCCCAACACTCCGAGGCGAGTATCGTGAACGCGGGCGACGGCTCCCACGAGCATCCAAGCCAGGCCCTTCTCGACGCCTTCACGATTCGCGAACGCTTTGGAAAACTCTCGGGCCTTAAGGTGCTCATCGTGGGGGATATCGCCCATTCACGGGTCGCTCGCAGCAACCTCTTTCTCCTGACGAAACTCGGAGCCAAGGTCATGTTCGCCGGCCCCGGCACGCTTCTTCCCGATGCGTTCTCCAAGATGGGGGCCGAACTCCACGAACGCCTGGACGATGCGATCCCCCAGGCGGACGTCATCATGATGCTCCGCGTCCAGTTCGAGCGGATGAAGGGACCCTACTTTCCAAGCGAGCGGGAATACGCCCTGCGCTTCTGCTTGAGCCCCAAGCGTCTCGCCCAGGCTCCCAAGCACGCCATCGTCATGCACCCGGGACCCGTCAACCGGGGCCTCGAAGTCTCGCCGGAAGTAGCTGACGGCTCTTCCTCCGTGATTCTCGATCAGGTGAGCAACGGAATCGCCACCCGGATGGCGATCCTCTATCTCCTCAGCAATGGCAAGGCCCAGAAAGGACAAGCATGAAGCTCCTGATCCGTGGCGGAAGACTCATCGAGCCCTCCCTGGGGCTGGACGGCCGCTACGACGTCCTCGTCGAGGATGGAAAAGTGATCGACCTCGTTCAGGGAGGCCTTCCCAAGGCACCCGAGGGGGCCAAGGTCTATGAAGCAGCCGGAAAGGTCATCGCGCCGGGCTTTATCGACATCCACGTCCACCTGCGCGAGCCGGGCCAGGAATACAAGGAAGACATCGAAACCGGCACGCGGGCGGCGATGGCGGGGGGCTTTACGAGCGTCTGTTGCATGGCCAATACGGAGCCCTGCAACGACAACGCCCAGGTGACCAAGTACATCCTCGACCGGGCAGCCGCGACGGCCAAGATCAACGTCTTTCCCATCGGCGCCATTACGAAGGGCCTGGAAGGAAAGGAACTCGCTGAAATGGGCGACATGATGGCGGCGGGGGCGGTCGCCTTCTCGGACGATGGGAAGTGCCTCCAGAACGCCGAACTCATGCGCCGCGCCCTCGAATACGCGCGCGGCCTTGGCGCCCCGGTCATCAACCACAGCGAGGACTGCGACCTCGTGGGCCACGGGTGCATGAACGAGGGGATCGTTTCGGCGCGCCTGGGGCTCCACGGAAACCCGGTCACGGCCGAGATCGTCCAGGTGGGCCGGGACATCGTGGTGGCCGAAGCGGCCCGCTCGCGCCTCCACGTCCCCCACGCCTCGGCCAAGGGATCGATCGACCTCGTGCGGCAGGCCAAGGAACGGGGAGCCGCCGTCACTTGCGAAGTGACACCCCACCATCTCCTCCTCACGGAAGAAGCGGTCGCCCTCTACAACACGAACGCCAAGATGGCCCCGCCGCTCCGGACGGAAGAAGACCGGCAGGCTCTCTGCGAGGCCCTTGCGAGCGGCGTCATCGACTGCATCGCCACCGACCACGCCCCCCACTCCCCCGATGAAAAAGACCGGGAGTTCGAACTCGCTCCCAACGGCGTCATCGGCATGGAGACGGCTTTGCCCGTGGCGCTTCTCTTGGTCGAGCGCGGGATCATCTCCCTTCCCAAGCTGGTCGAACGCCTCACGGTTGGCGCCGCCCGCTGCATCGGGCTAAGGAAGGGCACCCTGGCCAAGGGGGCGGACGCGGACATCACCGTCTTCGATCCCGGGGTTCCCGTCGAAGTAAACGCGAATCGTTTTCAGTCGAAAAGCCGGAACTGCCCGTTCCACGGCTGGAAGCTCAAAGGGCACGTCGAAGCCGTCTTCTGCGGCGGCAAGCCGGTATGGGGGAACGCAGCATGAAAGGACCCAAGGCGCTCCTAGCGCTGGCCGACGGAACGGTTTTCGAGGGCGTTGGCTTTGGCGCCCGCGGCGAGCGGGCCGGCGAAGTCGTGTTCAACACGTCGATCACCGGCTACCAGGAGATTTATTCTGACCCCTCCTACAAGGGGCAGATCGTCACCCTCACCTACACCCAGATCGGAAACGTGGGGACGAATCCCGAGGACTTCGAATCGGAAGGATTCCAAGTCGAGGGCGTGATCGTTCGCGAGTATTTCGACGCTCCTTCCAATTTCCGCTCGACCGCTTCGCTTTCCAAGGCGCTCGAAAAACGTGGAATCGTGGGCATCCAGGGGCTCGACACGCGAAAGCTCGTCCGCCACATCCGGGATGTGGGCGCCCAAATGGGCGTCCTCTCGACGGAAGACCTGGACCCGGCCTCCCTCGTTCAAAAGGCCAAAAAGGCGCCGGGGCTCGTGGGGCGCGATCTCGTCAAGGAAGTGACGTGCCGCGAGCGGTATGCCTTCGAGGAAGGGACGTGGACCCTCGGGAAGGGATACGAAAAACCCTCGGGGAACCGCTACCACGCCGTCGCCATGGATTTCGGCATCAAGCGGAACATCCTGCGGAACCTCGTGGACTCGGGGTTCAAAGTGACCGTCGTCCCCGCGACGGCGCGGGCGGAGGAAATCCTCAAACTCTCGCCCGACGGGATTTTCCTCTCCAATGGGCCAGGCGATCCGGAAGGGCTCCCCTACGCCGCCGAGACGGTGGCATCCCTCCTTGGGAAAAAGCCCATCTTCGGCATTTGCCTCGGGCACCAGATTCTCGCGCTCTCCATGGGGGCCCGCACCTACAAGCTCAAGTTTGGCCACCGGGGCGGCAACCACCCGGTCAAGGACCTCTCGACGGGTAAGATCGAAATATCGTCCCAGAACCACGGCTTCGCCGTGGACCTGGATTCCATGAAGGAAACGCCTCTCGAACTCACCCACATCAACCTGAACGACCGCACCTCTGAAGGGATGCGCCACAAAGACCTCCCCGTGTTCAGCGTCCAGTACCACCCGGAAGCCTCTCCGGGCCCCCACGATTCGCGTTACCTCTTCGAGCGGTTCGCCAAGATGGTGGAGAAGCACAAGTAATGTCCGCAGAAGCCGCCGCCAACAACGCCGACGACGTGGGCGAAATCACGGGCCGGCTCCCCCCGGACCCGTGGAACGACCGCTACGAACGATTCATCGTACTCGCCACCGAATCGGGGCGGATCGCGGGCTTGAAAGAAGCCCGCGAGGAATATTTCAAGCGCACGGGTGCCGCCCACACGGACGATCCGGATTACGGTCTTCGAATGTCCCTCTTCCTGGATTGGTTCGTCTTCCAGCGCAAGACGAACGGAGCGCCGACTCTGGCCGAACGCCTGCTCCCCCAAACCGAGCCAGAACTCCGCGTACTCGAACGCCACCGTCATTCGCTGTTCACCTATCACGGGACTAAGGGGCCCTTTCTCAAACTCAAGGACTGGCTGGCCGACGAGAAAATCCAGGTTCATCCCGGCCCCCTGGGCCAGTTCCTTGAAAAAGACCAGTTCTTCGAGGCGCGCGTCGCGGAAACAGAGGACGGTCACCACCTCTTCGGCCCCGTGTGCATTCACGCCGCGGAGAGCCTCAAGCCGGTCAAGAAAGCCGTCAAGCGGGTCCGCAAAGAAACCAAGAAAGACCCGGTGGAGCGGACAAGGCGCGGCGAAGAAATCCTTCTCCTCCTCCGGGAGCTGCGCGTGAAGGCCAGCCAGTACGCCCACGTAGGGGCCAAACGGATTTACCTGGACGGCCTCGAAAAATTCTTCAGCGGGGAAACCACGGGCGCCTAGGCGCCCGTTCTTGAAAGACCTACAGGAGTCGCCAACGTGCCCAAGCGCACCGATATCAAACGGATCATGATCGTGGGTTCTGGCCCCATCGTCATCGGACAGGCCTGCGAGTTCGATTATTCGGGGACCCAGTCCTGCAAGGCCCTCAAGGAAGAGGGCTACGAAGTCGTCCTGGTCAATTCGAACCCGGCGACCATCATGACCGACCCGAATTTCGCCGACCGGACGTACATCGAACCCATCACAGCGGAGGTCGTCGCCAAGATCATCGAAAAAGAGCGCCCCGACGCCCTGCTTCCCACCATGGGCGGCCAGACGGCGCTCAACTGCGCCATGGACCTCCACCGGCTCGGCACGCTCGAGAAGTACAAAGTCAAACTCATCGGTGCTTCGGTAAAGGCCATCGAAAAAGCGGAAGACCGGGAGCTTTTCAAGAAAGCAATGGACAAGATCGGCCTGCAAGTCCCGGCGGGCGGATTCGTCACGAACCTGGAAGAAGCCCGCAAGCTCATTCCGGTAGTGGGCTTCCCGGCCATCATCCGCCCCTCGTTCACGATGGGCGGGACGGGCGGTTCGATCGCCTACAACCGGGAAGAATACGAAGAGCGAATCCAGTGGGGCCTGGACGCCTCGCCCGTCCATCAGGTTCTCGTCGAGCAAAGCGTCCTCGGCTGGAAGGAATACGAACTCGAGGTGATGCGCGATACGAAGGACAATGTCGTCATCATCTGTTCGATCGAGAATTTCGACCCCATGGGCGTTCACACGGGGGATTCGATCACCGTCGCTCCCGCCCAGACGCTCACGGACAAGGAATACCAGATTCTCCGGGACGCCTCGCTCGCCATCATCCGGGAGATCGGCGTCGACACGGGCGGCTCCAATATCCAGTTTGCCGTCAATCCCGTCGATGGCCGCATGGTCGTCGTCGAAATGAATCCCCGCGTCTCGCGCTCTTCGGCCCTCGCCTCCAAGGCGACGGGTTTCCCCATCGCCAAGATCGCTGCGAAGCTCGCGGTCGGCTACTCGCTCGATGAAATCCCCAACGACATCACGAAACTCACCCCCGCTTCGTTCGAACCGAGCATCGATTACGTCGTGACGAAAGTTCCGCGCTTTACCTTCGAAAAATTCCCCAAGGCGGATTCGACGCTCACGACCCAGATGAAAAGCGTGGGCGAGGCCATGGCCATCGGCCGCACTTTCAAGGAGAGCCTCCAAAAGGCCATCCGCTCCCTGGAGACCGACTGCTGGGGATTCGACGATCCCAAGGACGACGGCCGCCCCATCGAGGAGCATCTTCTTATTCCCAAATCGGACCGCCTCTGGTGGGTCGCCAAAGCCCTTCGCGATGGAATGGGCCTCGAAAAAGTTTTCAATCTCACGAAGATCGACCCCTGGTTCCTTGGCAACATGGCCGAGATCGTCGAAGAAGAAGGCCGTATCCGGAAGGAAGGCCTGGGGGGCAAAGAACGTCTCCGAGAACTAAAGCGCCTTGGATTTTCCGACCGGCGCCTGGCCACCCTCACGGGAAAGACCGAGAAAGAGGTGCGGGATGCCAGGAAAGCTGCGGGCATCCGCCCCGTCTACAAGCGGGTCGATACCTGCGCCGCCGAATTCGTGGCCCACACCCCCTACCTCTATTCCACGTACGAGGACGAGGACGAAGCGGGCGTCACCAATCGTGAAAAGATCATGATCCTGGGCGGCGGCCCCAACCGCATCGGCCAGGGAATCGAGTTCGACTACTGCTGCGTTCACGCCGCGTTCGCCCTCCGGGAAGACGGCTACGAGACGATCATGGTGAATTGCAACCCGGAGACGGTTTCGACCGACTACGATACTTCCGACCGTCTTTACTTCGAGCCACTCACGCTCGAAGACGTCCTGCACATCGTCGAGATCGAAAAGCCCAAGGGGGTCATCGTCCAGTTCGGCGGCCAAACGCCCCTGAAACTCGCCGTCCCCCTCGAAAAAGCCGGAGTTCCCATCCTTGGGACCACGCCCGACGCCATCGACCGGGCCGAGGACCGCCGCCGCTTCGCCCAGCTCGTAGACAAGCTCGGCATCAAGCAACCGCCCAACGGCACGGCGACTTCGGTGGACGAAGCGATCGCCCACGCCACGCGCATCGGCTACCCGGTTCTTGTCCGGCCCTCCTATGTACTCGGCGGCCGGGCCATGGAGATCGTCTACGACGAAAAGGGCCTGCGCCACTACATGGCGACCGCTGTCACCGCATCCCCCGATCATCCCGTGCTCGTGGACCGCTTTCTGGACGACGCCACCGAACTCGACGTCGATTGCCTGTGCGACGGGAAGGAAGTTGTCATCGGCGGGGTCATGGAACACATCGAACAAGCGGGCGTTCACTCCGGGGATAGCGCGTGCTCGCTCCCCCCCTACTCCCTTTCCGACAAAATGCTCGCCCTCGTGCGCGAACAGACCAAGGCCCTCGCCCTCGAACTGGGTGTCGTCGGACTGATGAACGTGCAGTGGGCCGTAAAAGACGAGGACCTCTACGTCCTCGAGGTAAATCCCCGTGCTTCGCGTACGGCGCCTTTCGTTTCCAAAGCCGTGGGCCTTC
>JBFLVN010000133.1:0-10063 GCA_040758475.1 Bdellovibrionota bacterium
CCCGCCCCGGCGATGCCATCGCATGCCTCTCGAACGGCGGTTTTGGCGGGATTCACGGAAAACTGCTGGCGACGGTCACCTGAGCGGTTGGCAAGCTGAACAAGAAAGGGCGCCATCGGCGCCCTTCCTGTTTTATCGGAATGAAAGTCTAGCTGTTCAGAAACCCTTCGGCACAGAACCCGCCGGGGCGGGGGCCGGGGACTTCCTTGACGGGTTGGCCGGGATTCAAGGCCGGATCGCAAGCGACGGCGACGGATTCGATCTGCTCTTCATGGCTGATGCGAGGCGCCTCGTAGGGCCGCTTTGCCGGTGAAGAAGGATTTTTTGCTGATTCGTTCATGGAATTATTCCTTAACGCCGCGCCCGTTTCCCAAGGAAAGCAAACCACACGAGCAGGAGCAAGAGGGCCGCCGCTAGAGACGGGGAACTCCCTCCCATTTCGCAGCCGCCGGTCGCGGGGGCCGTGCCCCCATTGCCGCTTGGCACCGGGGCAGTGGCGGTGAAAGTGGCTTCGGCGGCAGAAGACGCCCCGAAGGAGTCGGTGGCCGTGAGGCGCACTTTATAGGTGCCCGGCAGGTCGGGCTCGATCGAAGCCGCTGCCCCCGCCGTTTCGAGCCAGGGATCGGCTCCCTCGGGCTTCTGGATCACTGTCCAGGCGTAGGTGACGGGATCTTCGTTCGGATCGGCGCTTCCCGTTCCATCGAGGGGGAGGGCATCGCCCACGGGGATGATCGCCCCGGCTTCGATCAGGGGCTTGGGCGGATGGTTGATCTTGAGCCGCAACGCGGGGTCGCCCAAAAGCACCCAGGTATTTACGAGGTCCGGGAAATTGGGATCGGCCGCCGCCGCTTGGAAGGCGGCGCGGGTCGCATCGCCAAGGCGCACGACGCCGTCTACCAAGGTGGAGTGGTAGAAGGCCTCGGCCACCGTGTGCTGGAGGTTTGGAGGCGAGAGGCCCGTGGGGCCCCAGAAGGCCGCCACGCCTGAGTCCGGATCGCGGAGGAATACTTCGCCAAGGGAAGGGGAGTACGGATTGATGAAGTAGGCGTTCAAGCAATCGAACACCGTGAGCACCGCCAGCTTGTCGGCGTTCGAGATCAGCGCCACGTGGTCGGGGTTGGAGGGGCCCGGTGGTGCCAACGTGTTGAGCGTCCGGAAGATGGTTTCGTCGGCCCAGGCGATCTGCGCTCCGTGGCCCGAATAAGCGGCGAGGAGCACGCCTTCATCCAAAGCCGCCACGATGGCGTCCGTGATCGGGGCGACGCCGCCGGGGATGGAGCTTCCGACAGCATCGGGAAGGAGAATCGTTTCCGGATCGAGGCCGGCGTCCTGGACGATCTGGGCGAGGGTGTTGCTCACCAGCTGGCGGAACAGGAAATCGAAATCGCGTTTCACGGTGCCCTTGGCGTTATCCGCGACGAGGAGCACATTGGACGTGTAGTCAGCTCTCATCGGCGTGGCTTCGTAGGCGAGAATTTTGGCGACCACCTGATCCACTTCGGCGCTCGTCTGGGCGGGAATGCGGCCCACGCCCACGTCGGGGAGGAAATCGCCATCCAAAAGCGCAAGGCCGCTATCCGAGCTCGTGCGCAGGTAATCGTTGTCGTAGAGAAGAGTGGGAACCTTGAGCTGTCCCGGCGCCGGGCCTACGAGGTGTCCGAGTGGATCGTACGTCGCGTCGCCCACGAGGAGGACGTACCGGGGGGCGGGAGCTACCCAGTGATCCCGGGCGTAGCGGAGGAATTCCCGGATAGCTTCCGGAGAAGTCTCTCCGAAGGAGAATTCGTCGTAGACGTCTTCGATGCCGGTCACCGCAACCCGGAGCCCCTGGGATTCGCGAAGCTCGATCAGGGGGGCGAGGGAGGCGAGGAACGAACTGTGAGAAATCACGAGGTAGTCGGCGCCGTTCGAGGTATCCGAGAGGCTGCTGGGCACGTTGGCCTGGAGCGCAGGTGTTTTGACGGAAGCGTCCGTTACCGCGAGGATCGTGCGGTCTCCGGGAGAGCTAGCCGCCGGAAGGCCGAGCGAAACGTTCCACGTCCCATCGCCCGCGTCCGTGGCCTCCGTATTGGAGAGGATAGAAAGCTCGCGGGGGTCGGCCACGTCGTAGAGACGGATGCCCGAAGAGCCGAAGCCCGCGACCGTGTAAGTGCCCGCGGCGGGGGGCGAGAAGCGGAGCTCGCTCGAGGCCGCTTTGAACTCCCGGGGGTAGTAGAGCTCGGCGTAATTCACGTAGAAGGAATCGTAGACGCCCGCCACGCCCGAATCGGCGATGGCCGTAAAGCGGACGGTGTTCGTTCCTGGGACGAGCCATTCGACGGGCACGGCCACGCGGCGGTTTACTTTCCCATAGGCGTCGAAAGTGCCTTCATCGGCCAGGTTGCCGTTCACGAGGACTTTGTAGTGGTGATCGGGATAGACCTGGGCGTACCGGGTTGCGCCACGAATCTCATAGCCCAGGATCGCGAAATCGCCCGCGCTCTGCACGAGACCGGTGGGCGTGAGGGTCAAGTCGGTCGAGTTCTGTCCGCCGGGAGAGGCGAAGGCGAAGCTATGGAACCAATGATCTTCGCCGGGAGCGTTCAAGGTGAAGAAGTACTGGGTGTCATCCCCCTTGCGGATTTCCGAAAGGTGGGCCGTTCCAGCGGCGACGGGCGTTGAAAGGGCGGGGTTTGCGTCCAGCACGGCGGCTCGCTGGCCCACTACGTCACCAGCGTTCAGCCAGTAAACGCTTGTATTCGAAAATTCCGCTTTGGAAGCTTCGCCGTAGAATTCGATCGTATCGGTGGCATCGAGAATGCCATCTCCACCATCGAAAACGGCCAGGGGGATTTCGCGCCCTTCGTAGAAAACTTGAATGCCAGAGGAGGTGGCTCCTGGCCCCACGCCCACGGAGGAAAGTCCCATCCCGGTGAGCCGCTGGATGCCCGTTTGGGTGACGAGGATTTTTACCGTGGCCGCGCCCGCCAGGGCGAATTGGGAAGCGGGCGGCGTTCCCGCATCCGGAAGGCCGTCACCGGGCGTGAGCGTCACCGCGAGGTGCATTTCCGAGGCGACTTCCGCTAGTTCATCGGCCGGATTGGTCTGCACGGGATAGACGGAGACCAGGAGCGAATCGCCTCCCGGGAGGCTCGGGCCTTCTTCGATACTGGCCCACTCGCCGGGGTACGCCTCGTTGCTTCCATAAATGGCCGGGTCTTCCGCCGGAAGGGTGCTTCCGGTGGGAAGGTCTTGAGCTTCGTTCAAATCGCTCGTCGGAAGGGCCGGGGGCGCCGCAGGGACGATGCGCGCGTCCGTGACTTGCGCCGGGGTGCCGGTGCTGGTGAGAGTCCAGGCGAAATCCATGTCCTGTGGCACATCCACGAGCAGGGCCCGATAAGGAACGTCCGGCGCTCCGGCCGAGGAGAGGCGCCCGTACGTCGGGATGGTGACGGTATCGTAGACCGTTCCGCCCACGTCGACGGTCGACCACGCGGCGGGTGGCACCGTCACGTCGATGAGGATTTCTACGGTCCCGTCTTCGTTTTCTTTCCGGTTGATGAGAAATTCGGAAGGTGAACCGCTCGGAAGTCCCTCCGTCCAGGAAGGCGGCAGTTCGTCCAGGAACACCGCGTTTGTGAGGAGATCGCTGGAGACTGCGGGAGCCGTCGTGCCCGGTTCGGTGTATGCCCAGACGGGACCGTAGGGTGTCCGCTCGCCAGTGCGCTCGACTTCTTCGAGGATGTAGAAATAGGTCTGGTCCCCTTCGACCGTATCGTCGGCGAAGAGGTAAGTCCCGCCCACGTCGTCGTTTCCAAGCCCCGCAATGATCTCCCAGTTGATCTGGACGAAACCCCGGTCGGGGAGGGTGGAGCGGTAGATGTTGTATCCGAGGGTGTTGATCTCCTGTTCCGTGGTCCAGAAAACGTGGACCGTGTCTTCGTACCCCTGGGCGTAGAAGGACGTAAGTTTCACGGCCGAGGCCGCCGAGAGGATGAACGTGAACTGCTGGGTGGGCAGGTCCATGGAAACGCCGTTGTCTTGGTAAACGTTCCCGATGGTCACCGTGTAGGTTCCCGCCGTAATGCCGTTGCTGTTCCCTTGGAGCGGGAGCGGCCATTCCCAGGTGTTGCCCGCCGGATCGCTTCCGCCGTTTCCTTCCATGAGGAGGCCCGGAAGCGTATTCATGGGAACCATGTTGATGGGCGGACAGCCCGTATCGTCGGTGGCGTCGCAATTGAGCGCGGCCGGCGGATCGTAGACAAGGTAATCAAGCTGCGGGTCCTGGACGCTGATCCAGGGAACTGACGAGATGGATGCTTCTCCGAAGGGGTCCTGGACCTGGACGCGCAGGTATGCGCCCGTGGCGACGCCCGTCGGCGCGAAGGTGGCGGGAGTGACGCCGGCGGGATAAGCCGCGTCGAAGGCGTCGGCAACGCTCAAGTGGATGTACGTATCCGTGAGCATGTCGATCCGGCTGCTGCCGCAGGGGATGGGAGTCGCTGGCGGCAGGGGATAGGGGCTGCACGGCGCGTTCTCGTACGTGAGGTCGTGCCAGACCCGCACGTTGGGATTGGCCGAGTTGTTGGTAATGATCACGGTGAGCCGGTAACCGGCCGGGATCGTGACATCCGAAGCAAGCGGAATCGTGAACGTGGTAGGCGTCGCGGGGTTGTTCGCCGTGTTGACGTTCTGGCTCACGGTGGGCCCGATGTTGATCGTGCTCACTCCGTTCGTCGCGTAGAAAGCGACCTGGATCGTCGCAGCGGCGCCGTTGGTTCCGATAAAGAGAGGAACGGACACGGGGGAGAGAATATGGAAATCGGTTTGAAGCGGCGTTCCCTGTTGGAACGTTACGGGGTTAAAGGCGGCCAGGGCCGTGCTCGTGTTGTCGGGGTTCGTATCGGGGGCCGTGTCCGCGCCTCCCAGCGCGGGGTGGAGGTGGAGGCTCCGGCTGGCCGTGGCCGGGGGAGAGGTGCTCGTGATGAACGTGGCCGTATCACTGGAAGAAACTTCGGGATCGACCGTCAGGACCGTCGTATCGGAGATGCCAAGCTGCGCAATCCCGGGCACGCTCTTTCGAAACGTGTAATTCGCCGTCGTGGGGTTGGGCGGGGGCGCCACAGTGAGGAAATCGGGCTGGTTATTGCCCGCCAGCGCCCCGCAACTGTCGTAACCAGGCGCGATGAAATCCCACGTTCCGTCCCCATCGTTGTCCGAAGCGATGAGGAACGTGCCCGCCGCGTCGAGAAGGTGCGAGGCCCAGCCGAGAGTGGAGGGGCCGACATCGAAGTCCACGCATTGAGCGGGGGCTTCGTTCTGGACGGTGATGGGGTAATCGGCGTTCGATCCCGGCGCGATGACGAGGGATTGATCCGGGTCGAGTTGGACCACCAGATCGACGAGGTTGACCGTGATGGATTGGCAGTCGTTGGCCGTGTTCTGGTCGCCGAGCGCAGGGGACGTACCCGCCAGGTTTCCAAGGGCCGTGCAGATCTGCACGGTATAAGCCCCCACTCCGCAGGCCTGGGTCGAGGTGTCCCAGTTGAAAGTGGGCGAGGCCGCCGTTTCGGTGAGGGGAACGGAAAGGTCCACACTTCCCACGGCGATGTTCGTGAAAGAGCAACTGGGCCCCGTCACGTTGGCGATGATCGGGACGTTGGCGTCGACGATCCCGTAGAGGGCAGCCGTCGAATCGATGGGTATCACGTCGCCCAATATCTCGTTATTGCCGTTCGGAGGACTGGTGATCGCACTGATGCCGGCGTCCCACCGGACGCCGCAGCCGGCCGTGATGTTCGTATTCATGTTGGCCGCCGTTCCGCCAATTCCCCAGATGACCGCGAGGGGCGCCGTCTGGCCCGCATTCAGATTGCCAAGATTCCACCGGAGGGCGCCGGCCGTATCGCCCGCTTCGTCCGTGTCATTGGTGAGATTGTTGTCCCGCATCGCTTCCCAGACGTCTTCCCATCCGGCCGTGTTTCCTCCTTGGCCGGTATTCGGCCCGAAACAGCCGAAATCGTCGTCCAACCGGTCCGAGCAAGCGCTGAAGCCTCCGAAGGAAAGCGGCGTTCCCGCCGGTTTCGTCTGGTGGATCGTGTTCAGGGCGGTGTTGGGGTTGTCGTAGTGGCATTCGTCGTTCGTGACGGCCCCGTTGAAGTTGAAATCGACCCCCTCAAAAAACCGCACGCCGCCCAAAGCCGCATCGTCGTAGTTGCACGTGGTGCTCGTGTTGGTGACGTAATAAACCGTGGCGAACCACAGGCTGTTCTGCCGGATGATCGTCTTCTGGACGACTTGAAGGGGGGATGTTTCGCTCGGCGTGTCGAGGGTAGTGATGATAACGCTCTCGATTTCACCGCTAGGGGTCGCGTTGTTCGTGGTGATCGTCTGGGAGTAGTCGTTGAAATCGCCGTTCGGCCCGGTGGTATCCGCGCCGTTGGGTGTGCATCCGGTTGCGGGATTGGCGCTGCCGGCGGTCGAACCCCATTGCCGCGCCGTGACGGTGCCGGTACAGGTACCGCTGCCGGGATCCCACCGTACCGCCTGTTTGGCTCCGGCGCAGTCGTCCCAGTTGGCTCCGAATCCGTTATCGCCCGTCTTACCCATGTGGTGGGCGGTGGCGGCAGGGGCAGGAGGCGGCGAAGTGCCGTCCCCGTAAGGCCATGCCATGGCAGCGAGTTCCGCGCCACCGCTCGCCACGATGGCGCCGGCATCGTTGTCGATGAGGGAGCGATTTGCGACGCCGATCAAGAGTGATTGATTGGCCGCCGGTGGAAGGAGGCTCGTATCTACGCCGTTGATAAACCGGAAGGGAAGGAGTTGAAGTGTTACGGCGATAGTCTGGCAGTTGTTCCCCGCTACCTGGTCGTTTGTCGTGACGGTGCAGACCTGGATGTTGTAGGTGTCGTCGCCGCAGCCTGCTGTGTTCCAGGTGAAGGGCGTGGAGGCTGTGGCTGTTTCAGGCGAAGGGACGGCCAGGGTCGCAGTACCCATGGAGGTTCCAGCGGGGAGGGCCGTCGTGCAGGCGGCTCCACCGGCACCCACGCTCGTGATCGTAATCTGGACCGGGGCGTTCTGGTCGACGACGCCATAGAGGGCGGCTGTGGCGCCAATGACGTACGACGATCCGGTGATCAGGGTGTCTCCCGCCGTGACGCCGCTGATGGCGGTGATGCCTGTATCGATTCGCTTGCCCATGCCGGTGGCGATGGCCGCGTCCATGGCGGCTTGTGTCTGGCCCACGCCCCAGATGACGGCCACGGGGACCGTTGCCCCGGCGGCCATCGTCCCCAGGTTCCAGCGTTGGGCCCCCGCCGCGTAGCCCGCCTCCGGGCCGGTGTCGTTGATGAGCACGTCGTTCCGGATGCCGCCCCAAACGTCAAGATTGCCAGTGCCGGTATCGTTCCCGCCATCGTCCACGCTTCCGTAGACGCTGAAATCGTCGTTGTTGGCTGCGGCGTTGGGGCCCATGACGCCCGTAAATCCCGCGAAAGCAATCCGCCCGCCGGGGGCGTTCGTGTCCTGGCCCCAGATGGTTTGCGTTCCGGCGGTGTAGTTCGACGTTTCCGTTGCCTGGGAGCCATCGCCGTTGAAGTTGAAATCGGCGCCCTGGAAAAACCGGACGCCGCCGCCTTCGTCCCACGTGATGCCCGAGTTGTTCGTGACGTAGTAGACCGTGGCGTACCAGAGCCCGTTGTCCCTGATAATGACCTTTTGCGTCAGGTTCAGGTTCGTTCCATCTCCTCGCAGGGTGTTCACGAGGACGTTTTCGTACTCGCCGCTGGGGGCAAGGTTGTTGACGGTCGTTACCTGGGAGACTTGAACGAGATTTCCCCCGGTGCCGGTCTGATCGGGATTCCCCCAGGTAGCCCCCAAATCACAGGTAGAAGAGCCCCACTGGCGCACGAGGCCGGCTCCCTGGGGGTCCCACTGAACGGCAATTTTCGACCCGGCGCAGTCGTCGAAATCCTGTCCCAGGCCGTTGTCGCCGTCCTTGCCGAAACTCTCGTCCGAATCGCTTGGCGCAGGAGCGGGAAGGGTGCCGTCTCCGTAGGGCCAGAAGAGGGCGCTGATCTCGCCGCCTCCGCTCGTAGCTCCCGCGCTTGGTGACGGAATGGCGAGGTAGAGCGAGTTGTTGGGAGCCAGGGGAACGGTAGAGGGATCCACGCCGTTGATCGTGGCGGGCGGCTGGGCGTTGATGTTGACGACGATCGATTGGCAATCGTTTCCGGCGGTCTGGTCGTCCGTCACGGCCGTGCAGACCTGGATCGTGTAGCTCGAAGGGCCGCAGTTGCTCGTATCCCAGTTGTAAGGCGTCGAGGCGGCGGCCGTGTAAGCAGTGGGAATCGAAAGATTGGCCGTTCCCATGGATGCGCCGGAAGGGAGGGCCGTCGTGCAGGACGATCCCCCGGCTCCGGTGATGGTGATCTGAACGGGGGCGTTCTGGTCGACGATGCCGTAGAGAGCGGCCGTAGCGGTCACGTTCACGATGTCGCCGGGATTGAAGTTCGATCCTCCGGCGGGGGAATCAATGGAAGCGATGCCCGCGTCCCGTCGCACGGCGAGGCCCGCGGTGATGTTGGCCTGCATGGCGGCTTGGGTGTCGCCCCGGGCCCAGATGACGGCGAGGGAAGCGGCCGCGCCCGCGTTCATATTGCCCAAATTCCAGCGCATGGCCCCGGCGGCGTACTGGGTTTCCCCACCGCCGGCGTCGTTGATAAGGACGTTGTCCCGGATACCGCCCCAGACGCTCTGGCGCCCGTTATTCGTGTCATTCGCGCCATCGTCCGTGCTGCCGTAGGTGCTAAAGTCGTCGGAAGTAAGCCCTTGATTGGGTGCGGGGGTGGCGGAAAGGCCTGCCGAAAATCCGGCAAAGTCCGTTTGCCCGCCCGTTGTATCTTGGCCGTAGATGACGTCGTTCGCGGCGTCGTAGGTCGCGTCTTCGCTGGTCTGGGTCGTATCACCGTTGAAATTGAAATCGACGCCTTGGAAAAGGCGCACGCCGCCGAGTGCCGCGTCGTCGTAGTTGCAGGTCGCGTGGGTATTGGTGAGGTAGTAAACCGTCGCGAACCACTGGTTGTTGTCCCGGACGATCGTCTTCTGGATAACCTGCATGGGCCGGGTTTCAGCCGCTTCGGTCAAGGTGGTCACGATCACGCTTTCATACGACCCGCCAGGGGTGAGGGTGTTCGTGGTCTGGGTTTGCGAGGAGGTCGTGAAGTTACCGGTGGCCCCCGTCTGGTCCGGGTTGCCCCAGGTGGCGCCCAAATCGCAGGTCGTCGAACCCCATTGCCGTCCGCCGTTGCCGCCGCCGGGGCAGGTACCGCTTCCAGGGTTCCAGGCGACGGCTATTTTGGCGCCCGCGCAGTCGTCGGCCGCGACGCCGATGGCGTCCTGGTTGCCGCCCGTGTGATCGCTTCCGGCGGCCAGCGCACCGCCGCTGTAGGGATATCCGATCGTGCTGATCTCAGCCCCCGGTGACACTTCGACGATGAGGGAGTTGTTGGGTGTCGTATGGTCCGGCGTGCCGCCGTTGATGAAGGCGGTGGCCGCGCCAGCGATGGCGAGCACAATAACTAATGTTGCGCGGGATGCGCGGGAGAGTCTCGACCGTGTTTTCATCGAGGGTTACAAAGCTGCCGGTTTCGCCGCAAAAGCGGCGATTGGAGGACCGGCTTCCCTTCTTTTACTCAGAGCGCCCGGGTGGAATTTTCCCCTTTCCCCCGAGCGGTTCTCTGGCTTTGTCCCCGCTGCCTATGAGTCTAACCCAAGAGAATGGTTAGGGGGAGGTAAAGAAAAGAAAAATATCACGTGATTACGGGGTGTTACCCGAATCACAGCCCTCCAGGGCCCCTTGGCGCAAGGCTCTCCGGGCCGTTCTCCAGGGGTTCCTGCAGAGGGCCCCTTCGGTGGCATGATGGGTCGAGGCCGGCTTTCGGGAAGTTAGGGAAACACTAGTGGCATGGGACCGGAAAGCAGACGCCCTGGCTTGGCTTGTGGGGCGCTTGGGGAGGGAGCCAACGGAGGCTGAGCCTTCCTCGGAGCAGGAATTCTGGCAATGGGCCGAGCGTCTTGCCCTGGG
>JBFLVN010000134.1:0-10013 GCA_040758475.1 Bdellovibrionota bacterium
AGAGGGCTCGAATCGGACATGGGAATCCTTTCGGGGCTTTCTCGTTTGCAACTGGAAGAGAGCCAGAGGGCAGCGAAAATCAGGAGCGGAAGCGTTTTTGGCAAGCGGCCCATGGCCCATCCGCAGGCCGCACCTTGGCACGGTGAAAAAGCGAAAGAAACCGCATGGCCTTACGGAGCTTTCTGTTTCCCAGCTATAATCGAGCTTCCGTACGCCAAGTCACCGCGGTTCCACGGCTTTGGATGGTATGAGGAAAAGAATGAGAATGCAGGATTTCTTCTTGCGATTTGTGCGCCACTTAATCGCCGTGGCCCTGCTGCTTTTCCTTCCGGCTTGCCTGGGAGGGGGAGGGATCCCTTCCGCCTTGCTCACGCCCGCCCAGCAGAGCCGCATGTCCAATCTCTTTTCGGTCGCCCTCACAAGCATCGGTGGTGATCCGGCACTTGCGGCGTCCATCGCCACCATCCTGGACGACGTCGAGTTCCCCTACGTCCGGATCGCCGTAGACGGCACCTTGGAGGCCGATTGGCTTGTGGGGGTCATCGAAGTAAGCGACCAGCGGACGGGCGGCCCGGAGGAGTACACCGTGGGCGCCGCCGTTCGTGGGGAGAGCGCGGAAGTCCCGGGGATTTTCTGGGCGGCGCTCGGAACCGGAGAGCAGGACGTTTTGCTCGGGCCCGTCAACCCGGCCGTTTATGACGCCCTGAGTTCCAACGGCGTCGTGGGGGGGGATGCCGACACGTACGCGGCGACGAACGACGGGGCGAATGAATTTGCCGCGATCGACGTGGTCCGGGAAGCAAGCCCCTTTCTCATTACGCCCACGTGCACCAATGGCGCCATCGTGAGTGTTTCCGACGCGGTTTTTGAAGCTTCGTTCTTTTTTGTGGCTGAAAATCCTTCGAGCGTTTCCTTGGACGTGGAAGCGGAACCCCAGCGCTTTAGCTTCCGGGTCCCTTCCTTTTATGTAGAACTGACGGATTGCCCGCCGCCCTAAACAGCGAACCCAAACCACAATCCGAGGAGCGCCGCGCCCAGAACGTCCAGAACAATCCCGTAGCGGATCATCTCCCTCTGACTCACGTAACCGGTGGCATAAGCCATGGCGTTCGTGGGCGTCGAAACGGGGAGCATGAAGCCGAAGGTGCAGGCGACGGTGGCGGCCAGGGCCGGCATCACCGGGTCGCCGCCGAGCTCTTTGCTCACGGCCATGACGATGGGAATGACCATGTTGGCGCTCGCCGTATTGGACGTGCATTCGGAAACGGCGATGGCGAAGATGGAGAAGGCGAAAATACGGGTGACCCCTTCACCGGCGGGGACGTAGGCGGCAAACGCCTGGCCCATGGCCGTGGCGAAACCGCTCTGGTTCATGAGATCCCCCAGGCACATGCCGCCGCCAAAGAGCAGGATCGTCGCCCAGTCGATGGTCCCGAGGTCGGTAAGATTCAGGATCGCTTCTCTTTTGCCGTTCCCGCTCGCGGCGGGCGCGAAGAACCAGAAAAGGGGCGCGCTCGCCAGGATGGGTACGATCCCTTCGGGAAGGTGTTTTTCGATGAGTTTCCCAAGCTCCGGGCTTGCGAGCGTAACAACGGGAGGAAAGAGCCAGAGAGAGAAAGCGGCAAAGAGCATGGCCGTCGTCCACTTCTGGCCGGCCGTCCAGGGGCCAAGGTCGCGATAACGCCCCGCCATCTGGGCGCGGTCGTAGACGAGTGAACGGGCTTCCTTTCGGGTCCGGAGGATCATGTAGAGCATCATGAGGAGGAGTGAGAGGAACGTAATGGGGAGGACTTTCACCACCCATTCCAGGAACGAAATCTTGTAGCCGGTGGATTGCTCGATGAGGCCGATGCCAATGAGGTTCGGCGGCGTGCCGATGGGAGTAAAAAGGCCCCCAAGCGATGCCGCGTAAGCGATGAGGAGCATGAGGCCCCCGGCGTAGCCTTTGGGGAAGACATCCTTCCCGGCCGATGCCGGGATCATGGCGAGCAGGACGGATTGGGCGATGGGGAGCATCATGGCCACGGTGGCCGTGTTGGAAATCCACGCCGAGAGGAAGGCGGTCGTCAGGCCCAGGAACAAGAACGCGCGCACGGGATCGTTCTTGAGGATTTCGAGGGAGAGAACCCGGTAAGCGATCCGTTCGTTCAGGCGGTGCTTGAAGGTTGCGTGGCCCAGGAGAAAGCTTCCGATGAAGAGGGGAATGATGGGATTGGCCAGCGCGCCGAAGGCTTTGGCCGCCGGGGCGACCCCCACGAGCACGGCCAGGGCGGGCCCCAGGAGCGCCGTGGCCGCGAGCGGGATCGCTTCCGAGAGCCAAAGCGTGACCACGATGGCGAGGACTGCCGCAAGCCTCCGCCCTTCTTCGGGAATGCCGTCGAGGGGGAAAAGATAGGCGAACGCCGCCAGCACGAGGGCGATGGGCAAGGCGAACATCCGCCCCCGAGGTAAAGGAGATTCACCGGGTTTCATGCCGCGCTGCTTTTACCCAAACACCGGAAGCGGGCCAAGGGTTGATTTGGCGGCGGCGTTTACTATTCTCGTGGCGACGCAAAGACTTTTGGAACCGCTCGGGGGGTGAAGGCGGGGCCAGGGCTTGGCGTGAGTACGGTTCTAATTATCGACGACGACAAGATTTTTTTGCGGATGTACAA
This sequence comes from Bdellovibrionota bacterium, assembly GCA_040758475.1. Taxonomy (GTDB): domain Bacteria; phylum JAGRBM01; class JAGRBM01; order JAGRBM01; family JAGRBM01; genus JBFLVN01. Next base: position 2,655 of record JBFLVN010000134.1, read on the forward strand.
GGCAAATTTCGCCTTTTACAAAGGCGTTGACGTCGTTACGGCGGAAAGCGGCGAGGAAGGTCTCAAGAAGGCCGCCGGAACGCCGCACCCCGACCTCATCCTGCTCGATTACCGGATGCCGGGAATGAGCGGCGCTGAAGTATCGAAGCGCCTTAAACTGAGTCCCCTTACATCCACTATCCCGGTCATCCTGATCACCAGCAATTCTGAAGAAGGTGAAGTAAAGGACGCTCTTTACGACCGCTATCTTGCGAAGCCGATCACCGACGCCAAGCTAAAAGGTTTGCTCAAGGATTATCTGGGAATCGTGGGGTAGGGGAGTTATCCCCGCGCTTGGCCGTCGCCGTAGACGATGAACTTCTCGGTCGTGAGGCCTTCGAGGCCCATGGGGCCGTAGGCGTGGATTTTCGAGGTTGAAATCCCGATCTCGGCCCCAAGGCCGAGCTCGAAGCCATCCGAAAAACGGGTCGAAGCGTTCACGAACACGCAACTCGAGGTGACGGTTTCGAGAAAGCGCTGGGCCGTCGAATAGTTTTGCGTGACGATGGTTTCTGTGTGGTCCGAGCCGTATTTCTGGATATGGGCCACGGCGTCGTCGAAGGAATCCACCGTCCGCACGGCGAGGATCAAATCCAGGAATTCGGCGTAGTAGTCGTCTTCTGTCGCGGCCTTGTGGGGGATTTCGCCCAGGAGTTTTGCCGTCACGGGGCAGACGCGCAGTTCCACGCCCGCTTCGCGGAGGGCTTTCCCCACTTTCGGAACGAAATCCTTGGAGACGTCCTTGTGGATGAGGAGTGTTTCGGTCGCGTTGCACACGCCGGGGCGCTGGGCTTTTCCGTTGACCGCGAGCTTCACGCCCATTTCGAGGTCGGCGTCCTTGTCCACGTAGGTGTGGCATACGCCCTTGTAGTGCTTGATAACGGGGACGCGGGAGTTTTCCGCAACGAAGCGGATGAGCCCTTCGCCGCCCCGGGGAATGGCAAGATCCACGTATTGCTCCAGCTTGAGGAGTTCGAGGACCGCCTGCCGGTCGGTGGTCTGCACGACCTGGATGGCGTCCGAAGGAATTTGGCTCACGGAGAGAGCTTTCTGGAGGATTTCCGCCAAGGCGAGGTTTGAGTAGATGGCTTCCGAGCCGCCCCGGAGGATCACGCTGTTTCCCGCCTTGAGGCAGAGTCCCGCCGCATCGACGGTCACGTTGGGGCGCGATTCGTAGACGATGCAGACGACGCCCAGGGGAATCCGCATCTTTCCAACCTTGAGGCCGTTGGGGCGGACCCACATGCCCGAGACCGAGCCCACGGGGTCGGGCAGGGCGGCTACTTCGCGAAGCCCCTGGGCCATCTGGGCGATCACTTTGTCGGTCAGCCGTAGACGGTCGACCATGGCACTCGCCAGGCCCTTTTGTTCGGCGGCAGCAACGTCTTTTTGATTTTCGGACTGGAGATGGGCCTTGGCCTTCTCGATCCCTTCGGCCATGGCGAGAAGGGCGGCGTTCTTCGTCCCCGACCGGAGGGTGGCGAGCTTGCGGCTCGCGGTCTTGGCCCGCCCGGCGAGCTGGCTCATTTCGGCGGCGATGCTCATGACCCTTCCTCCAGCAGAACGAGGTCGTCGCGGTGAATGACTTCGTCGTAATACTTATAGCCCAGGATTTTCTCGATTTCCGAGGTCTTCTTCCCGGCGATGCGGCGGATGTCTTCCGAGGAATAGCTGGCAAGGCCCCGGGCGATCTCCTTGCCTTTGGAGGAAAGGCAGCGGACCGCCTCCCCGGCGCCAAATTGCCCCTGAACCTCCCGGATGCCCGAGGGGAGAAGGCTTTTCCCTTTCTTTGAAAGGGCCTCGCAGGCGCCATCGTCCAGGACGAGGGCCCCCTTGGGGGAGAGGGTGTAGGCGATCCAGTGCTTGCGGCTACCGATGGCCTTTCTCCCGGCGATGAAGGTTCCGACGGGCCCATCCGAGAGGATTTTTTCCAGGACGTCTTCCGCCCCTCCGGTCGCAATGACGGTCGAAGTTCCTTGGAGGGCGGCCTGCCGGGCGGCTTCGAGTTTGGTCACCATGCCACCGCTTCCCACGTCGGTCTTCGTCCCGCCCGCCTGATCGAAGTGGGCGTCCGTGAGGGTTTCGAGGAAATCGTATTTCTTCGCCGCTTTGTTCTCGCGGGGGTCCGAGTCGTAGAACCCGTCCGTGTCCGTGAGGATGACGAGGAGGTCGGCGTCCACAAGGTTGCTCACGAGGGCCGAGAGGCGATCGTTGTCCCCGAACTTGATCTCCTCGACGGCCACGGTGTCGTTCTCGTTGATGATGGGGATGACACCGAGCTCCAAAAGCGTGAGAAGCGTGTTGCGCGCGTTCAGAAATCGCTGCCGGTCCACGAGATCGGCGGCCGTAAGAAGCACTTGGGCCGTCTTGAGGCCAAGGGAAGAGAAGGCTTTCTCGTAATGGTGCATGAGGACGGCCTGCCCGGCGGCGGCGGCCGCTTGCTTGAGCGGGATCGTTTTGGGCTTGTCCTTGAGGCCGAGCTTTCCGCGCCCGGCGGCGATGGCCCCGGAAGAGACGACGGCCACGTTCATCCCTCCCTTCACGCAGGCGGCCACTTGCCGGGAGAGGGCTTCGATGGCGCTCTCCCGCAGACCCCCGTTCTGCGTGAGGACGGCGGAGCCGATCTTGACGACGAGCCGCTTGGCGCCTGCCAGATAGGGCTTGCGATCGCTCACGTGGAAGCCTCCTCGGCGCCGGTGGCGGGAGTTTTCGATTTCTCCTTGGCCTTGGATTCTTCGAGGAGCCCGGCGATTTCGTAGAGGAGTTCCTGCACCCCTTCGCCCGTGACACCCGAGATGGCGAGCGTCTTGAGTTTTTTCTTACGGAAAAACGCCCGGCACGCGGTGATCTCTTTCTTGGGCGTGCCCGTATCGATTTTGTTCAGGACGACGAGCCTCCGCCGCTTGAGGAGGTCCGGATTGTGGGCCTTTAGTTCTTTTTCGAGGACGCGGAAGGCCTCTTTGGCGTCGGGTTCGGTGCCGGGAGTCGCATCCAAAAGAAACACGAGCACGCGGCAGCGCTCCACGTGCTTTAAAAAGCGCGTTCCCATCCCGGCCCCTTCGCTCGCTCCTTCGATGAGACCCGGAAGGTCGGCGAGGACGAAGCTCTTGAATTCCCCCATGCGCACGACGCCGAGGACCGGGGAGAGGGTCGTAAAGGGATAATCCGCCACCTTGGGCTTGGCCGCCGAGACGCGGCTGATGAGCGTGCTCTTCCCGGCGTTCGGCAGACCCACGAGGCCCACGTCGGCCAGGAGCTTTAATTCGAGGCGGAGTTTTTTCTCTTCTCCCGGTTCGCCGGGCTCGGCCGTACGAGGGGCGCGGTTACGCGACGTGGCGAAAGTCATATTGCCCCGGCCCCCACGGCCGCCTTTGGCGACGGTAAGCTCTTGTCCGGCGCGAGTGACATCTCCGATCATTTCGCCGGTAGCCGCGTCGAATACCTGGGTTCCGATAGGTACTCGGGCGACGACGCTTTCGCCGCGCCGCCCGTACATGTCGCTCCCCATGCCGTGCTGGCCGTGCTCGGCCCGGAGGATGGGCGCGAATTTGAGATCGACAAGCGTGGAGAGGCCTCCGTCGCCTACGAAGATAACGTTTCCGCCGTGCCCCCCGTTTCCGCCGGAGGGGCCGCCCTTGGGAACGTACTTCTCCCGCCGGAAGGCGACGCACCCGTTCCCGCCGTCTCCGGCTTTCACTTCGACTGTGGCTTCGTCAATGAATTTCATGGGAAATGGGGCGCTCTTTCTCGCGCCAAGTACGGAAGCCGGTTGCGGGAAGACGGCGTTCGGCCGCGCCCCGCGCCGGGTTCGCGCTCAATTGAAAGGGGATGATTGTCCGGGAAAACGGAAAAATAAACGGCGGTTTCAGGCCGCCGGGGGCTGCTCCGGGAGGGGCTCGATGCGCACGCGCCGCTTGTCGCGGCCGAAACCCTCGTAGACCACCCGGCCGGTGACGGCCGCCAGGAGCGTATAGTCCCGGCCCATGACGACGTTGGCGCCCGGGTGGATCTTGGTGCCGACCTGGCGGACCAGGATGTTTCCGGCCTTTACGACCTCGCCCGCGTAGCGCTTGACGCCGCGGCGCTGGCCGTTTGAATCGCGGCCGTTTCTGGAACTTCCACCTGCTTTTTTGTGTGCCATGGGGGTTTTACCTCGAAAGCCGCCTGATCAGGCGCTGATCTCCTCGATGTGGACTTTGGTGAAATCCTGCCGGTGGCCGCGCTTCTTCTTGTAATTCTTGCGGCGCATGTGCTTCCAAATGAGAATTTTCTTCTCCCGGCCGTGGCCCAGGATCGTGGCCGTCACCTTGGCGCCGGAGAGGAGGGGCTTGCCGATGGAAATCCCCTTGTCGCCCTCAACGGAGAGGACTTCATCGAAGGAAACCTTGGAGCCCACTTCGCCTTCGAGGAGGGGAACTTTGACGTTCTCGCCTTTCTCGACGCGCAGTTGCTTGCCTTTGGTCCGGATCACGGCGTGCATGTTGTTTCTCCCGGCCTGTTTTCTTGGATAAACGGGCAATAACTACCGCCCGGGGCCGGTCGGGCGGGGGCGCGATTATGGGAGGGCACCCTCCGAGTGTCAAGCGCTGTCTCTGTATTTGAGATTTCGTAACCTCTTGGAATCGCTTGGCTTTTGGAGATCGGGAACCTGCCAATCCATCGCCTCTCATTGACAGGGGAACGGGCCTCAATATAATGCTGAACACGTTTTCAAAATCAATTTAAGTTATTGTAATCATTTGGTTTTTTCGGAGGATCGATGAGCGCAACCAAGGGCGGTAAGGACCAAATCTCTGAAAAGCGAGCCGTGTTTTCCGATTTCATCGGCAAGCAGAAGCTCAAAAGCACCCGCCAGCGGAACCTGGTCGCCGACGTTTTTTTCGCCTCCGACTCCCACCTCTCGATCGAGGAAATTCTTCAGCTTGTCCGGCGGAAGGACCCGGCCATCGGGTACGCGACGGTTTACCGGACCCTAAAGCTCCTCGCCCAGGCGGGCCTTGCCGATGAGCGGCATTTTTCGGATGGGATCGCCCGTTTCGAGCAGTCTATGGGCCACGCCCACCACGACCACATGGTCTGCACGTTCTGTGGCAAGGTCTTCGAGTTCGCCAACGACCAGATCGAACGGCTCCAGGAATCCATCGCCCGGGACTTCGGCTTCGAGATCACGAGCCACAAGCTGGAACTCTACGGGATTTGCAAGGACTGCCAGTCGAAGAAGCAATCCCAACGGGCCGGGCGCGCGAAAGCGTAGAAGGCAATCATTCCTTCCCGGTCATCTTGCTGATCTTCACGAATTCATAGCCCTGTTCCTGCCAGCCACGGATCAGGTTGGGAAGGCGCTCGTGCAGGGCGTCCCCAGCGGGCCGCTGCGTTCCCAGATGCATGAGAACGATGCCGCCGTTGGCGCTCGATTCGGACGTGCGGCCGAAGGATAGGAGCCGCCGGACGATCTCGTCGTTCGTCTGGTATCGGTGGGAGTTCTTGTCCACCACCCAGTCCCAGGAATCGAGCGTCTCGTTGCGGGAGTAATCTCGGGTCCAGTTGACGTGCTGATAGCCGAGTTCCATCGCCCACCGGAGAAGTTCGGGATTGACCTCCCCGAAAGGGGCCCGCCAGTAAGGGGCCATTTTCTTTCCAGTCACTTCTTCGAAGAGCGAAGCGGTGCGGATGAGTTGGCCCTGGAAGAACGCCTTCGTGACATTGGGCCGCGTATCATGCCGGGAGTTGGAATCGAAGGTGGTGAGGTGGGGATGGTCCCAGAGGTGGTTGCCCACTTCGTGCCCCCCCCCGACGATCTTCTTGGCGAGGTCGGGGCGCTCCTCGATGAACCCACCCGTCAGGAACATGGTCATTTTGAGGTTGTGGGCCCGCAGGACTTCGAGGACTTCTTCCGTCCCCGCCGCCCCGTCGCCATCGAAGGTGAGCGAAATCCACCGTTTTTCGGGATCGCCCCGGAAGAGGTCGCGGACGAAGGGCGCGGGGGCTTCTCCTTCGGGTGCCGGGTGGACGAGGGAGGTCTCCCAAAGGTCCGAAGCGGCGCCGTTCGATCCTACGGACCGGAGTCCTACGCGCGTGGTTCCGGCTTCGAAGGGGATGGATTCGAAGGAAAATTTTCCGCCGCGGACGAGTTCGACGGCGTAGAGAGAATCGTTCAGGAAGAGGAAAACCGCGTCCGCCCCGGCGGCTTCTCCCGCGAGGGCGGCCCGCTCGGATTTAACGAGAGAATCGGGCTCCGGGCGGGTGAGGCGCGGAAGGGGGAGTGGCTTGGCAATGGCCGCCGGCCCCGCGCCGAAAATCTGGGCGAGTTGGCGCCGTTCCCGGTTCAGGCGGAAATCGATGAGCAAATAGAGGCTGCCCACGAGGGTGATAAGAATGCCGCCTGCGATGGCGGCCACGAGGGGCCAATTGGGCCGTTCCCGGGAAGGGCCGGGGGCCCCCGCCGCCAGGGAGCTTTCGGCCAGAGCATCCAGCTTCTTTTTGAGGGTGTCGAGTTCCCGCGCCTGAGTTTCGGCGGAGCGCCGCAGTTCTTCCCGCAGAACTTCCTGCCCTGCCGGAACTTTTTCCGGCTGCGAGAGAAGTGCGGCCACCTCCCGGAGGTGTTTCCCGATTTCATCGGTTTGCCCTTCGAGCGTGAGGAGGCGTTCCCGCAAGGCAGGATCGAGCGCCGGGGCGGGATGGTGGGGGGAGGCCGTTGCGGGTGAGAGGGTGCGAATCTGGTCCTCGATCCTCTGGGTCACCTGGGCGAGTTTGTCCAAATCCGCACGCAGGGAAACGGGTTCGGCTTGCTGGGCACCCGCCTGTTTTTCAAAGCGTGCGAGCTGTTCTTCGATCCGCCGGGACTGGTCTTCGAGCGCCGCCAGGTGTTCGAGGGTCACTTGATCAACGCCCCCCGCCGCGGCGACGGCGCCGGGGGTGGATTGGGAGGAGACGAGCCTGAGGCGCTGGCGGACGAGGCCTTCGGCCGCCTCGGCGCGTTTCAGGACGGCCATTTGTCCCGCCTGGGCGGCGCCCGCTTCCCGCTCAGCGCGGCGCAGGCGCTCCGAGAGGTCGTCGAGCTTGGCCTGGAGGGCCGCCCGTTCGCGCTGGCCCGCTTCCCGTTCCCTGGCCAGTTCCTTTTCGAGAACTTCCCGGTCCTGCTGGGTATCGGAATGGCGGGCGCGGAGTTTTTCGAGCTCGGCGGCAAGGCCCTTGGCCTTGTCCTCAGCGGCAAGGGCCTGTTCGGCAAGCCCTCGGGCCCGCTCGCGCTCTTCTTTCCCCGTGGCGGCCGCCTGGGCGAGATCCAATTCGAGCCGGGAGGCTTTACTGAGAAGGGCCTCG
>JBFLVN010000135.1:0-9972 GCA_040758475.1 Bdellovibrionota bacterium
CGCGCCAAGGCCCAGGATCGAAAGCCCGAGGAAGGCCCCCCGCCAGGGGCGAAGGAGCGCCAGGGCCCGGCCAATGGGATCGGCCGCGTTCTTTGAATCCGGTTCCACGCTCGTAGAGAGGGTAGTCTACACTTGTCCCGTGGCCACCGCACCCGAGAAGAAATACCGCCAGAACCAGTCCGTCGCCTGGCGGGAAATCGGCGGCGAAGCCGTCCTCGTGGATTCCCGCGGCGGAAAGCTCCTGGTTTTGAATCCCACGGGAAGCTTCCTCTGGAAAGAGATCGAATCCCCCCAGACCCTTTCTCAACTGGCGGGGGCCCTCGCCGGGGCGTTCGAGGTCAATCTGGAAACGGCGTCGGCGGACGTAGGCGGATTCCTCAAGACCTTGGAAGAGCGGCGCCTCGTCGAATGCCTGCCTTGAGCGAAGAAGTTTCCAAACCCTATCCGACGGCCGCCCTGGTGCGGGACGCCCTCGCGCGCGGTCCCGGCGTGTGGGTGAAGGTCGCTTCGAGTTCCATGGCCCCCGCCGTCCAGGCGGGGGAAGAAGTCTGGGTGGAAGCCCTCGCCCAAACTCCCCGGCCCGGGGAAATCCTCCTTTACGAGGGCCCGGCGGGGCTCACCCTCCACCGGCTCGTTTATCTGCGGCACAAAAACGGAAAGAAGATCGTGCGGACGAAAGGAGATTCAGCAAAAGCTCTCGATCCGCTCTTCCCCCTCGATACCGTCGTCGGGAAAGCAACGCGCGTCCGGAATGGAACCGGTGAACGGAGCCTCGGACGGCGCGGGGGAATCGCCGGCTCCCTGGTTTCGATCGGGCAAGCAGCGATCCGAAAAGTTCTCGCGTCGCTGGATGAAAAATCCTGGCGCCCCGTGGAACTGGCGGGGTTTCCCGTCTTCGTCCGCCTGGGCGAAGGAGTTTCCTGGAAACTCGCCGGGCAATGGCTGGAGGCGGGACGCGCTTCCCCCCGGCCCATCCGCCTGGAAATCTCTCTCGATCCCTCCCTCCACCAAGGCGACCCCTTCGAGTTCCACGTCGAAGGGCCCAAAATCCGTACGAGCGCGTTCTGCCTGGAACGGAAAGGGAGCGCATTTTCCCTCCGCGTGGCGCCAAGCGCCCGGAACCCCGGTGATGTTTGTCCCAACGCCCTGGAAAACGGCCTGCGCGCTCTTCTTCTGTCCCTCTGCGAGGAAACTGAAGGGGCTTTCCTCTTCCACGGAACGGCAGCGAGTTCTTCCGGAAACGCCTTCGTCGCCGTGGGGCCTTCGGGGTGTGGGAAGACGACGCTGGCAAGACTGCTGAAAGAAGAGGGCTGGCAAATCCTGGGAGACGACCTGGTCCTGGCGCGAAAAACGCCCGATGGCCCCCAAGTATCGAGCACCGGCTTTACGGGAGGCGGCAAAGACATTCCCCTCTGGAAAGGTCCTGCCAAAATCCGGGCTTTTTTCGTCCTCGAAAAGGCGGAGACGCATACCCTCTCGCCCGCTTCCCCGGCGCGGCTTGCCGCCGCGCTCGCCGCCCAGCTCCAGCGGCTTCCAGGACACCGGAGCGAGCGTGACCTGGCGCACGCGGAGGAACTCGCTCGGATGGTCCCGGGTTTTTCGCTTGCCTTTGCGAAGAAACCGGGCGTGGGTCATTCTATAGAGCAAGCCCTTCGCTTAGGAGGCTGATTCCAGGCGTGCCCCTTCTCGCGTCCAACCGATTTGATGAAATCCGAAAGAGCCTCGCGCAGGAAGGAAAGATTTTCACCGCGGGCCTGGAACTCACCTACCGCTGCAACTTCGAATGCCTCCACTGCTACTGCGTCGTGGGCGGCCCCCGCAAAGAACTCTCGACGGCGGAAATCCTCTCGCTCCTCGACGACCTCAAGGCCGCCGGATGCCTCACCGTCACCCTCACGGGCGGCGAAGCCATGCTCCGCCCCGATTTTTTTGAAATCGCCGAATACGCGAAGAAACTCCGCTTCGTGATCCGGCTCTTTACGAACGCCTTCCTGCTGGACGATGAACTCCGCGCCCGACGGGTCCTCGCCTTAAATCCCATTAGCGTGGATATTTCCCTCTACGGGGCGAGCGAAGAAGCCTACGAACGAGTCACCGGGCACCGGGCTTTTGCCAAAGTCACGAAGGCCGTCGATTTTCTCTTGTCCAAAGGCCAGCGGATGCTCATCAAGATTCCCCTGATGCAGGAAAACTACGGCGACCTGGACGCCATGATCGCTTTTTGCGAATCGCGAAAGATTTCTTTCAACGTCGATCCCTGGATGACCCCCAAGGACGACGGGACCATGGACCCGAAAAAAACCCAGATTTCGGACGAGCAACTCCGGGAATTTTTCCGGCGCTATGGGAACAAGAAAAAACCCGGCAAGCGGAGCGTGGATGAGCCCCTCTGTACGATCGGCCGGGGCTCGGTGATCGTGGGCCCCTACGGCGACGTCCACGCCTGCGTGCAGTCCAAACTCTCCGTGGGGAACATCCGGGAAAAACCCATCGCCGAAATATGGGAGAATTCGCCACTCCTTCAGAAGGAGCGGGAACTAAAACTTCGCGATTACCCCGAATGCCGGGCCTGCGAATTTCGCAATTCCTGTTTCATCTGCTCGGCCGTGAGCTTCTACGAAAACGGCCGCTTCAACGGCTTCAACCCGCACGCCTGCAAGGTGGCCCAAACCCGCTACGAGCTCGGGCAAATCGAATCGGAACCGGTACTTTTCCAGATTCTCGTGCCGGGGAAAGACGTGGAGGCGGCGAAACCTTCCACCGCCCAGGCGGGCGTGTTCCCCGGTTAGTTAAAAAGAATACTTGGCCGCCGCTTCCACGCGGTCATCCTTCTCGAAAAGCGTAAAGAACGAATCCTTGCCCCCCGTGCCGCCCACGATGGTTCCGCCCAAGGTGAGCGTGAGGCCGTCCACCGGGCTCCATTCGATTTCGGGCTCGATGTTGTGATCGGCGTTCAGGACATTCACGAACCCTCGGCCCGACACTTTGAAGTACTCGGACACTTTGTACTCGACCACCGCCAGAATGCCGTGCTGGAAGAAGTGCCGAAGGTTTACCCCTTCCCGGATATTCTTGGCCCCTTGCTGAGGGGCTTCGACGTCGTTGGCGTACTGGACGAGGATCATGAGATCGTGGTCTTCGTAGATGTTCGTAAAGGTATAATCGAAACCCGCCGTTACCTGGACGTAGGGATCGTCGGTCGTGGGATCATTCCCGTTCATGTCTTCCGTGAGGAAGTAGGCCGCTTCCCAGCGGAAACCCAGCTTGTCGAAGGTCGTCGCTCCATCCGTGCCGATCATGTGGATGCGGCGGTGGATGGGGCGGATGCCCACGGCCGCAAGGCCCACCGTCGAGCCATCGCTCGTTTCGTCCAAGACGATGGTATCCGTGGCGGCGGGGCCGAAGATGAAACCGAGCCCCTGCATGGACGTGGGGATGCGGTCGTGAAGGTAGGCGTAGCTTAAAGAGAAATCCCATCCCTCATAGGTGTATTCGAACTTGATCGCCCCTTCCGAGCCTTCGACTGAATCTTCGGGGATGAGCGGGTCCAGCATCCGGTAATCAAGAGTGTAGGCACAAGCTGCGCAGGAGATGAGTGAGCCCGGGTTCCCGGCGTTCGCATCGATGAAAGAACCGGGGAGCACCGTCGGGAAGCCGAAGAAGCGGTTCTTCTCGTTGTCGAACGGAAGCGTGTTGGCTTGAAAGTAGGGAATCCAAAGGCCCGTAACTGTCAAATCGCCCGTGAAATAGCGGGCCTGCACTCCCACGATTCCCTCGACTTCCTCGTCGAAGAAATCCGTAAAGTCCCGGATTTTCCAGACGTCCGTGGGACGCATCGTGTCGGCCCGGCCCCAGGAAATGATCTGCTTGCCGATCCGGAAGTCCATCGACTCGGTGTAGACGTCGAGATAGGCCTCGTCGAGGAAGATGCGGTTGCGCTCCTCGTCGTTCCCATCGAAACGAAACTCGGGGACGACGAAGGCCTTTAATTTCTCGCTCGGCGTGAAAGTAAATTCCGGGTGGAATTGGATTTCGTTGCGCCCATCCACCTGGCCGGGCTTCGTATCCTGCACGTAGCCGAAGAATTCGTACTCGACGAAACCCGAAAGGGAGAGCTGCTCGTGCAATTGGATGGCAGAGGCGGTACGGAAACCGGTCAGCAGGAAAATCGATACAACCCCAAAGCAGAGGGCCAGCGTTGAAAATTTCATGGTGCGCTTTTTTATCCCCCTTACTTTCCCGCCACCACCGCATCCGGCTCAGGCAGGGGAACCGCTCCCTGCGTTTCTGTTTCCGGAACCGGCCGCGTTCCCCAGGGCTTTAACTTGAGAAGAATCGCTTCCATCAAAATGAGATCGCCCACCAGGGCGAACGCCATCGTCAGGCCCGTGAGAAGTCCAAAAATCCGCGTGGGCTTGAAGCTGCCCAAGACCAGAACCCCGAAACCCGCCAACAGGATGACGGACGTGAAAAACATGGGTTTGCCCGCGATCCGGAGGGACTCGCGCATGGTTTTCTCGTAATCCCACCCGTTCCGGTCGAGTTCGACGCGGAAACGGGTCACGAAATGGATCGTGTCGTCCACGGCGATGCCAAGCGCGATGCCCGCGATCATCACCGTGGCCGCATCCAGCTTGATGTTCATCCACCCCATGATGGCGAGGGTAAGGAAGATCGGCAGGACGTTTGGAATCATGGAGAGAAGCCCGATCTTGACGCTCCGGGTGAGGAGGCACATGAAAATGGTGATGACGAAAAACGCCTGGATGAGCGATTGCATCTGGCTTTGCAGGATGTAGCGGTCGAAAACGGCATAGAGGGGCACGATGCCCGTGAGCGTTCCCTTAACCCCCGGAGATTCCGTTTCGTCGATCAGGCGGTTCACGCGATCGACCATCGAGAGATACGCTTTGCTGATGAGTGTGCGGGCGCGGGAAGTGATCCGGACTTTGGAATAGTCGTAATTGACGAAGCGGCCGATGTCTTCGTCCCCCGACGTCTCGGCGAGAAGAAGGTACTGGGCCACGGCGTCGCTCGTCTCCGGCACGGCGTCGTAGGCCGGATCGCCGTCGTGAAGGATGCGGTTCATGTCCTTCAAATAATTCACGTGGGAAAAGCTGTTGGAAACGTTCGGGTCTTCGAGAATCTGGGCTTGGAGGCGGTCCAACTTGCGGAGGAACTCGGGGTCCTTGGCCAAATCCGGCGGCCCTTCGAAAACGACGTCGAAACTCGCGAGGCCGCCCATCTTCTCCTGAATGAAAAAAATGGCCTGGCGTACCCAGTGGCCTTCGGGGATGAATTCGATGGTATTCCCTTCTACCTGTACCCTCGTCAGCCCCCAGCACGAAATCACGAATAAAACCGCCGAAACCAGAAGAATCCGCCCCGTGTGCCGGACATTGATGTCGGCCAAGCGCTTCAAGAGGCGATGCGTCCAGCCTTCGTGGTAGTGGCGGGCCTTTTCGGGCGTCGGCATGGGCAGAAGGCTCATGACAGCGGGAATAACGAGGATCGTGATGACGAACGCCGCCATCGTCCCCACACCCGCATAGAGCCCGAGGTTCCTTAGTGGCGGCACCCGGCTCGTGAGGAACGACATGAACCCGGCGCACGTCGTGGCGGAAGTGTAGAAGCACGGCCTTACCACTTCGGAAACCGTTTCCCGGATGGCTTCGATCTTGGAAATTCCGGGCCGTACCGTCCCGTAATAATGCCCCAGGATGTGGACCGAATCGGCGATGCACGCGGCGATCAGGATCGACCCCGTCATTTGAAAGGCCATGTTCATGGTGTTGCCGACGAAAAAATAAACACCCCAGGTGAACGTGATCACGGCGAACATGACCAGAACCGGGATGAACGCCATCGTGGGGCGGCGGAAGAGGACCAGGAGGACGAGGCAAACGAGCCCGAGCGTGATGGGAAGGAAAATTTTCCCGTCCCGCACGGAAAGCTCATCGAAGACCGTATCGAAGACGACCTGCCCCGAATAGATGAAGCGGACGTCGGGGTATTCCGCCTCGATGGGCCGCACGACGGCCTGGAGGTCGTCCACGATCCGGTGCTTTACCTTCTGGTCCTCGACCGAAATGATCCGGCCCGCGACGGAAGCGATCTGGGCGTCCTTGGAAACCAGGAAACCCACCATTGTCTCTTCGCCCAGGGCCTTCTCCCTGGCCCGGGTGAGAGCTTCCGGAGTGACTTCCCCTTCCAGATCGATCACAGGCTCGATAATGAGGGCCCCTTCCGCCCCTTGGACGACGTTCTGGGCGGTAAGCGAGTGGACCTTCTCGATATCCCGTACGCCTTCCATCGCCTGGCTGACGCGGTCCATGAGGCGGAGCATCCGTTCGGTAAAGACGCTTCCCTCCGACGCCGGCGCTTCGACGGTGACGATGGCCATCTCGTCGGATTCGAATTCCCTCTTGAAATTGTCGTAGTAGGTATAGAGAGGATCGTCGTCTTCGAACCAGATGCCCAGGGCGTTATCGAAATTCTCCAGGTTCTTGCCCAGATAGTTGCCGAACCACCCGAAAGCCACGACAAAAACCGCGAGAATCACCCAACGGAAACGGACGACTCCATCCACGTACCGGTGCCAGAAGTTCGGTCGGCTCATGGCATTTCCCTCCTGAGGCTTCGAAGCTACCGGCCCCGCATCAAGTTCCGTTCGGTAAAGAGGTCGTCCTTGAGGCCCACGTCGATTTCCGTATTGGTGAATTCGAGGAGTGTCTTGTGGCCCGTCTTGTGGGTGACCATTTCCATGTGATCGGGCATGTGGATGCCGCCGTACTGATTGATGTTGGAAGAGCGCAGGGTCTTGGTCTGTTCGTCCTTGAGGTTGAAGTAATCGGTCTGGAGGACGACGTAACGCTTGGGATCGACCAGGGAGATGCTCTTCGAATAACCGCTCTCTTTCTTGCGCTTCTCGTTGTTCGGGATCATTTCGATCTCGGCACATTCGACCCCGTCGACCGTCTTGGTCCCGAGCTTCTTGTATTCGTATTCGTCGAGCTTGAGGGAGGACATGTCTTCGTAGGTAAAATCCGTTCCCATGAAGGAATCCGTCTTGTCCGTGGCCGAGATGCGCCGGGTCTTCTTGAGGGCGGGAAGGTAGAGCCATTGGTCGTCGTCCCGGTCGTCGTGCTCGATGGTGAGGAGCCCCGTCCCCGCCACGTCGCCGGGGGATTCGAACTGGGCGAGCACCTTGTCGTTGTTCTCATCGACCTGCTTGCGCATGGAAACGACTTTCCGCTCCCGCTTGCTGCCGTTGGCGTTCATGAGCGTCATGGTGAGGGTGCGGCGGGAGTCCTTCGTCCGGTTTGCTTTGTCCACCTGGCGCATGAGTTCCTTGGGGGAAAGTTCCTCGGCCTGCACAGGGCCAGCCGCCAGGAAGAAAACCGCCGCCGCCAAGAAAACCTTTCGAATCGTCATGGTGAGTCTCCTCGTCCTTCCGCTGATTGATGTTTTTCCGCACTTCTCCGGCGCCCCTCCGCTGGCGGCGGAAGAGCCCCGGGGATTTACCGCTTCATCATTCCGTTGAGCACGAGATCGAATTTCTTCATCATCATGTCGGCCATGGAGAAAGCCTTGCCGAGAAAGACCCATTCGAGACACGTGAGGTTGTAGATGCCCGCGAGCACCCGGGCGGCGATGGCGGCGTCCAGGTCCGGCCGCAGTTCGCCCGCCTGTTTTCCTTCTTCGATGAACCGGATGTAGAGCCCGAGGATTTCCTGGTACGTCTGCACGTCGAGTTGGAGGAGCGCCGGGCTCGCGAAAATTTCGCGGATGAGAAGCTCGAAGAGGGCTCCCTCCCGTTCAGCCGTATCGCTCGAAAACCGCATGAGCGCGGCGATCTTCTTGCGGAAAGTAGGGGCCTTGAGCGTGCGGGCGTAATCAAGAAATTCGCCAGTCACTTTCCGGTAATACTCGACGAGAATGGCTTCCTTGCCGTCGAAGTAATTAAAGAAAGTCCCCTTCCCCAAATCCGCCCGGTCCGTGATCTCCTGGATCGTGGTTTCGCCATACCCTTTGGCGGCGAAAAGCTCGATGGCCGCCCGGTAGATTCTCTCCCGGCGGTCGGCCTTCTGGCGCTCCCGCCGCGAAGGCATCACGCCCGGGAGGGGCGCTTTGATTTCGACCTTGGTTAAAGCGGGGGGCATTGGAATTTGACCTTCCCCAAAAATGACCTTGGTCATTATTTACCCAGGTCGGAAAATTGTCAAGAAAAATCCGGCACCCTCCTCCAAACCGTATTCCCCCCTGCCAAGGGGCATGCCTTTGTCTGCACCCCAAAGGGCAACTAGGATCACTTTCGCGACGGCCAAATCCGCCGGAGCATGCCGAAACTTCCTCCCGCTCCTCTCTTTTCACCCAGAGAAAGGCGCGTGAAATCAGCAAGTTTCAAGGGAGCTTGAAAGATGCATTACTCGACCCGCCCCGAACGGCGAAAGACCCGGCAAGTGAAAGTCGGAAAAATCGCCATCGGAGGCGACGCCCCCGTCTCCGTCCAGTCCATGACGACGACGAACACCTGGGACGCCCAGGCGACCCTGGCCCAGATTCACGAACTCGAACAGGCGGGCTGCGAAATCGTCCGCTGCACCGTCCCCACGGAGAAGGACGCGGCGGCCCTTCCGGAAATCCTCGCTGGAACGAAAATCCCCGTCGTGGCCGATATCCATTTCGACTACCGCATGGCCATCAAGGCGGCGGAGGCGGGCGTCAACAAGCTTCGCCTCAACCCCGGCAACATCGGCGGCGAGAAGAAAGTCCAGATGGTCGTGGACTGCGCTAAAGCCCACAAACTCCCCATCCGCATCGGCGTGAACGCGGGCTCCCTCGAAAAAGAACTTCTCGAAAAGTACCTGCGTCCCACTCCCGAGGCCATGTACGAAAGCGGCATGCGCCACATCAAGATTCTCGAAGAAGCGGGCTTTTACGACATCGTCATTTCGCTCAAAGCCTCCGATCCCAAGCTGATGATCGATTCCTATTCGCTCCTGGCCACCCGGTGCGATTACCCCTTCCACCTGGGCGTGACCGAGGCGGGGACCAAGTTCACCGGGACGATCAAGAACGCCATCGGCATGGGCGCGCTTTTGGAAAAAGGTATTGGCGATACGATCCGCGTGTCGCTCACGGCCGAGCCGGTCGAGGAAGTGAAGGCGGGTTTTGAAATCCTCAAGGCCCTGCGCATCCGGGAGAAGGGCATTAATTTGATCGCCTGCCCCACCTGCGGGCGCCTGGAAATCGACCTCTTCAAGCTCTGCGATCAGGTCGAAGCCCGGCTCAAGAACGTCGAAGAGCCCATCGAAATCGCCATCATGGGATGCGTCGTCAACGGCCCCGGCGAAGCCCAGGCCGCCAAGATCGGCCTTGCCGCCGGCAGGGGCCAGGGCGTCCTCTACCTGAACGGCGAAGTGGTCAAGAAGGTCAAAGAAGAAGACATGCTCAAGGCCCTGGTCGAACAAGTCGAACAGGTCGTCGGGCACCCGGTGTAAGAAGGCTTCCTTCGTTCCCCCCTCCCCCTGGAGGGGGGAGGGTTGGGGAGGGGGTGACGGCCTTGCCCAAACCCCGAATCAAACAGTTCAGTAGAAAACTCCGGTCCAATCCAACGGATGCAGAACGTCTGCTCTGGAGGCATCTTCGCCGCCGGGAGGTAGCTGGTTTTAAATTCCGACGACAACATCCGATCGGCCCTTACATCACTGACTTCATTTGCCTGGAAAAGAAACTGATTATCGAAGTGGATGGCGGACAGCACAACGAAACTCCGGTCATCGAACGAGACCAAGCAAGAGCCGAATGGCTTGAATCAGAAGGCTTTCGAGTTCTTCGATTTTGGAATAATGAAGTAATGCAAAATGCCGAAGGAGTAATTGAAAAAATCCTGGAAACGTTAGGTGTTCGCTAAACACCCCCTCCCTAACCCTCCCCCCTCCAGGGGGAGGGGATCGGAACCCTCCCCAT
>JBFLVN010000136.1:0-9951 GCA_040758475.1 Bdellovibrionota bacterium
CGCGGGCGGCCTTCCTACTCCGCTTCCACTAGAAACGAAGGCGCTGGAGGATGGGCGCCCTTGAACCGCTGGCTGGCGGCCCCTTCCAGGGAGCGCAGGCGGTGCTCGATCACGGTGCGCTGTTTCTCCAGATCGGCCTTGGCCCAAGCAAGCTCCTTGCGGAACTGGCCGGGGTTCCCCTGGGGTTCGGCCGCGCTCCACGTCCGCCCGAAGAGCCGGGCGCTCGCCAGCATGACCCGCAGGGCGTGGACGAAAGCGGTGGCGACCGTTTGGGAAGCGGCACCCGATTTCACGAAAGTAGGGTGGATGTCCGAATCGTGGAACGCCACGTACCCTTCGAGGGCCGCGTGGAACTCCGCCACCTCCCCGGAAGTGGGCAGGACGCGCTCAAAAGCCTCGAGCCGCCTGGTGAGGCCGTCGTGATGGCCGTGAAAGCGTTCGCTGAAAGGGGGAGCCCCTTGGGTTCCCAGCAGGTCCCTCGCCATGTTCCCACCCCTTTGCGGACGTCCCTTAAAGGGACCGCGCCCGGCGGGGCCCGCTACCCCGCTCAATTCAACCTTTTTCAGGATCATCACCCAATAGGAAAGAATAGCACAGAGAACGGTTGTTCACAAGAGCAAATCGAATCATTAAATGAAAATTCTGATTGATCGCCGCTCAATGAGTGCCCCAAATCGCATACCCCACCGAAAATCGGACGATCACTAACCGGAAACGAGACACTCTTCCGGCAAAAACGGGGAAGGCCTCCGGAATCTCCTCATGGCTCCCCGGCGAAGACCGCGCAAATCGCCGGTGGGGCCCGAGCACTCATCCAAGCGGAGCAAGCCCTTTCAGCGCCTGCGCCGCGCCCTTTCGACGCGATGCGCCATAAATTGATCACCGCTCAATAAAAAATGAACGGGCCAGGGCCAACTGGATTGACCGTTCCAGTCCTCTGCGGGCATAATTTTGAAACCGGACTCTGCCGGATTTCGTGGTGACCGCATCCCGCCCTGCACGAGGCGGGACTGCGGAGTGTGGGGGCGTTCGTGGCCGGGCGATTCTCATTCGCCGGTATCCGCTTTTGCGCGGGGCTTGTGTGCCTCGCGCTTCTCTCTTCCTGCGCCAGCGCCGACCCCCTCTACATTTTCGAGAACCAGAGCGCCCACGCCGTGCCCATTCCAGAGGGCCCGCCCTTGCCGCCGAACGGAAAGATCGAAGTCCCCCGCTCGGCCCTGGAGCGCTGGTACTGGGCGAAGGAAAAATGGCCCTGGGACGTACAGGCCGTCCGCACCCTCTACCGGCCCGAAGCGGCGTGCCGTCCTTACATCCGCAATCTCTTCCCTGGGACGCGCCCGGAAGTGATGTTCCAGATCAAGCCCGACGGAAGGCTCTACGCCCTCCCCAAGGACGAAAAGGCCGATTCCCAAAACCAGCCCCCGGGCTTCCCCCTGCGCCCGGCTGCCTGGCCTCCGGAACCTCCCGCGCCCAAGCAAGCGGCCATGCTCGCGCGGTAACCCGTTTTATTTAGTTCACCTGGTTTCCAATTCTCGCACGAAATCGGCGGCTTCGTCGTAAAGACAGGCGTTCTCCCGCCGGATGGTCTCGAAGAAATAGGTGTCGGTGATTTCCCGGACGGCGGGGAGGGCGCGCCGTTCCCGGAGTTTTCGCAGGAGGAGAAGGGCCTCTCGCCGCAGCGGACAATCGGGGGCTTCTTTAAAATCCAGCAGCGCCCGCTCGCCCTGGGGAATCCTGCCGCCTTCCTGGAGGGCTTCGAGAGTATCCACCGCCCACCGGCGCCCTTCGTAACCGGGCCGGCCCGCCCGGGCGGCCAGGGCCTTGAGCCCTTCTTCGCCTGGGTGTTTGCGGAAAAGGGCCCCGGCTTTCCCCCCCACGCGGTCGAGGGCGGCGATCGCGTTGGCGATGAGCCGCCCGTCGTCCCTCAATTCGGGATGGGCTTCGAGGGCGCGGTGGTAGTATTCGAGGCCCTTGCTCAGTTCCCCCCGCGAAAAGGCCACGTGCCCCAGGAGGAGGAGGGCTTCGCCGGCGGGGGGCGTCTGGCGGAGGAGGCCCTGGGCGTAATCCTCGACGGCCTTCCAACGGCCATCCCTCATGTTCCCCTCCTGAGCTTCGAGGAGCGAAGCCGAGGGAACGTTTTCGAGAAGGGTGGGAGGAGGGAGCGGGGGAACGAGCCTTGCGGGCTTTAGCGCCGCATGGGATTCGTGCCGGGTGAGGGAACGGTAGACGTAGCCCCCCGCGGCCGCGGCCAGAAGAAGGAAACCCAGGAGAAGGGGCGCCTTCGAGACTCGGGCGATGGCATTCCACATCCGGCCCGGGGCGGTCTTGAGATTTTGAGCGGCCTGACGCGCCCATTTCCGCGAATTCACCGCGGCCCTTTCACGCCAAAGGTCCGCCCGGTAGGCGAGCCGCGTCAAGGGAGGGGCTGAATCCGATATCCCCAGGTGCATCCCTCCGTAGGGAAAGCCGTTCGCCGGGAGAGCGCCCTCTCCTCCCGCCGCCAGAGGAGCGGCCGCGTGAGCGGGCACGTGGAAGAGCTTGACGGTTCCGGCGATTCCCCGGAACTCCTCCTCCCCCACGAATTGGACCGGCACCTCCGCCCGGTTCATGGCGAGATGGACCGCTTCCGTGAAGTAAATTTCGTCCGTCGGAGTGATTTTTTCGAGGCGGGAGGCGAGGTTCACCGGCTCGCCGAAAACGTCGCGGCCTTCAAGCCGTACTTCCCCCAGGTTGATGGCCACCCGCAGGTGAATCTGCCGCTCGGGCAGTTCCTTCTGATTGTAAGCCCAGAGGGCGTCGTGCATGGCCATGCCGCACTTGACCCCGTCCGTGGGCGAGTGGAAAACGCACAGGAGGGAATCCCCGATGGATTTGATCCGCCGCCCTCCGTACCGGCCGACCATGGGCAGGAGGAGCTGGTCGTGGGCGCGCAGCATGGCCGCGTTTTCCGCCCTGGATTGCCGGGAGGTGCGGGCCGTAAAGCCCACGATGTCGGTAAAAAGGATGGTGAGGTCCTCGGACCGGGCCATGGGTTCCCCCGGCTCCCCGCGGGGGGAGCCGCCCTCGCACGCCGCTCTCCCGCACGGCGAACCGGGCCCCTTCCGGGCTCCTTCCCTTCCGGGGAAGGATCAGTCTTCGAGCCCGCCGCCCCCGCTTTCGTCGTCCGGATCGTCTTCCAGAATGACGGCGTCCTCGAGGGGGTGCTCCAGCCCGTGGGCCAAGGCCACTTCGAGGATCGACCGGATGGTGCTCTCCGGCGGGAGTTCGCTGCAGAGTTTTTGAAGCCGCAGATGGTCGCTCGCGTTCATGGCAATCCTTCTTTCCCCTGACGGGGCCCCGCCGCTGAAAAAGGAAGAAGTGCCAAACAGTCCCTTGTTGCAGGACCAAAATGCTGGACCCCGGCCGATGGTGCTGCTGGCGGGCCGCTTCGGTGATGTAATTTGGATTCTGCGCCCGGCCGCCGGAGCGCCGCAACCCAGGCTGCCCACAAGCTTCCGGGTTCGTTCTCTGTCCGAAGACGGCGGAAAGTCTTGAGCTCTTACCCCGCGGCGTGGAGACGCACGCGCTTTTTACCGAATTTGGCGATCACTTCGAGTTCGCCGCCGAGGGATTCGACGACGTGGCGCAAGGTCGAAAGGCGGTGGTCTCCCCGGCGTTCGAGGCGCGAAACCTCGGACTGGGTCATGCGGGCGATCTTAGCCATCTCCTGCTGGGTCTTGCCGAGGGCCTTTCGGAGCTCCCGCAAATCCATTTTGAGCAGTTCTTCCCGGACCTGCCGGTCGACCTCCCGGATATCTTCGGGAGAAAGAAACCTTTTTTTAACATTTTCCCACTTGTGAACCTTCATGACTCTTCCTCATGCTTTCCGGCCCTTTGCTCAACCAGATAGTTTCTCCAGATTCTTTCGGCCCAAGGGACGCTTCATCCAGAACCCATTAAACTATTCAGCCGGAACCGTATACTCCCCTTGACCGATCGTTTCATAATATAGTATCATTGTTTCATGAAATCAGACTTTCGATTCGTAAATGAATTAATTCGTATCGTGAATGGAGCATTACGTCTCGACCTGGACCGAGTAAGAAACTATACGGCATTTCTAGCTGAGAAACTAGAAGAAGCGGGAGACACAGCATCCGCAGGACGACTCCGAAAGCTTCTCGAAGAAACTAATCACGAACTTCGTCCAGCAAACATTGCCGCAGTTCGAACCCTTCCTGTCGATCCAGAAAGTCGATTCCCGATCGTCGAACGCATCAACCTTCGGGCCATTAGTGAACCGCCTCCCATAATATCTGAACAACAATCGGCAATTCTTCGTGAATTTTTAAGTATTGCCAAAAGCCATGCTCAATTAGAAGCCGAGGGAATCGCCAGTTCAGCGAATCTACTGTTATTTGGACCTCCGGGCTGTGGAAAAAGTCATTTGGCTCGCCATATCGCCCGAGAACTCGGATTAGAACTTTATATAGCTCGGCTTGATGGCCTCATATCTTCATTTCTTGGAAGTACATCAAAAAATATCCGTTCATTGTTTGATTTTGCCGCGAAGAATCCTTGCGTTTTGTTTCTAGATGAATTTGACGCCATCGCAAAGTTACGTGGTGACACGCAAGAACTTGGAGAGTTGAAGCGTGTTGTAAACAGTTTTATTCAAAACCTGGATACCATTGGCGGTCAATCTATTATTTTGGCGGCTACTAATCACCAAGAACTTCTAGATGCCGCAATCTGGCGACGTTTTACTTATCGGATAGAACTATCATATCCAACGCCATTGATGCGATCTCAAATGTGGCATGCATTTCTAAAAAACATAAAATTCTCTGATCGAGAAATCGAACTACTTGTGGATCTTTCCGAAGGATTCTCTGGATCTGACATTAATGAAACATGCCTTCGGCTGCATCGAAAACTAATTACTTCGATGGAACAACCCACCATTCACGATGCTTTCTTTTCACTTCTCAATATTACCGCTGGTGCCGGTGAAGATGGGAGATTTCTAACTAAATTGCAAAATGAAGATGCACAAGGGATTGCGCATGCTCTTCGTGATCGTAATTCTTCACTCTACAGTCACGCATCATTAGGTGACCTTTTAAATGTTTCCAAAGCTACCGCTTATCGCTGGGCGTGCAATAAACAAGGGATAGAAGATCATGCCTGATGTGCCGACCAAAGACCGCCTTCCAATAAAAGTGATACTGCCCAATCAAGGCAAAGAGCGTCCGATTTCTGGGGGAGGAGCCAAGAAACTTTTTAGACCGGTGAACACAGAGTATAGGAAAAGTCTTTCCAGACAGGTTGCTGCAATTCGCGAATCAACGATGTCGGCAATGCAGCGCGCGGGAAGTGCGCCCGCCAGAGTCAAGCTTTTGCCAAACGCTTCCGCAAAAAGCCACAGACCCGATCATTTATTCTCAGATGATACGTGCCCAATCATAGGCGCTGGTGCGTTGGGTGAGCTGTTTATAAAGGCCACGCCGAGAGGGCTCAATAAACTTGCCAATCAAATCGAACGGAATAACTCGAAACAAATAAAATCAGAATTATCCGTTGTTGATTCTATTGAACCAATCACACCAGCGCATCGTCGGAATAATATTGATGCTCGTGACATCCTCAGGAATAGTCCTAAACGCGGCCATGCTTTTCTTACGAGGGTGAGATTATTCGATTACGGTCGCGATTCCGCACAAGACGCTCTCGTCAAAGACTTCGAGGAAAACTGTAAAACGTTGAAAATCCCGGTTCGACGTGGTGGATATTCACAAGCGAGTCACACATACGTGGCTGATTGCAAAACAGTTATAGACGTAGAATCATTGGCTGGAATTATAGGCGTACGTTCTATCAGAGAAATGCCTTCTATCCGAATGATTCGACCGCAATTGATAAATGCTGATAAACTTCCCTCCGGCCTACCACTCCCTCATGATATAAATGGCGATTTCCCAATTGTCGCGGTTGTTGATTCTGGCATTGAACCCCTTCCTAATTTAGAGAGATGGGTAATAGGTCGGCAACAAGATGTTGCGCCAGTATACAGGAACCCCGCGCATGGGACATTCGTTGCCGGATTAATTTGCTGGGGTGCACAGTTGAACCCCCATTTATCCCCAATCGATTCGAACCCATGCGGCATTTTCGACCTAGAAGTTTTGCCTAATTCCGATCCCGGCGTTGGAGATACAACATTCTTAACAGAGGAAGAACTTTTACAATCCCTCAGCAATGCGCTTGAGCAATACGCCAATAAGATAAAAGTTTGGAACCTCTCTTTGGGAAGCAGTGAAGTATGCGGACTCGATCAATTTTCACCTTTAGCGGAAGAGCTCGATAAACTCCAAGAAAAATTTCAAGTAACGTTTGTCATCAGTGCTGGAAATTATGAGACACTGCCTTTGTTGGACTATCCTAGAATTGGCACCCAATTAATAGCTGGCCGGATTACCAGTCCTGCCGATAGCGTGCTTGGTGTTACCGTTGGCTCGATATCGCATCTAGAATATAATGGAAATGGACCGGCTCGTAATCATCCTTCCGCATTCTCACGGCATGGAGCTGGGCCTAATTACATAATTAAGCCCGATTTTGTTCATTACGGTGGAACTTGTTCAGTCGATTTCTCACATAAATCTGGGATACGCTCAGTGACCAAAGCGGGAACGGCTGAGAATTTAGGAACAAGCTTTGCCACACCGCTTATCTCTCGTAGTTTGGCTCAGGTATATCACCACATTACACCGACACCTTCCCCTGTTCTTGCGAGAGCGTTACTTACTCATCATGCTTCCGATCCCAGAACAGGTGGCCGTGTCCCGGATGGCGAAGAAAATTACTTTGGTTTTGGTTTGCCGACATCCGTTCCTTATTGCCTTGAATGTACTCCCCATAGTTCAACGCTAATTTTTGAAGACCAACTTCGACCAGGATTCTTTTTGGAATGGGATGATTTCCCATATCCCCCCTCTTTAAAGCGAAACGGGAGATATTATGGTGAAATTTGGATGACGGTTGCATTCGCACCCGCCCGTAGCGGTCGCTTCGGAAGCGAATATTGTGAAACCAACATTGACGCTCATTTTGGTATATATGAAACCCACACCAACAGAAAGACAGGTGAAATAACTGAAAAATTTAAGGGTCTTGTTCCCCCTGAGCATAAGAATAAAGGGATTCTCTACGAAACCTATCAGATCGAAAAGCTCAGAAAGTGGGCCCCCGTGCGTACCTATCATGCAAATCTTGGCCAAAAAGGTGTGCGCGGTGAACGATGGCGCTTAATGCTTCGACTATTAACACGCCATGGAGTTGAAGCTTACGAGGCTTTTACACCGCAGAAGTTTTCTTTAATCGTTACCATTTCTGATCCAAATAAAACAGCTCCCATTTACGACGAAATGGCTCAGATAGTCAGGACTCGCTTTCAAGCGGATAACCTTACCATACGAACGGCGGCTAGAATTCGCGCGACGGTATAAGACAATCCCGCCTATCTGCGATTGGCAAAGGGCGCACGTTTCCCCCGAATTTGGCTCTCACTTCCCGCCCGCCGCGCGGGCCTTCCCGGCCCGGCGGGGGTTTTGCCGGTACGCCCGGCGGCCCAGGCGGTCGAGGAGCGTGAAGGTGGCCCCGTAGACGCGGGGGAAAAACGACGGCGCGAAGGACCAGTAGCCGTTCGTCGCGGGGGCGTCCGCGTGTTTTTTACTCGAATCGAGAACGATTTCGGCCACCAGGGCTTTTTCCTCCCCTTCCGAGTAGGCGAGGGTTTTTCCCTCCGCATCGCAGATGGCCGAAAACCCCTCGAATTCGAAGGGGAGGGAGAGCCCCGGCGCCAGCGGCAGTGGCGTGCGGTATTCTTCCGAAACTTTGTTCGCGAAAATCACCGGGACGCCGAGGGCCCTCGCATACTTGGAGGCGATGCCTTTTAGCTGCTTGCGATAAGAAGGGCGGAAAAAGGTACCCAGCAGGGGAATGCGGGGCGTGGGGGCCGAGTGGGGCATGAGGATCAAGTCGGGCCTTTCGTCGAACATGTGCTTTAAAAACGCGGCCGTGTTGTTGTCGTTGCAGATGCCGACGCCGATTTTCCCAAGGTCCGTCTGAATGACTTTGGGTTTCTCGCACGGGGCGAAGTACCACCCCTCGAAGAACGGGAGCGAGCCCTTCCGCACCCGGCCCAGGACGCCTTCCGGGCCGAAGAGCGAGAAAGTATTGAAGAATTCCTCCCCCTCGGCTTCCAGGAACGTGGCGCCGATAAGAATCCCGTGCTCCTTCGCCATCCGGGCGAGGAAGGTTTCCGTAGGACCGCCCCGGGGCTCGGCCGCGTCCCAGATGGATTCATCGTAGAGATAACCCGCCGCCAGGAACTCGGGGCACAGGACGAACTTTGCCCCGTGCCGGGCCGCCTCGCGGACGAGGCTTGCCGCGCTTTCGAGGTTCTTTTCGGGCTGGCCATTGCGATTTCTCACCTGGATGGCGGCGGCTTTGAGGGAGCGCATGGGGCACCTCGCCAGACGACGCTACCGCGCCCCTTCCAAAGGGGTCAAATAGACGCAAAGCATCCGGCCCCCATCCTGGCCCCAATGGCAAACCGCCAGTAAGATGCCGCCACTTCCATGAACGGCTTGCGGGGAAAGGGAGGGGTTCTTCGCGGGACGGCGTTTGCCGCGGTGGCCGCGTTTTGCCTTTCCTCTCCGGCGGCGGCCCTCGACAGCAAGGCCCCTTCCAACACGGACGCCCTCCCCCTCGTGATTCGGGGCCAGGAAGTCCCGTCTCTTCTCGGCGAGAATCCCCTCAAGCTCTCGGCCTTCACCTGCAAGGGGGAGAGCGCTGTGCCGCTCCTCTTCCAGGTGGACGAAGTGAACGCCGACGGCCGCGTCCTTCCAGCCGAAGCGGCGCCGCGCCTTCTGGCCGACGAAAAGCCGGGCGTCCTCGACGAAAACGATGAGATCGTCCTCCTCCTGCGGGACCTCCAGGGCGAGTGCCCGTCCGAGCGCCTCGTCCAGGCCCAGGGGAAAGTGACGGCCGTGCAGGTGTCGGCGGAGTATTTGAAAGCACCGGCCTGGGTCTATTTCCTGGCGGGCGAGCGGGGATACGTTCCTTCCGGCGGTTATGTCCGTTACGACGCGGCGAAAAATCTCGCCGCCACGAGCGCCCAGTCCTGGGGGTATCTCCCCCAGCAGCCGGCCATCACGTCCCTCATCAGTTACCGGGATCTTCGCGGGCGGGAGGAGGAAGACCTCGTGGACCGGCTCAAGGTCCGGTTCAAGATCCGGGCGCTAAAGAGCCTCGTGCGCCTTTCGATCGACGAGGACGACCTCGAATACGCCCTCGAAGGAGTCCGCACGGGCCCCGTGCGGGTGAGCCGCGAAGTGACCGTGACGGTGAAGACCGTACCCGGCTTCACCCTGCACGCCTTCGTCCGGTACGAACACTACGAGCGCCTCTGGCGCGGGCACGTGCGCTTCCGCGTGCCGGGGCTCGCGGCCCTGTTCCTCTCCAGCATGGACGCTACTTTCGCCCACGATTTTACGGACCTGCGGGGCCTCACGCTGCTCACGAGCGGCCTCCCCCAGGGGGCGCTCATCGACGGAAAGATGATCGAGCGGGAGAAGAGCATCCTCTTCGGCACCGAGCCGTGGTATTTCCTAAGCGGCGGGGGGCTCAACCAGGTCACGGCCCTCGATTTGGACAAAGGCCTCGACCTGCGGGCCGGAACGCTCTTCATCGACGACCCCGCCTACGAGGACCCGCCCGAAGGGACGCCGGGCGGCGTTCCCACCATCGGTTACCAATTCCTTGGGTGGGAGAACCTGGAGGCCCGCTGGTACTCCTTTGGGGCCAACGTGGCCACGCTCCGGGGCTTCCCCGAAGGGGGGGCCAGCGGCTTCTACAAAACCCTCCACGCCCCGGTGACGATCAAGGCCGGGGATGGAAAGAAATAGG
>JBFLVN010000137.1:0-9875 GCA_040758475.1 Bdellovibrionota bacterium
TCATATTCAATTCGCATTTGTTTCAGGTTTCCATTGGAGACCCGCTTGGCCGATTTAACACCCGAGGAACGCCTACCCCGCGCTTCGCTGCTCAAAATCCCAGGCCAGCGGCGCTCGATTCACGTGGTGCACGAAATCCTCGACGCCGCGATCAAGGTCCTCGCCACCCAGGGCAACGAGGGATTCACGTCCCAATCGATCGCCGAACGGGCGGGCGTGAGCGTGGGTTCGCTCTATCAGTACTTCGCCAACAAGGAGATGATCGGCGCCGCCATCGTGGAGCGCGCCGTCCTCGATACGGAGCGCCTGCTGAGCAGGCAGGTACGCGCCATGGCCCGGCGGCCGTTTGAAGAGGCGCTCCTTGCCGCCATCCTGGGCGCGACGCGGCTCGCGGAGCCTTACCGCCAAGCCGTCCGCGAGATACTCCGGGTTACGCCGCTGCTCAGCGAAACCGCCGTGCCCGCCCTGGTGCGGCGACCGTTCCTGCTCATCGCGACGGAGTACTTCGCCGCCAACGCGCACCGGTACGAGATCGTGGGCGGATACACCACTCTCACCGTCCTGATGGACACGCTCATCTTCATGACGCTTCGCCGCTGGGCCGACCGCGACCCGCAACTAAGCGACGAGGAGTTTTATGGAACCCTGGTGAGGATGGTGGGCTCGCAGGTGGCGGAGAAAAAATCACCCTGAACTCAACGACGGGTGATGATAAAGAAGAATTTTACTTGGAACGGGATTTGGGTCCGTGGCAACTACGGGCCGCGCCCCGAGGCTTCTGGCTCGGAGAAGCAGGCGATGGATTCTCGGATATGGCCTCTTGCATCGCGCCAGAGTGATCTCTCGAACCACCTTGTAGCTGGGCCTGAGTAACAGGAGCGGATGCACAACCCGCCACCAAAAACGACATGGCCAACAGGATCAGAAATGGGCGCATGGTTCACTTTCCCTGAAAGTTATCCAGCAAATTGCGTGCCGCCGCTTTAAAACGCAGGACCTTCCTCAAACGGCGCCGAAACCTTTCCGGCAACAGAACGGTCAAATTTGGAATTGGTTCGATCACCTCATGCATGCCCAAGAATTCGGCAGTTGCCTAATAGTCATACACCGTTCTGCGCGGGTGATTTTGTCCGTCGCTGATTCCTTTGCATCGATCCAATCGCCGCCCACGCGATCAAAATATGACTTCTGTCATATTCTGGAAGGAAGGGATTACCCGTTCTTGGGAACGGCGCGCCGGTGATGGAGAGGAAGTTCGACACTCGTCAGCCAGAACCGGAAAATGCTCCGCACCGACTCCACGAATTCATCCAGCCCGATGGGTTTGCGGACGAAGGCGTTGGCGCCCATGCGGTAGCTCGAATCGATATCGTAGGAATCGTCAGACGATGAAAAGATCACCACCGGCAGGGTCTGGAGTTCCTCGCTCGAGCGGATTTCCGAAAGGACCGTCTTCCCGCTCTTCCCCGCCAGCTTGAGGTCCATGAGAACGAGCGCGGGGGGCTCGGCCTCGTGGAAATCCCCTTCCCGCCGGAGGTAGGCGAGGGCTTGCCGGGCGTCGCTCGCCACTTGCAGATGAACTTCCGGATCGCCGCCTTCGCAAGCGACCTGCACGAAATCCACGTCGGCCGGATTGTCTTCCACCAGCAATACGGTGTTGTGGCGTCTGAAAGGGCTCATGCCGCGGTTCCTCCTCTCTGGCTGACCGCCGGAAGCAGAAAACAGAATGTCGAGCCGTTGGAGCCGTCCGACTCGACCCAGATTTTCCCGCCGTGCTGCTCGACGGCCTTGCGCGCGATGGCGAGCCCGATCCCCGTCCCTTCGGCGGCTTCGGCCCCGGGGATGCGCTGGAACAGCTTGAACACGAGGTCGTGGTATTCCGGCGGAATGCCGGGGCCGTTGTCTTTCACCGTAAAATACCAGAACCGGTCCTGGGAACTGGCGCCGATCTCGACCCGCGAGTCCTTGGATTTGGCCGCATACTTGATCGCATTGACGATCAGGTTCTGAAAAACGGCGCGCAAAGGGGTCCGGTACCCCGCCACTACCGGTAAATTCCCATGCAACACGGTGGCCCGGCTCTTCTGGATCAAGGGTTTCAAATCCCGCAGGAGGCCGTCCACGAGGGCGCTGGTATCGATGATTTCGAGGGACTGGCCCGCCTGTCCAGTGCGGGCGTAGGCCAGCAGGTCGGTGATGATCCCCTCCATTCGCTTGGAAGCACCCGCGATCTGTTCCAAATGGCGAAGGGAGGCGGGGTCCAGCTTCACGGCCGAGCGCCGTTCGAGGAGCGCCGCGTATCCGGCGATGGCCCGCAGCGGTTCCCGCAGATCGTGGGAGACCGCGTAGGAGAATTGCTGCAATTCGGCGTTGGACCGTTCGAGTTCGTCCTTCTGCCGGCGCAGGGCTTCTTCGGCTTCCTTGCGTTCCGTGATGTCGCGGGCGATCCCGATGACGCCGAGGGTCCGCCCCTGGTGGTCGCGATAGGGCCCCTTCGTCGAAAAAAACGTGCGGGGCTTTCCATCGACGGCAATGACTTCCTCGCCACTCCGCATTTCGCCGGTATTTATAACCTCCTGGTCCCGCTCCATGAGCGGCAGGGCGAGTTCCGAAGGAAGGAGTTCCGTATCACGCTTTCCGACGACTTCTTTTACCGGACGCCCCAAGGCGGAGGCTCCCGCGGAATTGATGAGAAGGTAATGGCCCTCGGAATCCTTCACGAAAACGGCGTCGGTCGTCCCCTCCGCGACGGCCTGGAGCAAGGCGTGGCTCTTGCGGACCGTCCGGTCCGACTCCCACCGCTCGGCGATCACGGCGGCCAACGTGAGGGTCGTCACCGTAACCACGGCCATGAAACCCTGAAAGTGAAACAAGGTCTCGTGGAGGGTCTTGCGGGCGAAGGGGCCGAAGCCCATGGCCGCCCCCCAAATCGCGATGACAGAAACCAGAAAGGTGGACGTCGCCGCGCCCCTCGGACCGAACCGGATAGCTGCCCAGAGGAACGGAGGAAGCAGCCAATAGGCTTTGGGAAATTCTTCCGAGGGAGCCCCAAATGGCCGCCCGAAAATGAACAGGCTGACGGACACGAGCAAGGCCGCGAGCCCGATCGCTTCGGCCCAGAGCCGGCCCCCCGCCCTCAGGCGGCGGTCGGAGGCCCACGTCAAGAGAAGGGGGCCGGTCACAATGGCGCCCGTCAAATCGCCAAGCCACCAGGCCCGCCACGTCGTGCCAAGATTCTCTACCAACACAATACCGCCCAGGTACAAGCTCGCCACGCCAGCCGTGGCGCTCACTGTGGTACTGATGCCTGCGGCGAGCACGGCAAGGGCAGCTACGTCCCGGACGCGGCCCAGGGAATTGTGAAACCCCACGCGTTCTAGAAGACGGAACCCCAACAGGGCTTCCAGCGTGTTGCCGAAGCCGATCCCGGCCGCCACGAGGGGCGGCGCCCCGTTCCAGAGGTTCGCGGCAAAGGCCCCGAGCGCGATTCCGGGCCAGAGATGGGAGCCGAACAGGAGCAAGGCGGCCAGCGCAATGCCCGTCGGCGGCCAGACGAGGCTCGCGAAGCCGCTAACCGCGTCCATCATCAGGCCCAATTTGGCGGCAAGGACGTAAAGGACCGCTAGGAAACCGGCGGCCAGGAAGGGATAATTGGAAAGGCGCCCCGCCTTCATCATCCAGAGCACCTCGCCCCCTCTTAACCCCTGAGACAGGCAAGACTCAGCGCATTCGGCATGTAGAAAGAATTATTAAGGAACGCCCCCGCCAAACCCACGGACTTGCCCCTTCAACACGGGGCATCCCCTGGACAAGGAAAACGGACGGGAAAGGAACGAAAGGGAATAGATTTAAAAAAGGCGCCAGTGAAAGCTCCACCGGCCAAGCGGTTTGCCCGCCGGCTTGGAGGAAAGGCTGAAGAGGGCCTGTCCCAGCCGGTCCCGCCAATCGGCGAACTCCTGGCACCCTTCGTTGATCTGGTCCTGTCCCATTGCCTTGAGGAGAAGCTTGACAAGGGCGTCCTCAATGGCGCCGCGCCGGGGTGGCTTGCGCAGGAAAACCACGTTCGCCTCCCCTTTGTAGATGTAATCGAGGTCGTAGCCGCTCATGACCAGCACGGGCACGTCGCGCCCCCAATCGTTCCCGCGCAGCGCGGTAAGGAATTCCTTGCCGTCCATTTCGGGCATCACGTGATCGAGGACGATGACGTGAGGCCGGTGGCGCTCCACGACTTCCAGCCCTGCCGGGCCGGAAGGAGAGACGAAGACGTTAGCCCCCAGGAACATCCGGCCGAGGACTTTTCCCGTCATGTGCCCTAGGCGCAGGTCGTCGTCCACCACCAGGATTTTGCGTTCCATGATGCCCTCCTGCTCCGCTCCGCGGCCGCTTCAGGCCGCCGTCCCGTGCAGCGCGGTTCCCACCGTCCGAAGAAGATGCTCGGCGGTAAAGGGTTTCGCCAGGAATTCGATCTCCACCCCCACGGCGCCTTCGCGGATCGTGGCGCCATCCACGTACCCCGAGGTGTAGACGACGCGGGTCTCGGGGCGGTTCTTGTTGAACACGTAGGCGAGGTAGCTTCCGGCCCCGTCGGGCATCACGACGTCGGTGAGCAGGAGGTCGATCGTCCCCTCGTATCCTTCGCAGATGTTGATCGCCTCTCCCACGTTCCCGGCCGCCAGCACGCGGTACCCCGCCTTTTCCAGAATCCGCTGGGCGATCCGGAGCACCCGCACTTCGTCCTCGGCCACCAGAACGGTTTTCTGCGCGCCCAGGGCGACCGCTAAATGGCCCGGGTCGGCGGAACCGGCCCTGGCGCCCGCCTTCAACTCGATCTTGGGAAAGTAGATGCGGAACATGGTGCCACGTCCCACGGCGCTCTCGCAGAGGATGGCGCCCCCCGCTTGCTGGACGACCCCGTACACCGTGGCGAGCCCAAGCCCCGTCCCCTTCCCCTGCTTGGTCGTGAAAAACGGCTCGTAAATCCGGCTCAAGGCCGTCTCCGGAATCCCCTGGCCATGATCCCTCACTTGGAGCACCACGTACCGGCCGGGCGGGACCGTGGCGTCGCGGTGGACGACCGGCTCGGAGAGTTCCGCTTCCCGGACGGTGACTTCGAGCCGCCCCCCTTCCGGCATGGCGTCGCGGGCGTTGACGGCGAGATTGAAGAGGACTTGAAGGAGCTGTGAAGGAGAGGCGCCGACGATCCCCTCGCTCGGGCGAAGGTCCAATTGGACCTTGTAGCGCTCGCCCAGGAGGCGCTGGAGGGCGTGCCCGGCCCGCTTGGCCACGGCAACGAGATCGACCGGCTCGGATGCCTCTGATTGCTTGCGGCTGAAAGTAAGAAGTTGGGAAGTAAGCGCGGAGGATTCCTCGATCCACTCGCCAAGCGACTGGAGAGCGTCCCGCCCCTCGGCGCTTAGGTTCTCTTCGTGGTGGAGGAGTTCCACCGCCAGCGAAACGAGGGTGAGCTGGTTGTTAAAATCGTGGGCCACACCCCCTACGAGCTGGCCGATGGCCTCCATTTTGTGAGCGTGCCGGGACTGGGCTTCGAGAAGGAGCTTCTCGGTAACGTCGTGGGCGATGGCCACGTAGCTCTGGGCCTCACCGCCCGGGCCGCGCACGCAGGAAATCGTGGCGACAACGTCCGCTTCGCTCCCGTCTTTTTTCCGGATGCGGATGGGCCCGTTCCACGCGCCCTTCGTCCGGACGTGGGCCAGAACGTTCGCATAGAACGCCTGATCGTACTCCGCCGTCCCGAGGAGCGCGGCCGGGGAGCGGCCCAGGGCCTCCGTCCTCCGGTGGAGCGTGATCGCCTCGAAGGCGGGATTGACGTACTCGATGGCCCCGGTCGAATCGATCATCACCACGATCTCACCGGCGTGATCGACCGCGCTCACGAGCCGTCCCATGTGGCGGTAGGCACTCGCGACCTGGGCTTCCCGCTTCCGCCAGCGGGAAATGATGAAGGACGAAAGGCCATAGACGGCAAAAAGCAGGGTCGTGCAGGAAATGGCGGTCCCCACGATCCACTCGGAACTGGGAGCGCCTCCCAGTTGATTGAAAGAAGCGATCAAAGGGGCGTACGGGATGAACCCCAGGCGTTCGGCCACGGTCGTGCCTACCGTAATGGCGGTGCCGGTTCCGATGGCGAGCCACACGCTCGGAAGGTCGAAGAGAAGGAACCCTATGAGCGCCCCGGCGATAAAGGCGACGATGACGGGACTCGTAAAAACGCCGAGAACGTACGCCCCCAGGGATACGGCGATCACCCAGCTCTGGATCGTCGCGTGGACGTAAAGCCGGTTTCCCCGGGATCGCTTCCGGAGGAAAAACCCCCACCCCACGAGCAGGAGGCCCCAGAAGGCGGCGATTGCAAGTCCTTGGTGGACGGCCAGAAGGGCCGGGCGGCTGAGGTACGGCTCGGCGCTGGGATGGGTGAGGAGGTAACGAATCCGCAGGATAAACGCGATGCCAAACGGCAAGGTCAGGCCCAGGACAAGGAGGCACTTGTCCACGTCGGCCCATTCGAGGAGTCCGCTCAGGGGCCTGCGGCCGCGCGAGCCCACGGTTCCACGCGGCGAGGATTGAACGCCCATGCCTTCACCACCCACTCCCCCCGGAACAGGAATACACTCATTCGGTTTTTACAAATGTATTCTAGCAGAGAACGGGTCGTGCCGCCACGACGCGGCGCGGCAAATTGAATAAAAAGCGTCTGTTTTTAGTTGATCACCGCTCAGTGAGCGCTCAAACCGATACAATCACCCGCTCAAAATCGGACGATCCAACCGGTTTTGGGTCAACGCCCGTTCGACGGGATGCCTCTGGATTTTCCTGCCCCTGGACCAGCCGGTACAATAAAAGCACCTCGCGATAGCTCTTCTTTGCCGCTGGAAATCGCCCGCACTCAAGGCGGTCCGTCACAGCAGGCGGGGGGCCGGGCCGTCTTTTTATGGCTCTTCGGGCTTCTTGGAAGGGTCTGCTGCGGAAGGGGCCGGCTCCTCTTCCAGCACTTCGGCTTCCCCCTCGGTGACGACGCCAGTTTCCGTTGCTGGCTCGGCGGCGGCATCGGCTGCTTGTTGGGAGCGCCCCGAGAGGCGCATTACGAAATTGTGCGTCGTGCCGCCGCCCCCGCGCACGAGGAACTTGTACTGCTGGCTGACGAAGCCCTCCACGGCGACTTCGGTGCGGTAGTTCCCCGGCGCCAGTTCGAAGGCGAAGGTCCCCTCGAAACGCCGGGTGAATTTGGCTTGTTCTCCGGAAAAGACCCTCACCATGCCCGAAAGGGGATGGGCCTGATCGTCTAATGCTACGCCCCGGAAGAGGAAGCTCTGCCGGCCTCGCAGGGGCTGGGCGCTCATTTTGAGTACTTCATTCAAATAGTTTGACAGATTTGGAACACGAAAGACAGGGAAAGCGCCCCTGCTCGGGGCGAGTAGGAGGCACCGACCGCCGGGGGATGCTAGAGTGGTTATATTAGCTGGGTGCCAAGAGCGCGCCGCCTGAATTTTCAGAGTGAACAAGGAAATCACGCAACTTTCATGCAAACCTCTCCTTCGGATGATGCCCCATCCCCCGGTCTAAAAACGGCGTCCAATGAAACCCTCGCGGACGGAGGGAAATTGACCTTCGCCGGCGATAACAAATTCCACCAGGAGTTAAAGCGCCGGGTGGAAGAATACTTCGAGCGTACCGGCCTTTCGCCGCGAGGCGGCTGGGCCATCTATTTCAAGACCGCGGTGATCCTTCTCTGGTTCACCGGATCGTACGCCTTCCTGGTTTTCGCTCCGGTGGCGTGGTGGCAGGGGCTCTTGCTCTCGTTCTCGCTGGCGTTCGCCATCACGGGCGTGGGATTTGGCATCCAGCACGACGCCAACCACGGCGCCTATTCCGATCACGGCGCGCTGAACCGCCTGATGGGCCTCACGCTCGACATGCTGGGAGCAAGCTCGGGCGTGTGGCACTGGAAGCACAACATCTTTCACCACACCTATACGAACCTGCATGGCAAGGATGCGGACATCGACATCGCGCCCTTCGGGCGGCTCTCTCCGGCCCAACCCCGGCGCCGTTTCTACCGTTTCCAGCAGTTTTACCTGTGGGCGCTCTACGGCGTGCTCTATCCCAAGTGGCATCTCTACGATGACTTCCGGGACGTGGCGATAGGGCGCATCGCCGGGAACCGCTTTCCCCGGCCCCGCGGCTGGCGCCTAGCGGAAATGATCGCCGGAAAGCTCCTCTTCCTCGGCTGGGCGTTCGCGATTCCCCTGCTCTTTCATCCCTGGTGGGTCGTGGGACTTTTCTACGCGGTTACTTCCTTCGTGGTGGGGCTCACCCTGGCGGTGGCCTTTCAGCTCGCCCACTGCGTCGAAGAGACGGACTTCCCCCAGTTGCAACCGCAAGCCGCCCGAGTGCCAAACCCCTGGGCCGTCCATCAGGTACAATGCTCGGCCGACTTCGCGCCGCGAAACCGCCTGCTGACCTGGTATCTGGGGGGATTAAACTTCCAGATCGAACACCATCTGTTTCCAAAAATCTGCCACGTCCACTACTCCCGGATTTCGGGCATCGTGCAATCGGTGTGCGCGGAGTTCGGCGTCCGGTACGCCGTTCACAAGGGATTCTTCCAGGCTCTGGGTTCCCACTGGCGTTGGCTTCGCCGCATGGGGCGGCCGGCGGCGTAATTCACGGGCCAGTTAGCCGGCAATCCTTCTACCCGCCAATCCCGCGTTCCCGGTTGACGACTTCCGTCATCCGGCGGGCAATCAGGGCTTCCTGCAGGTGAAAACGCTTGAGCAACCTGAGGCCCCTGCGGCTCAAGGCCTCCACGCTTTTCACCGCTCCGGTGTCGGTGGGCAATCCTTCTTCGCAAGTCCCAAGGGCGGCGTTGAACCGGTTGAATCCGCCTTCGAGCTGGCCGTTGATGCCTCGGAGTTCCTCAACCTGGGGGGAGAGGGCCTCGTTCTTGACCAGCAGCCATTGGAACAACCGGGCGCGTGTCTGCTCCATTTCATCGCGAAGCGTCGGCCACATGGCGCCGAAGCCGGCGCGTGTCTTTCCGATCCATTGACGCAAATCGCCCGAGGAAGCGGGGGCCGCCAGGGTGATTTCCATTTCCGCCATGAGAAGCCTTAGCGGCATTTGAGTGGTGGCGCGGCTGGCGATTGAGTCGTTCATTTTATTACCCTCTCGTGAACGCCTTTCCCCTTTGGACACTATACCACCCTTTTCCGGCAAAACCTGCGACGAAGGCGCGTGCCCCTGGTTCCGGCGGGGCATGAGGGGGCCGCTCAATCGGTGGAAATAAGTTGCCATTGCTTATCTTGGAACAGTGCGTATACTAGTCTCCAACGAGGTTAGATCTCGCAGTTTTCCCACCTCTTGTCCCGGATTTTCCGAGCAACCGGTTCGAAGCTACAAGCATTTCCCCTCGCGACAACCGCCCGGTTTCCACCGGGCAGCGGATTGGTTCTCGTTGCTACGGGACCGGATTCAAGCCGCTCAAAAGGGCTCTTGCCGTAGCCAAATTTCTGCAAATAGAAGGAATTGTGAAGATGAAAGTTTACGTTGGTAATCTCCCATTCAGCGCGACCGAAGAGGACCTTCGCGCGAAATTTGGAGCGCACGGTACGCTTACCGATGTCGCCCTGATCGCCGATCGCGAGACCGGACGCCCGCGGGGCTTCGGGTTCGTGACGTTCGAAACGGATGAAGGTGCCCGGGCCGCCATCGCGGCGCTCAACGGGACCGACATGGGCGGCCGCAACTTGAAGGTCAACGAAGCCCAGGAACGCCAGCGCGGCGGTGGTGGTGGCGGCGGACGCTACTAAAGCTCCTGCGTAATTTTTGAATTAGACGAAGAAGCCCGGTCCTTTGAG
>JBFLVN010000138.1:0-9730 GCA_040758475.1 Bdellovibrionota bacterium
GGTTTTCAGTTTCCCCACGCGCATCGAGTTCGGCCCGGGCGCCCTGGCGCGGCTCGTTCCGGGCCTAACGCCCCTTGGGAAGCGGATTCTCGTCGTCACGGACCGGGGTCTGGCGCGATCCCCCCTCGTGGCGAAGGTCCTGGACCTCCTGGCCGGTGGCGGTTTTGCGGCCGAACTCTTTAGCGACCTGGACCCCAACCCGACGGAAGAAGCGGTGCTCCGCGGCGTATCGGCGTTCAAAGCGTTCCGGGGGGAAGCCCTGGTCGCCGTGGGCGGCGGATCGGCCATGGACACGGCCAAGGCCGTGCGCCTCATGGCGACCCATCCGGGAAGCATTTTCGACTACGACGATTTGAAGGACGGCGCTTCCCGCATCCGCCCCGGCATGCCCCCGATGATCGCCATTCCCACGACCGCCGGAAC
Source organism: Bdellovibrionota bacterium (assembly GCA_040758475.1). Taxonomy (GTDB): domain Bacteria; phylum JAGRBM01; class JAGRBM01; order JAGRBM01; family JAGRBM01; genus JBFLVN01. The sequence continues at coordinate 424 of JBFLVN010000138.1, forward strand.
GGGCTCGGAGGCCGGAAGGTCCACGGTGATCGCCGACGCGCGGACCAAACTCAAGGTGCTCGTTTTCAGCCCCTACCTGATCCCCACGTTTTCCATCTGCGATCCGGAACTGACTCTCACGCTGCCCCCCGCCATCACGGCCGCGACGGGGATTGATGCCCTGGCCCACAACATCGAGGCGTTCCTGGTGCCCTCCTATCATCCGATTTGCGACGGCGCGGCCCGGGAGGGGATCGAGCGGATCGGGGCGAACCTGGAAAAAGCCGTAAAACGTGGAACGAAAGACCTCTCGGCCCGCACCGAGATGATGATGGGGGCGATTTTGGGCGCCGTGGCGTTCCAGAAGGGCGTGGGCGTGTGCCATGCGCTTGCCCACCCCCTCTCAACGGTCGGAAACGTTCCCCACGGCGCCGCTAACGGGCTCTTTCTCGCAAGGACGATGCGCTTTAACGAACGGGCGGCGCGCAAGAAACTCGCCCGGGTGGCGCAGGCCCTTGGAGTGGAGAGGGGAAGCGAGAGCGCATCCGCCCGGGCCGCCATCGCCCGGGTCGACAAACTGGCGCGGAGCGTGGGGATGCCCAAGACCCTTGGGGACGTGGGCATCGGGAAAGATCAGATCGCCGAGCTGACGGCCCTCGCCTTCCAGGACGCGGCCCACCGGACCAATCCCCGGCCCGTCCAGGCCAAGGACTTGGAGCGCCTTTACCGGTCTGCCCTTTGATGCCACAAGCCACCAGCGGAGGAAGCACCAGCGTGAAAGACGGAAATTACCGCGCGATCGCCAAGGAACTCAAAGCGGGACTCAAAGCCGGCCGGCTTTTCGTGGACGGCGAGTTCGTCCGGGCGCGCTCCAAGAAGAAGATCGCGGTGATCAACCCGGCGACCCAGGAACTCCTGACCGACATCGCGGAAGCCCAGGCCGACGACGTAAATAACGCTGTCGCTTCGGCGCAGCGGGCGTTCGAGTCGGAAGAATGGCGCTCGATGGACGCGGCCGCCCGGGGGCGCCTCCTCTGGAAGATCGGGGATCTCATCGAAAAGCACAAGACGGAACTCGCCGTCCTCGAATCGCTCTCCAACGGGAAGACCGTGACGGAGGCGCTCCGGGGCGATATTCCGCCCGCCTGGGATATTTTCCGCTACTACGCCGGGTGGGCCAACAAGTACCACGGGGAGACGATCCCGGTGGACGGCCCCTACCTCAACTACACGCTCCGCGAGCCCGTGGGGGTCGTTGGGGCGATCGTCGCCTGGAATTATCCGCTCCTTCTGGCTTGTTGGAAGATCGCCCCCGCGCTCGCCATGGGGAACACGGTCGTCCTCAAGCCCGCCGAGCAGACGCCCCTTACGGCGCTCTACTTCGCGGAGCTCTTGAACAAAGCGGGCGTTCCGCCGGGCGTCGTCAACGTCGTGACGGGTGCCGGCCAGACGGGCTCGCTTCTCGCCCGTCACCCCGGCGTCGACAAGATCGCCTTTACGGGTTCCACCGAAACGGGGCGGCGCATTCTCCAGGCATCGGCGGAAAGCAATCTAAAGCGCGTCTCCCTCGAACTGGGAGGGAAATCCCCGAACATCGTTTTCGCCGACGCGGACCTGGATGTGGCCACGCAGAGCGCCTTCCGCGCCATCTTCGCCAACAAGGGGGAGATTTGCAGCGCCGGGTCGCGGCTCCTCGTCGAGCGCCGGATTTACGACGAGATGGTTGATCGCCTCCGGGAGAAGGCCGCCGCCCTCAAGGTGGGCGACCCCTTGGACCCGGAAACCGGCATGGGCGCCCAGGTGAGCCGGGCGCAACTAAGGCGCGTGCTCGGGTACATCGAACTAGGGAAGAAGGAAGGGGCCCGCGTGGCGGCGGGAGGGGGCAGGGACAAGAGCCCCGAGAACCGCCGCGGCAATTTCGTCAAGCCCACCGTCTTCACGGACGTAAAGAGCGGCATGAAAATCGCCCAGGAAGAGATTTTTGGCCCGGTTCTCTGCGTTATCCCCTTCGATGGCCCCGAGGAAGCGGCCAAGATCGCCAACCACTCGCGGTATGGCCTTGTCGCCGCCGTCTGGACGCGCGACGTGGGACTCGCTCACGCCCTCGCCCGGAAAATCCGGGCCGGGTCCGTGTGGATCAATACCTACAACGGGTTCGATAGCGCTTCGCCCTTCGGAGGTTGCAAGGAGTCCGGCATGGGCCGGGAGATGGGCGTTCATGCCCTCGAAAGCTACACCCACGTCAAATCCGTCTGGGTCGCCCTGGACCGGGACGTGAAGGCGTAAGAAAAATGATCCACGTCGCGCTTTCGGCCAACCGCCTCCCCGCCGATCCTTTGAGGGACCTCTACCGCGGTAAGGAACTCGAGTACCTGGAATCCACCCTCGTCCAGCGCCTCGCGGATTTGAATACCCTTCCTCTCATGGTGCCCACGCTTTCGGGGTTGGGGGCGGTGCGGGAGTTCGCTTCTTTGTGCGACGGGCTCGTCCTGAGCGGCGGCGCGGACGTTTGCCCCCTGTCCTACGGCCGCCGGAAATTCGATCCCCGCTGGCCGGGTGACCGCCGGCGTGACCTCGCGGAACTGGCCCTCATCGCCGCGTTCCGCCGCGCGAAGAAACCCATCCTGGGGGTTTGCCGTGGCGTCCAGATTTTGAACGTGGCCTACGGGGGGACGCTCTACCAGGACCTTCCCTCGGAGCGGCCGACGTGGGTCATCCACCGTGATTCCAAGCGCTACGACCGGAACCGCCACCGTGTGACGTTGGAAGGCGGGACACTCCTTTCCCGATTGGCGCGCGGCCGCCGGGAAGTAACGGTCAACACGGTCCATCATCAAGGGATCAAGGATTTGGGGCGCGGCTTGCGGCCGATCGCCTGGAGCGAGGATGGCCTCGTCGAAGCCACGGAAGATCCCCGCGCCCGGTTCATCGTGGGCATTCAGTGGCACCCCGAGTGGACGGCCGTGCGGAGCGAGATCCCCGGTTCCAAGCTCTTTGGAGCGTTCCTCGCCGCCTGCCGGAAGCCTTAAAACCAAAGGGCGCGGTCATCCGCGCCCCCTGGTACTGGCCGCCGAGGGTCTTAAGCCGACGGCTCGAAATTCTCGAACTTCAAAATATCCAAGTCCGCGAAGCGGTCCCGGAGCTTTCCGGTCAGAAGACCGATCCTCTTTAGATTGGGGACGATATTGGCAAAGAGCATCTTGCGGAATTCCCGCATGGCCGGGGCGTTGAGCGAGAGCTCGACGCAGCGATCCACGGGAAAGCCCATCTTCTCCCAGACTTCTTTTCCGGTGAACCGGTCTCGCATGAGGACGCAGGCCTCGTAGGCGAAGTCCTGCCGCTCCTTAAATTCCTTTTCAGTCATGTCCTGGTAGAGGCCCCGCAGGCTCATGACGCCGAAGGCCACGTGCCGGGCTTCGTCGTCCATCACGTGACGGGTTAGGTCGCGGATGAGCGGTTCCTTGGAGAAGGTGTTGATGAACTTGAAGGCCGAGAGGGCGAGGCCTTCTACCATGATCTGCATCCCCAAATACTTCATGTCCCAGCGGGAGTCGGTGAGGATGAGATCGAGGAGTTTTTTTAGTTCCGGATTGATGGGATAGGTGAGTTCGAGCTTTTCGCGGAGGTACTTTTCATACACCTCCACGTGCCGGGCTTCGTCCATCACCTGAGTGGCGGCGTAGTACTTGGCGTCGATCCACGGCACTGCGTCCACCAGCTGCGCGGTCGCCAGGAGCGCCCCCTGCTCACCGTGCAGGAATTGGGAGAGGGTCCAGGACTGGAACTCGTGCCGGAGTTGCTGGATTTCCCGGGGCGTGAGTTTTTTCCACATGTCGGTGCCGTAGATGGCGATCTGGGCGTCGGGCATGTGCTCGCCCTCGGGGTCCACGTCCGTCTTCCAGGCAAGATCGGTCTGGCCGTTCCACTGCCCTTTCTTGGCTTTTTCATAAAGCGTCCGCAGGTCCTGGCGCTGGGTGTCGTAGTTCCAGGTGTAGGCCGTTGGGAAATGGACGTTTAGCCACTCGGTCGCTTCGGCGAGATTCTTGGGAAGCTGCATGAGACAAGGCCTCCGCGTTCGGCCTGCAAACGAGTGCCGACGCGGAAGTCAGTGTAAGAAACACCGTTTGAAGAAAACTATGACAATTGTCAGAAAGTCTTAGAACGGGATGTCGTCGTCGCCCGCCGAACCGCCCATGGGTTCGTCGGGGGGCGGGGCTTCGTCCATGTCGTTCGAAGCGGGGGCCGCTTTGCCGGGGCCCCGGGGGGCGCCTTTGCCGGGGGCATCCCCGCGGCCGCCGAGCATGGTCATGTTGGCGGCGATGATCTCGGTCGTCTTGCGGTTCTGCCCTTGCTTGTCCTGCCACTTGCGGGTCTGGAGGCGGCCTTCGATGAAGACCTGCCGGCCCTTGGCGAGGTACTGGCCGCAGATGTCGGCCAGCTTTCCGAAGGCCACGATGTCGTGCCATTCGGTGTGGTCTTCCCACTCACCCTGCTGGTTCTTGCGACGGTCGTTCGTGGCGATGGAGAAATTGGCGACGGCCGTGCCAGAGCCCGTGTACCGGATTTCCGGGTCCTTGCCCAAGTGCCCGATCAGCATCACTTTGTTGAGTGAACCAGCCATAGAAGAGACCCCCGAACGCCAGTGACTTGCGGCGGATGTTATCGGGGTGAGGGTAAGGGGTCAATCAGCGTGTGACGGGGGATGTCACGGCCCGTCCTCCGCCACAAAGCAAAAGGGGCGCGGTTTCCCGCGCCCCTTGGAAAGTCCTGGCAAATAGCGGGTCAGGAACCCGGCTTCTTGAACTCCGTACGCTTGCGCATGCTCTTACGCTCTTTGCGGAGGCGGCGGCGCTCGGCCTTCTGTTCTTTCATCCGGCGCTGTTCGGAGGGTTTCAAATAGTACTCCCGGCGGCGCATCTCCTGCTTGATGCCCGAGCGGTCCACGATCTTGCGGAAACGCCGGAGCGCCTTGTCGAACGGTTCACCGGGATCGACGTAAACTTGTGCCATGCGGGCCTCCTTGGCCTGTTTCCCGGGACGTTTCCCCGGGAGGGCGGGCAGTCTAGACGATTTTTGGAAAAGGCAAAGGGTGGCTTTTAGGGGCTTTAAATCCCAGAATCCCGCATCGGACCCGGGGCATCCAAAGCCCCAAGCCGAAGGGAGCGAGGGGCCACATGCGGTTAAAAGAAGGAACGAAGGCGCCAGACCTGGAAGCGACGAACTGGGACGGGACCCGGGTAAAGCTGTCGGATTACCGGGATAAAAAGGTCTGGCTGGCGTTCTTCCGCTACGCCTCCTGCCCTCTGTGCAACCTGCGGGTCCACGACATGATCCAGCGCCAGGACGAACTAAAAGGCCTTTCGATCCTGGCCGTCTTCCAGTCGCCCCCCGAGAGCATTGCTGAATACGTGGGAAAACAAGAACCGCCGTTCCCCCTGCTCTCCGATCCGGAAGAAAAACTCTACAAGCTCTATGGCCTCGAATCGGGTTTGGGGGCTTTCGTGAGCCCCAAGAACCTGGTTCCGGGCGCCAAGGCCACCCGGCTTGGATTCCTCCCGGGCAGGATGGAAGGGACAAAAACCCGCATTCCGGGGGATTTTCTCATCGGCCCCGACGGCGTGATCCAGAAGGCTTTTTACGGTGAAGTGATCTCGGATCACATCCCCTTCGAGGATGCGGTGAAGTTCGCGCAGAAGTAAGAAAAAGGGCGGACCCGTTGGTCCACCCCTAATCGAAACTGAAAATCCGCTTTACGCCGTCGCCGCTTGTTCCTTGGCTGCCCGTTCGGCGGCTTTTTGCTTGAGAGCTTCCTTCCCATACTTCTCGGGGGGCATTACCCAGTCGGCGATCTTTTCCGCCCATTCCTTACTCGGGGGCTTGAAGAGGGCGAGACGCTGGGCTTCCTTGGGAAGGTCCTTATACATCTTTCGCCAGTCGCGGAAATCCCGCTTCATCTGGGCGTTCCAGTCGATCATGAGGACTTTCGTTTCCCGCATGATCTGATCCTGGGCCTTGAACATGAGATAGTTCCAGTAAACCTGCATGGCGAGCACCCGCGCCCGGCGGACGGGGCCCACGTCCTTGAGGAGGCTCGGAAGATAATTCCGCGCCAGGGCCACGTGCTTTACTTCATCCAGGTCAATGTAGTGGAGGAGTTCCTGGAGCACGGGTTCTTCGAAGTTCTCCATTAGGGTCTGGAAGAGGGAATGGGCCACGTTTTCGACGATGAGATTCATGCCGAGGAGTTTGGCCACCGGGTCCGTCGTGTTGCGAAGATCGTCGAGGAGTTTTTTCGCGTAGGGATTGATCTCGGGGAGTTTGACGCCCAGGGCCTTTAGATACTTACCCATGGCCGTTACGTGCTTGGATTCTTCCATGGCTTGGAAGGAGAGAACGTGCTGGGCGGCCGTATCGGAGACCATCCCGACGAGCTGGGCGGCGGTGTGCATGGCCACGATCTCGCCGTAATAGATGATGCTCATGAGGCCGGCGATGGCCTTCTTCTGGTCTTCGGTCGCCTTGATCCCGCCGTGCTTGGCGTAGATTTCCTCGAACATTGTGTCGTCGTTCCAGAACTGCCGCTTGGAACCCTCGACCGAATTGGCGAGCTTGGGCCAGTTGTCGAACGAGATGAAGTTCTCGTAATCGTAAGGGCTGAAATCGGGGCTCTGGGGGATGGATGCTGCCATGGGAACGTCCTCCTAAGTCTTGGTGCCTCTGGTTTTTTTAGAACGTGAGCCGTGCGACGAGCTTCTCGAAGAGTTCGGGGCTCGCCGGCTGGAACATCTCGGAAATAAGGCCGCGCACGGCCGCCGCATCGCGCTTCTTTACGATTTCGAGCGCCTTGCGGTAATAGGAAATGACCTTCGACTTGTCCCCCTGTTTGAGTTCCGCTTCGAAAAAGATGCGGAAAGGGGAAGAGTACTCGCAGAAAATTTGCCAGAACGTGTTGTAGAGGAGTTGAAGAGCGACCGAGTGGGCCCCTTCAAAAATGGCCCGGTGGATTTCGCCGTCGTTGGCCATGAATGCGTCGATGTCGTTGGTCAGGGTGAGTTGCTTTTCGAGGAGAGCTTCGACCCGGGCGAATTCCTCGGGCTTCATCCGCTGGAAGGCGAGTTCCGCCGATCGAATGTAGAGGGTTTGGGCGACCTCAATGACGCTCCAGAGGGCCTTGCGGTCGAATTTCCCCTGGGCGTCGGGGGTCGTGAGGAGGTGGACGAGGAGGTCCACCTCTCCCGCGCGGCGCCAGTCGAGGACTTCCACGCCCGCCCCCTGGCGGATTTCCACGAGGCCGAGTTCCTGGAGGCGCACGAGGGCTTCACGCACGCTCGTCCGATTGCATCCGAAGGCGAGGGCCAGCTCCCGCTCGGAGGGGAGCTTTTCGCCGGGCAAATAGGTCCCTTGGAGGATCTCCTTGCGAACCTGGGCTGCGATCTCTTCGGAGATGCTTTCCTTGCGGATCGGTTGGAAGGCGACTTTAGCCATTGAAATTACAGCCTTTTTGGCCCTCTTTGGCTCCAACTTGCCCGGTGGCCCGGTGGTTGGACCAGTTGTATCTAAGCAAAATGCACTAGGCCTGTCAAGGGAAATTTGTAGTACGAAAAACGCGAGAGTCGTTGCTCTCAGTTCCCAAATCCTTTTAACTTCCCGCCCGTGGAGATAAGTGATATGCCCGAAAATCCCGACATCATCCTTCGAAACGGCATCGTGTACGACGGCACGGGGGCGCCGCCCGTAAAGGCCGATTTGGCGATTGCGAACGGCCGCGTGACGAAACTCGAAAGCCGCATCGCCGGGAAAGGCGCAAAAGAGATCGATGCCGAGGGCCAGTGGGTGATGCCGGGTTTCATCGATCTCCACACCCACTACGACGCGGAAGTGGAAGTGCTGCCGGGCCTGGAAGAATCCGTCCGGCACGGGGTTACGACCGTAATCATGGGGAACTGTTCCCTCTCGGTCGCCCTGGGAACGGAAGAAGAACTCCTTGGAATCTTCTGCCGCGTGGAGAGCCTTCCCCGTGAACTGCTCGCCAAGTGGCTTGGCGGCCGGGTTACTTGGAAGAGCGTCAAGGAATACTACGACCATCTCGATACCTTGCCGCTTGGGCCCAATGTGGGAAGTTTTCTTGGACACTCGAACGTCCGGGCAAAGGTGATGGGTTTGGACCGGAGCCTCAAGGTTCCCAAGGCCCACAAGGACGAGATCAAAAAGATGCGCGCCATCGTGCGTGAGGCGCTCGACGCCGGATACCTGGGACTATCCATCGACATGCTCCCTTGGCACCGGATGGATGGCGATCCCTACCGGGGCGTTTCCGTCCCTTCCCAACAGGCCCATCCTTCCGAATACGCGGCCCTGGCCGACGTGGTGCGGGAGCGGGAAAGAGTTCTCCAAGCAGCGCCCAACGCCGTGATGAAAACGAGCGTGGCCCGGCTCGTGGCCATGAGCACGGGAATCCTTCGGAAACCCCTCAAGACCACCATCATCGCCGCCATGGACGTGAAGACGAACCGCGGCATCTACAAGCTCGCCACCAACATGGCCAAGTTCGCCAATGAGTTCCTGAACGCCGACATCCGTTGGCAGGCGCTGGCCGATCCGTTCCTGAATTTCTGCGATGGCGTTCATACGCCGCTGTTCGAGGAATTCCCCACGGGCGTCGCGGCCATCAGCTCGGAGCCTGAAAAGCGCCGGAAGATGTTCCGCGACCCGGCTTATCGGAAGCAGTTTCGCAAGGAATGGGAAAGCCGCAAGGACCGGGTTTTCCACCGGAACCTCTCCGATATGTTCGTCGTCTCAGCGCCCGATGCGTCGCTCGCCGGAAAGTCGTTCGCCAAGATCGCCAAGGAGAAGGGGAAGGAGCCCCTCGAATGCTTCCTTGATCTCTTAGCCGAGCACGACGCGGAACTCCGTTGGAAAACGGTTGTCAGCAACGACCGGGAAGCCCCGCGCCGCTACGTCCTGGGCCACGAGTACACGTTCCCCGGCTTCAACGACGCCGGGGCTCACAACCGGAACATGGCCTTCCACGACGGGGGCCTCAAAATGCTCCAGCAGGTTCAAGCCCATCCGGACACCATGCCCCTGGAGAAAGCCATCTGGAAGCTTACGAAGGGCATGGCCGATTGGCTCGGGATCGAGACGGGCTCCATCCGCCCCGGCGACGTGGCGGATGTGGCGATCGTAAATCCCGAAAAACTCAAGACCGGCCTTGGCGATCCGGTCGAATACAAGGACCCGAACCTGGGTGGCCTCATGCGCATGGTAAAGCGTTCCGAAGGGGTCGTGACGAACGTCCTCGTGGGCGGAAAAGTCGCCTTCGAGAAGG
>JBFLVN010000139.1:0-9718 GCA_040758475.1 Bdellovibrionota bacterium
GCTCCCCGTCGCCCGGAACAAGATCAATGCCAACAACTCGACCAAGCCCTTCAAGATCGTGGCGGGCGGCATCTACCAGCTCGTCGATACCTGCACGGACCAGTTCAACCCGAACAACTGCCACACGGGCGGCGTCTACGGCACGGGGGTCGAAGCGCATTTTGGCGCCATCCACTCGGACTACACGAACAAGGTCGGAACGAGCGCCCTCAGAAGCCAGCTGGGGCAGATGTAAGAAAACACGGAAACACAGGGAGACACCGCCATGAACCGCTTTAGCCAGATCACCATCCTCTTCGCACTGACTCTTTTCCTCGGCACCTCGGCCGCCAGCGCTTCGAGCGTTCTGCGCGTCCAGGGAAGGAACTTCGTGGATTCCCAGAACCGCGTCGTTCTTCTTCGCGGCGTGAACGTGGCGGGGAATTCCAAAGTCCCTCCCTACGTCCCGATTACGAACCTCTCCCAGCTCGATCCGCTCGCCGCCTGGGGGATGAACGTGATCCGCCTCCTCTTTACCTGGGAGGCCTACGAGACCTCCCCCGGCGTCTACAACCAGACTTACCTCAACCAGATCACGGCCATTGCCGATGGCGCCTGGGCCCGGGGGATGTATGTGATCGTGGATTTCCACCAGGACGGCTTTTCCCGGTACCTCTCGGGTGGCTGTGGCGATGGTTTTCCCCTCTGGGCCGTCTCTCCCGATGCGACGCCCGATACCCCCGACAACGGGCCCAACTGCGCCGACTGGGGCGTCAAAATGTCCCTCGATCCCGACATGCACCTCTCTTTCAGCGATTTCTACGCCGACGAGCACGGCGTTCGGACGCGCTTTTTGATCCTCTGGCAAATGTTGGCAAACCACTTCAAGACCCACCCGGGCGTGATCGGGTACGACATCATCAACGAGCCCTGGGGCTGGGAAGGGGCCGAACTCGCGCCTCTCTACGAAGACGCGGCCACCGTTATCCGGGCCGTGGACCCTTCGGCCATCCTCTTCATCGAGGGTCATATTTCGACCAACGGCGGGGCCATTCCGACCACGCTTCCAAAACCCTCCTTCTCCAACTTCGCCTTCGCGCCCCACTTCTACGACGCGGGCGTCCTCTCCACCAAGATCTACAGCGGCATCGGAACGGCGACGGACCTCGCCTTCTGGAACATGAATAACAAAGCCGCCGAGTGGAACGTTCCCTTATTCCTTGGCGAATTTGGGGCCTTCGCCACCACCTGGAACGGGAACGCCTACATGGACCTCCAGTACCAGAAGCTAAACGAATCCCTCGCCTCCGGGACCCAGTGGAACTACACCCCCGGCTGGACGCCCACGGCCAAGGACGGATGGAACGGTGAAGACCTCTCGATCGTGGACAATTTTGGAAACATCCGGGGCGAAATCTTCCAGGTCCGCCCCTACGCCCAGAAAGTCTCGGGCACGCCCACCCAGCTCACCGTGACGGAAGCGGGACTTCTTTCCTCCAACTCGGTCGAGCTCAAGTGGAACCACACGCCCTCCACCGGCTCTACGGTTGTCTTCGCCCCCAAGCAGGTACTGTTCGGCTCGACCCCGGCGAAGATCGAAACGTCCGGGGTCTCCTGCTCCTACAACGGCGCCAACACCCACGTGACCTGCACCTCCTCTTCGAGCGGCAGCAAGCGCGTCAAAGTCCGCCCCTGCACCATGATCTTCGGGGCCTGCTTCTAGAAAACCGCCCCTTCGGCGTGGGGCGCGGGGTCTTCGGGAGTCGCGAACTTCCGGGGGCCCCGCGCTCCGCGGCCTTTTCTTGGGAAGCGGGCCCTTCGGCGGCCGGGTCCGGCTGCTCGACGGACGGCGACCCGTCCTTTCCTCGCTTGCCGGATCCCGCCCGCCTCGGGCAAGTTCCAAAAAATCGTGGAGATGTGGGGCATCTGGGGTACCTGGGTATCTGGCCAAAAGCCGAGCCGGGTAGACCCCAGCGGGCGCTGCGGAGTCTGCTCCGCCCGCGACCGAGGGGGTCGCCCGGCGAGGCCTTCACGGTGGTCTTCGTTTTTTCGGGGAAGATGATCAAGGTGATCATTCTTTTTTCGAGGAAAAATCCGAGGCTGTCCAACGGCGTCCAATCCGTTCCCGCTACGGGAAAGGTGATCAAGATGATCATCTTTTTTTCTGGATACCCGGCTCATCTGGAGCGCCTCGCAAAGATTTAATGAACGCCTTTTAACCAAGGCGCACTTCGCCAGTTGCATTCTAGCACGCTTTTTAGGATAAGGGGAGTAGAAATGACCGGCGGACTCTGTGACGCGACCCGTCACTATCTTTTGGTAAAATAGTTTTCGTTGAGATAAGGAAAGTGAAATTTCTACAAATATCTTAGAGGCAGATTAAAGCCAAAGAACTAAATTTAGAGTATCATTAAAACAATGAGATGGTTCAGGCGGTGATAATGTGACTTCCGAAGAACTAACAATTCTTGTCAAACAATTGGTCGCTTTGCCTACTGAAACTGAATGGATAGAATTAAAGTATAATAATACAAATCCAGATAAAATTGGACAAACCATTTCGGCATTGGCAAACTCGGCTGCCCTTGAACGAAAACCGGCTGCCTATATCATTTGGGGTGTTGAAAATAATACTCATAAAATCATAGGAACTTCCTTTAAACCGCGAGAAACTAAAAAAGGCGATCAAGAATTGGAAAGCTGGTTAATCAATTTACTTTCTCCTAGAATTAACCTTCGATTTCACGAAGGTAATGTTGATAATTGCCCAGTTGTCGTACTTGAAATTCAGCCAGCAAATAATTCCCCTGTTCATTTTCAAAGCGAAGAGTACATCCGCATCGGTAGTTATGTAAAAAAACTCAGAGAATATCCAGAAAAAGAGCGCGCGTTATGGAAGTTGTTCGAGACAATATCATTTGAAGATAATATCGCAGTCGATTCGTTATCATCCGAAGATGTGCTAAACCTTTTGGACTGTGACACTTATTTTAAGTTAATGAACCAGCCTCGACCATCTGATCCCGATACGGTTCTCTCAAAACTTGAATCGGAAAAAATTCTTAAAGCTCAATTGGGAAACAAATATGCGATTACCAATGTGGGGGCTATCTTGTTTGCCACTGATCTTCGAAAATTTAATCGACTTTCCAGAAAAGCCATTCGCGTCATCCATTATAAGGGTATTGATAAAACGGAGACTTTAAAGGAGCAAGAAGGGCATCGTGGATATGCGGTTGGATTTAGCGGATTGATACGATATATCAGTGATCAATTGCCTCAAAATGAGCAAATAGATGAAGCATTGCGAAAAGAAGTTCGCGTCTATCCGGAGATTGCTATCCGGGAGTTGGTTGCCAATGCTTTAATTCACCAAGATTTCTCTGTTACAGGGGCTGGACCATTGGTGGAAATCTACTCGGATCGTATGGAAATCACTAATCCTGGTAATCCTCTCATCGATACGCTCCGTTTTATTGATGAGCCGCCAAGATCACGAAATGAGCAACTCGCCGCTCTTGCGCGACGCATGAAGATCTGTGAGGAACGAGGCAGCGGAATCGATAAGGTGGTGAAGAGTGTTGAAATGTTTCAGCTTCCTGCTCCAGATTTTCGTAAAACTTCTGGAGCTACGATCGCTGTACTTTTTGGACCTAGGAAATTTTCACAAATGACTCAGGCGGAGCGGATTCGAGCTTGTTACCAACATGCATGCCTTCTCTATGTATCAGGTAGGCGAATGACAAATACGACACTTCGAAAAAGACTTGGCCTTAAAGATACAAGCTATCCTTTGGCATCTCGAATTATTAAAGACACCATCGGTGAAGGTTTGATCAAACTCCATGTTGGAACTAGCAAGTCGCAATCTAAAAGGGACGCGAGCTATATCCCGTTCTGGAGTTAAATTATTTTTAATCTCATGTTGCGAGATGTACTTGGGCATGCTGATAGGTAGACTTGGTTTGGAAAAAGCTAATAATTACAAATACTTATGGATGACTAGCTGTGTAACACTTGCAAGAGCTTTCTAAATGCTTTCGAGCTCTTCTAAATGACTATTTGCGCCTATTCCCCGATCCCGTAACTCTTTAATTTCCGGTAGAGCGTAGAGGGGTTGATCCCCAGGATCTCGGCCACTTTGGTGCGCTGGCCGCCGTGGCGTTCCAAAAGTCCGAGGATGTGTTTCTTTTCCAGTTCTTCGAGGGTGATTTCCGGGGGAGCGCCGTTTCCGGGGTTTGGCGAAGGAAGGGAGGGAACCGCCGGAACGCCGGCAGGGATTTGAGATTCTACGAGGCGCGAGGGCAAATCGCGGGCGTGGACGAGATCGCCGTCGCACAGAGTGACGGCCCGCTCGATCACGTTGGCGAGCTCCCGGACGTTCCCGGGCCACGAATAGGCGAGCAGGGCGTCTTTCGCCGTCTCCGAAATTCCCCGGATGTTTTTTTTCTGTTTTTCCGCGTGCTGCTTTAAAAAGTGAAGGGCTAAAACTTCCACGTCGTCGGGCCGCTCGCGCAGGGGCGGCACCTGGATGGTGATGACGTTCAAACGGTAATAGAGGTCTTCCCGGAACCTTCCGCTCTCCACTTCCTTCGTCAAATCCCGGTTCGTGGCCGCCACGACGCGTACGTCCACGGGGATGGATTTCGTACCGCCCAGGGGCGTTACTTCCCGTTCCTGAAGGACGCGCAGGAGCTTTACCTGGAGGGGTTTTGCCATCTCGCCGATTTCATCGAGAAAAAGCGTCCCGCCATTGGCCGCCCGGAACATGCCCGGCCGGTCGCTTACCGCCCCCGTGAAAGCCCCCCGCGTGTGGCCGAAGAGTTCGCTTTCCAAAAGCGTCTCTGTGAGTGCGCCTACGTTCACGGCGTAGAAGGGGGCGCCCGAGCGGGGGCTTAGGCGGTGGATTTCCCGGGCGATGCGCTCCTTCCCGACGCCGCTCTCCCCCAGGACGAGCACGGTCGCCTCCTGGGGGGCCACTTTCGCCACGACCTCGAAGACCCGGCGCATGGGGAGGCTCTTCCCCACCATGTCGCCAAACGACGCCCCCAAAGAAACTTCGGCCAATTCCGTTTTCAGCGAACGGATTTCTTCGGCCATCAGCTCTTCGTTCTTCTTGGCTAATTCCTTGATTTCCCTGTTCCGGGCTTCCAGGTCCACGTTCAGGGCTTTTACTTTTTCGAGTTGCTCTTCAACGCGAAGAAGCAGTTTTGGAAACCGCTGGGCGGTCGCATACGCCGAGCCGCCGATGAGGATCAGTTCCCCCAGCTCGATGGGAATCTGGAAGCTGGTCCAGCCGAAGAGCTGGAAGCCGTCCACGATGCCGATGAGGGCCGCCCCGCCCGCCGTAGCGGCGATGATGGGAACGCCTTCCTCGGCGAACGTATCGGCCAGGTGAAGGGGGAGCTTTTTCTGGTGCTGGATGGAGAGGCGGATTTCGTCACCCAGAAGCGCAAGGCCCGCGACGACGCAGAAGATGAAGAAAACGAGATGCGCGGCATAAATCGGCCCCGGCGCGGCCTGGCGGGTGATCCCGAGTTTCCCGAACTCGATCACCTCCGATGCGAGCAGCCACTCGCCGCCAAGGAGTGCAAGGAAAAGAAAAGCGATCCCGTAGAGCGGAAAAAGCCAGCGGGAAAAAGGCTTTTCCAGGAACGCGAGGACGAGCTGCATCCAGGCCGGGCCCATGACCAGGGTTCCGGCGGTGACGAGCTTGGTCGCCAGGATGATTTTTTCGTCCGCCTCCGCCGTGCGGAGAATCCAATAGGCTGCGAGGTGAAAGGCGCCCAGCAGCGCGAGCCACCCGAGCGACCCGTAGGGGCGGGGGCGGTACCCCCGGGCGGCCGTGGTCAGGAACAAAAGGGCCAGGAACGCGCACACCGGCGCGCCCACGGCGGCGGGAAGGGCGGAAGCGTCCATGAGTCAGAAGAGACTAGCCCATGGGGCGGGAGGAGCTAGTGAGCGGAGTTTACTGGGGAGTCAGGAAGCTCTCCCCACCGCCACGCCGATCCGCTCGCTTCCCACGAACCAGCCGCTTCTCGCGTTGTAGTAGAGGCGGAGTTCCTTGCCGTGGCGTACGAGGTCGAGGGCGTAGACGAGGGCCTTTTTCCAGCCGTCCCCTTCGGGTTGGATAATTGGTTTTTCGCGGGCTTTT
This sequence comes from Bdellovibrionota bacterium, assembly GCA_040758475.1. Lineage (GTDB taxonomy): Bacteria > JAGRBM01 > JAGRBM01 > JAGRBM01 > JAGRBM01 > JBFLVN01. The sequence continues at coordinate 6,134 of JBFLVN010000139.1, forward strand.
TTCCAGGAAAATCCGTCGCTCGATTCGAGGACCAGGATGGCCGAGCGGCTTCGTCCTTCCGCGTCTTTGTAGATGCCGTTGTTCAGGCCGATGAACTTTCCGTTTTCGAGAAAGACTTTGATGGCCCCGGCGCCGAAGTTCCGGAAAGGCTCTTTGGGATCGGGAGAGAGAATAGGTTCGGGGCGTTTCCGATAAGGCCCGAGGATGCTCTCCGCCTCGGCGACGCCGATGTGCCGGGGCTCGATAAAAAGGCAATCGGGAAGCCAGATGGCCGAGGCGCTGTAGTAGAGGCGAAAGCCGAAGGGCCCGGAGACGAACGAGGGATTTCCGTTGGCGGCGGGGATTTTCCCTTCCCAGGGGAGCGAGGGTTTTAGAAGATGGGCGGGCTCGCTCCAGCGGCGAAGGTCGGGCGAACTCCTCGCAACCATGTGGGAGACGGGAAAGCGGACGTAGAGTTCGTAGAAGAGATAGAACGTGTCCTTCTCCCGGCGGATGCAGGGGCGAAGGCCCGGAAAGAGCGGGCCTCCAAGGCGCCGCCACTCGTAGCCGTTTTCGCTCGTGTAGTGGTGAATCCCTCGAAGGCTGTTCGCGAAAAGATGCCATTTTCCATCGGGTGAATCATCCGGCGGGAGGACCGTAGGGTCGGCGATCATCCATTCGGGCCCTGGCGGCTCGATGATCGGGTTGCCGGGGAAATCCTCGAAGGAAAACCAGTGGGCGGGGACGGTCATGAAAGCCTCAAGAAAAGAATTTTGCCACGGATGAACACCGATGGACACAGATGCCAGGCGAAGAACAGCGTTGTGTCATTCCGAGCGTAGCGAGGAATCTCTCCTTCAAGAGATTCCTCGGCCTTCGGCTTCGGAATGACATCCGTGTTTATCCGTGTTCATCTGTGGCTAATTCTCTTCTTAATTTTAAGTTGCTACCGCGATCAGGTATCCCACCATGGCGATTCCGAGAGCCGCCAGGACGAGGGCGACGGTGATGGCGAGCGAGGTGGGGGACATCTCGTAGGGCGTCCCTTCGCGCAGGCGCTTTAGGAACCTCGCGTAATCCCAGGCGGCAAAGACGTTCACGGCGACGCCGATGACGATGAGGCCGCTTCCGATCCACACGGAGAGGCCGTGGACGGTTTTTTCCGGGGCGTGGCCGGTGATCACGAGTTCATGAAGAAAGACGCCGAAGCGGGCGACCACGAACCCAAAACCCATCATGGCGAGGCCCGTGCGAATCCAGGCGAGGAGCGTCCGCTCGCCGGCGAGGGCGACTCGCGGATCGGTGGGTGGCGGCGTGGAGGGATCAATCATAAAAAACAGGCCACAGATGAACACAGATGCCAGACGAAGAACAACGTTGTGTCATTCCGAGCGTAGCGAGGAATCTCTCCTTCAAGAGATTCCTCGGCCTTCGGCCTCGGAATGACATCCGTGTTTATCTGTGTTCATCCGTGGCTAATTCTCTTTTCCATTTCCGTGGCGAAAGTTGCTTAGGCCGCCGTGACGGTGACGGGGACGCCGTTCAGGACGGAATTGCCCACCACGTTCTCGACGAGCTTTTCATCCGTCAGGTCGTTGCAGCTTACACCCGGACTTTCGGAGGCGATGGAGAGGCGCACTCCCTCCCGGTCGTGGCCCCACCCGTGGGGAAGGCTTACGACGCCGGGCATCACTTCGTCAGAGAGTTTGAGCGGCGCCACGACTTCGCCCACGCGGCTCTTGATCCGTACTTTCTTGGCATCCGCGAGGCCCCGTTCCTTGGCGTCGGCGGGATGCATGAGGAGATCGCACCGGGCGCCGCCCTTGGTGAGGAGTTTGGAATTGTGACCCCAGGAGTTGTTGGAGCGGATGTCCCGGCGGCCGATGAGAAGGAGATCGCCGTTGGCGGCGGCGGCAGCTTTGAGATCGGAAGCCAGTTTGCCCAATTCTCCCAGGATGATGGGATGATCGAGTTCGATCTTTTTGGATTTGGTCATCAGGACTTTATCCAAGGAAGGGACGAGGGGGCCGAGATCAATTCCTTGCGGCGTTTCCTCGAGTTTCTTTAAAGAGAGGCCCTTGCCCCACGGGCGGAATTTATCGCCATAAGCGCCCGTGCGAAGGAGAAGGTCGATCACCCGGCGGGGCGAGGGGATCATGCCAAAGCGCCTCGCGAGGCCCGCGAGCACGCCGAAGGGGCCGCCGTTTTTCTTTTGGGAAATTCGCAAAGAAAGATCGCTCAAGATTTCCCAGTCGTGCTTCGTCCCTTTTTCGGGTTCGAGAACGGCCGGGGAGTACTTGGACGTATTCCGCACGGCGAAGACGTGGAAGGCGGCTTCGTAGTTGTCGTGCTCCAAGGACCACGTGGGCGGGAGGATTATGTGGGCGTGGCGGGTGGTTTCGTTCAGATAAATATCCATCGCCACGTAGAACTCGAGGCCCGAGAGGGCCCGGTCGAGCTGCTTTCCGTTGGGGGTCGAGAGGACCGGGTTCCCGGCGATGGAGACGAGGCCTTTGATCTGTCCCGGGCCGGGCGTGAGCATTTCTTCCGCTAAAACCGCAACGGGGAGTTCGCCGTTGAATTCCGGAATCCCGCGCACGCGGCTCTTCCACACGCCCCTGTGGCCGCCCCGGCCGGAGCGGGCGAGAAGGTCGCGAAGGTCGATGGCGGGCGAAGTGAACATGGCGCCGCCGGGTTTGTCCACGTTGCCGGTCACAAGGTTCACCGCTTCGACGAGCCAGCTTGTGAGCGTCCCGTATTTCTGAAGACAGGTACCAATCCGCGCGTAGCAGGCGGCCGTGGGGGCTTTGGCGAACTCGCGGGCGAGATTTTTGATCTTCTCCGCTGGAATCCCTGTTGGCCCAGCGACCGCTTCGGCGGAGAAGGGAGCGAGTTTTTCGGTGAGCTGCCCAAGGCCCGTCATTTTCTTCGTGGCGGGGCCGTCGCGGGTGAGGCCTTCCGAGAGGATCGTGTGGAGAAGGGCCGAAAGAAGGAGCGCGTCCTGTCCCGGCCGGATGAAGAGGTGCTCGTCGGCGTACTCAGCCGTCTCCGAGCGGCGCGGATCGACGACGACGATTTTTCCCCGCTTCTTGATGTCCCGCAGGCGCGTCTTGATGTCGGGCGCCGTCATGAGGGAGCCGTTCGACGCCAGCGGGTTGGCGCCGAGAATTAAAAAGAAATTCGTCCGGTCGATGTCGGGCACGGGGATGGAGAGGACGTTCCCATAGAGAAAAAGCCCCGCCGCGTGCTTGGGGTTCTGGTCCACGGAGCTGGCGCTGAACTTGTTCTTCGTGTGGAGGGCGCCCAGGAGAATTTGGGAATAGAGCGCCGTTCCGATGTTGTGAACGGAAGGATTTCCAAGATAGGTGGCGACGGCGTTCTCCCCGTCGCGCTTCTGAATGGCCGCGAGGCGCTCGGCCGTTTCGGAGAGGGCCTCTTCCCAGGAAATTTCCTTCCAGCCGGAGGAAGTGCGCTTTAAGGGGCGGCGTAGGCGGTCCGGGTCTTCCTGGATCTCCTGGAGGGCGAAGGCCTTGGGGCAGATGTGGCCGCGGCTGAAAGGATCGTCCTTGTCGGGGCGGATCTGCTCGACCCGGTTTCCTTCCACGT
>JBFLVN010000140.1:0-9716 GCA_040758475.1 Bdellovibrionota bacterium
AATTCCTGCAAGATCTGATTGACCAGCTGGGGGTTGGCTTTGCCCTGGGTTTTCTTCATCACCTGGCCCACGAAGAAGCCAAGGAGGGCGGTCTTGCCGCTCCGGTACTGCTCGGCCTGGCCGGGGTTGGCTTTCACGACTTCCTCGCACACGGGGCGGATGGAGCCCTCATCGGCGATCTGGACGAGGCCTTTGGATTTCACGATCTCTTCGGGCTTCTTCCCGGTCTGGTACATTTCCGCGAAAACGTCCTTGGCGATCTTCCCGGAAATGGTCCCCTTGGCGAGGAGGCCCAGGAGTTCGCCCATGGCGTCCACGGAGACGGGGGATTCTTCGATGGACTTGCCCTGGACGTTTAATTCCCGAAGGAGCTCGTTCTTGATCCAGTTCGTAGCCGCCCGGGCGTCCCCGCTCTTCTTCGCCACGGCCTCGAAGTAATCGGCGAGCTGGCGGTCGGCCGTGAGGGTCGAAGCTTCTTCAAAACTGTGGCCGTAGTCTTTCCGGAACCGCTCGCGCCGCGCGATGGGGAGTTCGGGAAGTTCGCCCCGGCATTTCTCGATCCACTCCTCGGAAACTTCGAGGGGCAGGAGATCGGGCTCGGGAAAATAGCGGTAGTCGTGGGCTTCTTCCTTGGAACGCATGGAGCGCGTCACGCCCTGGTCCGAATCGAAGAGGCGCGTCTCCTGGACCACCTTGCCGCCGTCGAGGACGAGTGCCTCCTGGCGGCGGATCTCGTAGATGATGGCGCGCTCGACGAACTTGAAGGAATTGATGTTCTTGATCTCGACGCGCGTTCCGTACTTATCCGACCCTTTGGGACGGATGGATACGTTCGCGTCGCACCGGAGCGAGCCTTCCTGCATGTTCCCGTCGGAAACCCCCAGGTACCGGACGATCTCCCGGAGCGTGCGCATGTACTCGGACGCCTCGGCGGGACTCCTAATATCGGGCTCGCTCACAACTTCCATCAAAGGCACGCCCGCGCGGTTCAGGTCGATGAGGGAAGCGTTCCCCCCCTCGGCGTTCTCGTGCAAACTTTTTCCCGCGTCCTCTTCCATGTGGATGCGGGTAAGCCGCACGCGCTTCCGGACGGGCTCGCCCCCTTCCACCGGGACTTCCACGTCGATGTGGCCGTGTTCGGCCAGCGGCTGCTCGTACTGGGAAATCTGATAAGCCTTGGGCAGGTCGGGATAGAAATAATTCTTTCGCGCGAAGCGGGATTTCAAATTCACCCTGCAATTGGTCGCGATGGCCGTGCGGATGGCGAAGTCCACCGCCGTCCTGTTGATCTTGGGAAGGACGCCCGGAAGCGCGAGGCAAATGGGGCAGGTGTTGGCGTTGGGCTCGGCGCCGAATTTGGTCGAGCAGCCGCAAAAGAGCTTGCTCTTCGTGCTCATCTGCACGTGGACTTCGAGTCCGATGACGGCTTCGAATTCGGTGGCCATGGTTAGAGCTTCGGCCTCTTCGCGTGCCAATCCGTAGCGCGCTCGTAGTTCCCGGCCACGCGGAAGATGCGCTCTTCTTCCAAGTGCGGCGCGATGAGCTGGAGCCCGATGGGAAGCCCTTTTTCCGAAAACCCGCAGGGAACGCTCATGCCCGGAAGGCCCGCCAGGTTGATCGAGATCGTAAAAATGTCCGAGAGGTACATCTGGAGCGGGTCGCCGGTCTTTTCGCCCAATTTAAAGGCCGGGGTCGGGGCGACGGGCGTGGCGATCACGTCCACCTTCTCGAAGGCTTTTACGAAATCATCGCGGATAAGGCGCCGGACTTTCTGGGCCTTGCCGTAGTAGGCGTCGTAGTAACCCGCCGAGAGGCAGAAAGTCCCAAGGAGGATTCTCCGCTTCACTTCCGCGCCGAAGCCCTCGGAGCGGCTCCCCATATAAAGATCGAGCAAATCCTTGGGGGCGGGCACCCGGTAGCCGTAGCGAACGCCGTCGTACCGGGCGAGGTTCGAGCTCGCCTCCGCCGTGGCGACTAAATAGTAGCAGGCCACCGCGTACTCGGTGTGGGGGAGATCGACTTCGACGACCTTGCCGCCGAGTTCTTCGAGCTTTTTGATCGCCCCGCGGACGGCTTTTTCCACGTCCGCGTCCAGGCCGCCGATGAAGTACTGCTTGGGCACGCCGATCCGAAGGTCACCCATCTTGGAGGAACAAGCCGCCCGGAAATCGGGCAGCGGCGCTTCGAGGGAGGTCGAATCCATCGGGTCGTAGCCGCCGATCGTCTGGAGGATCAAGGCGCAGTCTTCGGCCGTCCAGGCCATGGGGCCGACCTGATCGAGGCTTGAGGCATAGGCGATGACGCCGTACCGGGAGACCCTCCCGTACGTGGGCTTGATGCCGCAGATGCCCGTGTGAGAGGCGGGCTGGCGGATGGAGCCGCCCGTGTCCGTCCCCAAGGCGCCCGCGCAAAGGCCCGCCGCCACGGCGGCCGCGCTCCCGCCCGAAGAGCCGCCCGGCGTGCGCTCCAAGTCCCAGGGGTTTTTCGTGACGCCGTAGGCCGAGTTCTCCGTCGAACTCCCCATGGCGAATTCGTCCAGATTGAGTTTCCCAAGGAAAACCGCGCCCGCTTCGCGGAGGCGCTTGGAAACCGTCGCTTCGTACGGCGGGCGGAATCCTTTTAGAATCTTGCTCCCCGCCGTCGTCTCGACGCCGTGGGTGAGCACGATGTCCTTGATGCCGAGGGGAACGCCGTCGAGGGGCCCTAGCGCCCGCCCCGCCGCCCGGCGCTCATCAGAAGTTTTCGCCGCCGCCAGAGCGCCTTTTTCGTCTACGAGAAGGTACGAGTGAATCTTGCCGTCAAGCTTCTGAATGCGGTCCAGGTACCCGCGCGTCGCGTCCGCGCTCGAGAGTTTCTTCTCGGAAAGCGCGCGGGAAACATCCGCGAGGGAGAGGTTCGTCACGTCGCCCATGGCTTATTCGATCACCGGCGGGACGCGGAACATCCCCTGCTCCGCCTCGGGGGCGTTCGCCGTCACTTCCGCTTTCGGGAAATCGCTCGTCACCTTGTCCTCGCGGAACGGCGTCTTCGCGGGGACCACGTGGGCGAGGGGTTCCACTTTCGAGACGTCGAGCTGATTCAACTTTTCCACGTAGCCTAAGATGGCCGATAGCTCCTCGCTCGCCTTCGCGGCCTCCGAATCCGAGAGGCGCAGGCGCGCGAGCCTCGCGATCTTCTTGGCGTCTTCGGATGTGATCTTCATAAATCCAAACCGCCCGGCATTCAGTGGAAACGGGGGCTAGGAGGTATCACACGCCCTCGGGAGGGGGCAAGGCGGGAAGCACGGCGGGGGCAGTTCCTGGTATAAGAGCCAAAGGCGCAGATTGGCGAGCGCGAGGCTCGTGATGAGTGATCGCCAGGGCCTCCTTCACCGTCCACTGGAAAGGCGGAGGATTGGCCCCCTAGGCGCCCACCTCTGGCACGTGCAGGCGCACGCTTTTTTTGCCGAAGTGGGCCCGGATTTCGATCTCCCCGCCCATGGCCCGGATGACGTCCCGGATGGTGGAAAAAAGAAAATCCCGGCGGCCCTCCACCTTGGAGACTTTCGACTGGGTGGCTTTCAGGGCCCGGGCCACCTCGGCCTGGGTCTTGCCGAGCATTTTCCGGATTTCCCTCAAATCCATCTCCAGGAGTTCCTGCGCCACCTTCCGGTCGATCCGGGCGAGCGTTTCGGGGGGCAGGTTCCGTTTGCGCACGTCCTTCCATTTGTGGAGTTTCATTTTTCCTTCCTCTTGGCTTCTTCTTTGAGGTATTTTTTCCAGATTTTCTCGGCTACTGGAATCATCGCCTGGTAAAACCGTTTTCCCTCTTTCGTTCCGCCGATGAGCAGCACCGCGTCCCGGCTCGAATCGAAAATGTAGAACACTCTGATGGCCTTGCCCCTCGACTGGACGCGCAGTTCCCGGATGGGCCACCGGGAGCCCTGAATGGCCGAGGACTTGGGGAACCCGAGGCGCACGCCCTGGCCCTCCAGGAAGTCCACCGCTTCGGTCACGGCCTCCGAATCCGCCGTTTCCAGCCCATCGTACCATTCCACGAATTCGTCGGTCGTGACCACTTCCACGTCCAAATTATGCCATAGAAGGGATATTCTATCAAGGGGATAATACGGGGAGCCCGGAGCGGGTGGCGCCGGGGCGGTTGGCTCACATCAGAGCCACACCTGCTCTCAATGGCCGTAAAGATATGCGAAATTGGAGATCATTGAGCGATTGAGCTAACCGCCAAGTCCCTGAACCAGCACCGAAAGCGATCTCGGCGGGAGCGTGAGGCCCCGGCTCTTTCCGGCGGGGATGTCCCGGCTGGCGGGGGAGACTTCCTCCGGGCGGCCGGGAAGGTTTTCGGCCGTGATGGAGGGGCCCGTGAGCGTGTGGAGCCGGGCGTCCCCCGCGGGGGAAGCGCCGGCGTAGTCGATCTCCACTTCGAGCGGTTCTTCGTGGTGGCGGTTCAGGAGGAACAGGGCAGCCTTGGTCCGGTCCTTCGAGAGCGTGGCGCTCGCCGCCAGGAAGGGGACGTCCTTTGCCGCCCGGATTCCCCGGAGTTTCTTGGAAGAGTAGGAAGGCCCCGCTACCCGCGCCGGAACGGAAGTCTCCCGGGCGTGACCGGTGAACAGGCGAAAGACGTGGAAGAGGGGAGTCCGCGAGCAGCGGTCGAGGTCCGTCAGGAGGGGCGGACAGAGCAGATTAACGAGCGACGAAAGGTTCGCGATCTTCACGAGACCGGCGCGCTGCTGGAAGCACATGAGATGGAGCGCGCAGCCCAGGGCGTCGCGCAGGACCGCCCGGGGGCGGACGATCTGGGGGAAATTCCAGTGGATGTTCCACTCGTCCACCGCCAGCGGGATGGAGCGCCCCGCCACGCGCCGCACCTGCGCGTCCACGGTGTCGAGTTTCCAGAGGACCGTCTGGTCGAGCGAGAGGAGCGAGTACCACTCGGGGACCGTGCCGCGGGCGGGGAGGATGATCTGCCAGGGCTTGTAGTCCTGGGGCAGGTAGATGTGGACCGCCAGGTAATCGATCTCATCCGCCGCTTTTTCGAGGAGTCCCTCGTTCCACTTAAGCTGATACGTGTCGGCCCCGTTCGCCACGGTCTCGATCCCGGGATCGGCCGCCTTCATGGCCTCGCGGAATTCGAGGTAACGCGCCGCGTATTTCCGGGAACTCGTATGCCCGTGTTCCCAGATGGCGAATTGCTCGTTGCCGATGCTCCAGAGCTTGCAGGCGGGAAGGCCCTCGCGGGCTTTTCCGGAAAGGTATTCGACCCAGGCCGCCGCTTCTTCGGGCCCGGCCGTGCCGGCGTTCGCGCAGAAATAAGGCTCGCAGTTCCAGTCGCGGCAGAGTCCCAGGAATTCATCGGTCCCCAGCTCATTGTGGACGGGCGGGCCGAAGCGCTTTCCCAGGCGTCCCCAAAAACGGTTGCGGTAGGACTTGGGCCGGTCTTTCCCGACGCCGTCTTTCCAACGGTAGACGTCGGCGAAACAGCCCCCGGGCCAGCGAAGGAGCACGGGGTCCAAGTCCCGGCAGGCTTCCCAAACGTCTTTCCGGTAGCCGGTGCCGGTGAGCGGGGCCGAGGAGCCTTTCTCGGGAAAGAGGCCCCCCGAGATCATGCGGCCGAGTTCTTCGAGAAAATGCCCGTAAATCCGCCGGTCGATGGGGACGGCCGGGGCGGAGGCATCGACACGAACCTGGGTGGGAGGCAGGGGGCTTGCGATGGGCACCAAAAACTCCGCCCTCATTTTCGCTCCGATTTGCCGCGCGAGTCAACGCCAGCCGAAATCCTTTGAATCCTCTTTCCCTCTTGCTCCCATCGGCTAGCCTATTCCCATCCATCCCAATTCCGGGCGGAGGTGGGGCATGGCGCAGCACATCCTTTATTACGCGACGAACCGGGGGCACGAGGGGGCCGACCGCTGGCATCCCAAGCGTTACGGGAAGAACTTCAGCGCCGACGGGCGGGAGAACCTGCGGTTTGGGAAACTCACGGTCCCGGTGGACGAGGCCCGCATCCGGGCCTTTCTCCGGGAGAAGATCGGCAAAGAGGGGACCGGAAACGGCGAGGCCCTTAGCGAATACCTCGCCAAGTGCCTCCCCAAGGGGAAGATCGAGGCTTTTCAAGAAGGAAAGATCGATCCCAATCTCACCGACGACCAGCAGCTAAACAAATTGGGCTCGCTTGGATTTTTCTCCGAACTCAAGGGGCAGATGATAAAGAGCACGGACGTGCTCGTGTTCGTCCACGGCTACAACGTGAACTGGGAGGACGCCGCCGCCTCGGCCCTCGCCCTCCAGTGCATGGCAAGCCAGGGGGAGGCTGATAATTTCGAGAAGATTCTGGTCGTCCTTTTCTCCTGGCCATCGGACGGCAGCATGTTCCCCTACCGGGCCTACGCCGCCGACCGGGCCGATGCGCGGGATTCGGGCCATGCCGTGGGCCGGGCGTTCTTGAAGCTGCGGGACTTTCTCGCAAATCTCCGCGAGGAAGCGCGCCTCGGGAATACGAAGCTCTGCGAACAGGAGATGCACCTCCTCTGCCATTCGATGGGGAACTTCGTCCTGCAAAACGCCCTGGCGCGCCTTGCCGAATACCACCCGGGGGATCAGCTCCCAAGGCTCTTCGAGAACGCCTTCCTCTGCGCCGCCGACGTGGACGACCGCGTCCTTCAAGAGGGCGAGGCGCTCTCGCGCCTTCCCGAAATATCCCGGGGCGTGAGCGTCTACTACAACAAATACGACAAGGCCCTTCTCATCTCGGACAAGACCAAGGGCAATCCCGACCGGCTCGGGACGAACGGGGCCGCGAAGCCCTACCAACTGCACAACAAAATCCACCAGATCGACTGCACCCCCGTGGTGGCCCAGGGATTCACGGAGCACAGCTACTACCTTTCGGGGAAAGTGAACGCCGACATCCGGCAAACGCTCGCGGGCATTCCCCAGGAAGACGCAAAAACCCGCTCCCGTGAGGCCACGGGCGAGCTGCCGAATCTGTGGCGGATGAAATAGAGCTTTGTGGTATACTATGACCTATTGAGGGATAGGGCCGTGCCGCTCTCCAAAGTCCTCCAGGAAAAGCGGGAAGAGATTCTCCGGATCGCCACCCGCCACGGGGCTCGGAACGTTCGCGTCTTCGGCTCGTTCGTCCGCGGGGAAGAAAAACCCACGAGTGACGTGGATTTCCTCGTCGACGTGGGGCCCGAACACAGCGCCTGGTTCCCCGTTTCCTTCAAGGAAGACCTGGAAAAGGCCCTGGGACGCCGGGTGGACGTTCTCACCCCCCGGAGCATCCACCCCCACATCCGCGACCGCGTCCTGGCGGAAGCCGTTGCCCTGTGAAGGACGAGACACTTCCCCTCGTCGAAATCCTGGATCGGATCGGCCGGATCGAGCGGTACGTGGCCGACGACAAGAAGGCTTTTCTATCTGACTCCCGCACCCAGGATGCCGTCATCCGAAATTTCGAGGTCATCGGCGAAGCCGCCAAGCGGATACCTTCGCAAATCCGGGAAAAGTTCCCGGACGTCGCTTGGAGCAAAGCGGCTGGATTCCGCGACCTCCTGATCCATGCCTACGACCGAGTGGACCTGGAAATCGTGTGGGACATCATCCAGCAAGACCTCCCTCCCCTCAAACGGGGTGTAGCGGATGCCTTGAACTCCCTTCGGTAAAAACGCTGAGGAACCTGAAACTCCCCCTTTGACGCCCCCGGCGGCGCGGCCTACTTTGCGCGAAGAGGGCTTTCCACCATGGCTGAAGAAGGACTGGGCGCGCGTTTCGCGCGCCTCTCCAACACGATCCGCATCTTGCGGGAGACGAAACTGCTCGGGAACCTGGGCCTCGCGGGCATTCCCGTGATCCGCCGGGCGAGGAAGGCGGGGGCGCTCGGGCCCCAGATCCTCTTCGCCCTCCACGCGGCCAATATCCCCAATCAGACGGCCATCATCTTCCGGGACCGGAAGATTTCCTACAAGGAATTAAACGACCGCATCAACCGCACGGCGAGCGGGCTTTTGAAGCTCGGTCTCAAGCCCGGCGACAAAGTGGCCCTCATGGTCACTAACTGCAACGAGTACATCGAGACGAGCATCGCCCTCCAGAAGCTCGGCATGTCCATGGTGCCACTCTCGACGCAGCTCAAGGCGAAAGAGGCCAACTACATCCTCTCGAATTCGGACGCGACGGCCGTCGTCCTCTCGGATTCCAAGCAGGACGTGATCCGCGAGGCCATCGCCGGAAACGGCAAGATTTCCGAATCCCGGTGCGTCGTGGTGGGGAAGGCTTCCGGAAAGATGACTGCCTACGACGAGGTGCAGCGCTCGGGAAGCGCGGAAGAAGTCCTCGTCAATCTCAAGGAAGTCAAAACCTCCCTCATCATGTACACGAGCGGCACGACCGGAAAGCCCAAGGGGGCCGAGCGCAAGATGAGCAGCGTGGGCGGCGACGTGATCCTGAGCTACATCGATTTAAACGGCCTCAAGGCCCGGGACGTCCACTACTGCCCCTGCCCGCTCTACCACGCGGCCCCGACGGCGTACAACACCCTTACCTGGGTGCTGGGGGGCACGGTCATCATCGTGGAGAAGTTCGACGCCGAGCAGATGCTCAAGGACGTGGAGCGCTACCGGGTCACGACGACCCAGATGGTCCCCACCCAGTTCAACCGCCTCGTGAACCTGCCGGCCGAAACCCTTCACGAATACGACCACTCTTCGCTCCGGGTCATGATCACAGCGGCGGCCTATTGTTCCCCGGCCCTCAAGAAAAAAATCCTCGATACTTTCGGCCCCGTCCTCTTCGAGATGTACGGCGCGACGGAACTCGGAATGGTCACGGTCGCAAGGCCCGAGGATTTGAAGAAGAACCCCTCGACCATCGGGAAGAAAGTCCCGGCCATCGAAATCCGCCTGTTGGACGACAATGGGAAAGAAGTCGGCGTGGACCAGCCCGGCGAGTTGTTCGTGGGCTCCAAGTTCCTGATCGACGGCTATTACAAAGATGAGGCCGCCACCCAGAGCAGCAAGAAGGGCGGCTTCTTTTCCGTGGGGGACGTCGCGAAAGTGGACGCCGAGGGGTACTACTACATCCTGGACCGGAAGAAGGACATGGTGATCTCGGGCGGCGTGAACATCTACCCGGCCGAAATCGAGGAAGAACTTCTCCAGCACCCGGCCGTCTTCGACGCCGCCGTGGTGGGCGTCCCGGACGAAGAATGGGGCGAGGCCTTAAAGGCCTTCGTGGTCTTGAAACCCGGCCAGAAGGCGAGCGAAGCGGAGCTCATCGGCTTTTGCGCCGAGCGCCTCGCCAAGCTCAAGAAACCCAAGAGCATCGAATTTATGGACGAACTTCCCCGCAACCCCCAGGGGAAAGTGCTCAAGCGCGAGCTTCGGGAGAAGTACTGGGCCGGCCGCGAAACGCGGGTGTGAGGGGTTTCCCCAAAAACAAAACACCCGCCAGTTACGGCGGGTATTCTGTTTGCCCTTTGGTTCCTTACCGAGGGAGGGGTGGTGAAGGCGGGGACGTTCGTTTTCCCTCTCTCAGCTCATCCCCAACGGGCAAGTGGAGATATTGCGAACGCCGTGCCACGCCGAGCACCGCTCAACGATTTTTATAACTACTTGAAATTATTTGATTTTTTAGAAACTCGCGAGTTGGAGCACTTGCTAAAAAATAGGAAATTTTTACCCATTAATGCCTTATATGGGTATATATCCGACCAATTAT
>JBFLVN010000141.1:0-9520 GCA_040758475.1 Bdellovibrionota bacterium
CTCCTCCGGCTCAAGCTTTATTTGAACGAAATTCCTCTGGTAGGCCTCCGGGAAGAAACCTATATGCCGCTTTTGGTGGACCCGGGCCTTTACTACGTGACGCTCGTTCCGTACGCCCGCAGCCAGCCGTCCATCAAATACACGTGGTGGATCGCGGCCGAGGAGGGGAAAGAATACTTCGTCGAACTCGACATGCAGCAGCACATTTATGGTTTTGCCCCCAAGACGGCCGAAGAGGCCTTGGTTCGCATTCCCCTTGCCTCGGAAATGCCCGGCACGAGGGATATTCCGCCGGCCCTTCCGATCGCCCTCGACGGCAAGCGTTTGTTTCCCGTCGCTAAGAATTCTGTTACTGAGAAAAGGGAAGAGAAGAAAACTTCTCCGGCTTCGCAGGACCAAATCGCTCTTTCGAGACTTACGGTGCTTTCGCCTCAAGTCCGCCTTTTCGCGGAGAATTCCGAAACCACGGCGTACGCGCTGCCGCTCGAACGCCAGCTCGAAGCGAGCCGCCAACTGACGGAAGCTCTTTCCAACGCTTTGCAGAAAGAGTTTGGCGCTGGAAAGGACAAACCTGCCCGTGTTTCCGTCCTTTCGGACATCAATGGCGTTTGCAACGGCCAGCGATCTCTCGAAGCGGCGAGACAGCGGGCCCTCGAGTCCTTCGGGATGCCGCTCGAAAATAATGGAACTTCGCCCCAGCTTTTGGGGGAGGACCCCATCTGCAAAGCTCTTTCGTCTGAATCCGGACAGGGTTATCTGGCGGCCCATCTTTACGGTCTCGAAGGGCAGGGTCTTCGGAACTTGTCTCGAATTTCGCAATCAACAGGACTTTATGCCATCACGCTCGGCGCCAGTCTTCTTTTTACCCACCCGGTTTTGAGTGACCTTCGCAAGGGGCTCGTTCTTGAAATCGTTCTCTTGGGGAATGGCGGGAAGAGGGTTCTTGCCGCGGGACGGAAGTTTAGCGGCGGAGACGCCGTGAAGAGCTCTTTGGCATCAGCGGCAGGGGAGATCTTGAAGTGTTTTAATGAAGCATCGGGCATGGGTACCGAGAGGATCGACGCTTTAAATCAGCGGGCGATTGCTAAGTTTCCTTGCAGGGCGTACGAATCGTTTTCCTTGAAGTTGAGATGAGCGCGGTGAATTCCGGACTTTCAATGCGATTCTTGAGCGCTTTCGCCGCGCTCCTGTGGATGGTTGGTTGCGGCCCCACCTACAAGAACGCTCCATCGCCTGAATTCTTGATTCGAGGCAAGGACATGCGGGCTACGCAGCGGCCGCTCCGGCAGCCGGAAATCCGGAAAATATCGAGTTTCGCCATTCCCCTGCCAAGGGTCCGCCTCCTTCTCCGGAGGGGGAACACCCTCGCCGACGCCCCGGCCGACCGGCAGTCGAATGCAGCATTTTATCTTATCCATTCCCTCGTAAGGGCCCACCCGGAGAACATTTTCCCGACAGCTCCCTTGCCCGATCATCTGGGTGAGGAAGTGGCCAAGAGTTTGTGCCACCGCGACAGCCTGCTGGCCACCGCCGATCTGATGAAAAGCTCGAAGGAGTACCGGGCGCGGTTTCAGGCTCAAGACCCCCTGCGATTCGTCCTGGAGCCGGAAGCGCCTTTGTGCGAGCTGGCCCCTCATCAGGGAGTTGATGCTCTGGTCCTGTCCCACCTCTATGGTTTTGAAGGGCAATGGAAGAAGGACGCCATGGTGACGGCAGCGGCGATTGGTCTTGCCGTGGCGGCGGCGGCGGCCGGCGTAATCGTCATTCCTTTGGTGATACCCGAGCAGGGTCTTGTACTGGAGACGGTTCTCGTGGATAACCGGACGCACCGGATTTTGGCCTTTTCCAGGGAGAAGAGCTCTCTTGCGGCCTCGGAAGACAATCTGGATGAAATGGCCAAGGAGGCGTTCGATTGCTTTGCCGGCCTCTCGGGAAAGTCTCCCAAACCCAACGGGGATAAGAACCGCATGGGGTGTTATTCATTTTCCCGATACGAGTTCGAGACGAAATAAGCGTTTTTTTGAGGAACCCCTACAACCCGAACCTCGCCCGGCTCGCCGCCAGGAGCTGGCTCGAAAAGACGGGGAAGAGGCGCTTCATTCCGTCCACGATATGGGTTTCGCGGGTGATGAGCACTCGCGGCTTGTTCTTCTGGATGCCGTCCACGATCTCCTTGGCGGCGATGTCGGGGGAGATGGCGCGTTTCTCGAAAAACCGGGCGGCCTTCCCCTTCATCTTTTCATCGTACGTGCGGGAGCTTTTGACGATGTTGGTGTTAATGCCGCCCGGATGGACGCAGGTGATCCCCACTTTCGTGCCGTGGAGTTCGGCCATCAGGGATTCGCTAAAGCCCCTTACCGCGAACTTGGAGGCGCAGTAGGAGGACTGGGTGGGAATGCCGATCAGGCCGAAGACGCTCGAGATATTGACGAGGTGGGCCTCGTCCTCGCGCTTCAGGTGCGGCAGGAAGAACTTGCAGCCGTAGACGACGCCCCAGAAGTTAATGCCCATGAGCCATTCGAAGTCTTCGAGGCGTTGCTCGTCGAGATTTGCCGTGACGGAGACGCCCGCGTTGTTGACGACGATGTGAACGTGGCCGCCGTGGGCCTTGAGCACTTCATCGGGCAGGGCGGCCATGCGTTCTTTCTTGGAGACGTCGGCCACGTGGACGCTCGCCCGGCGGCCAAAGGCCTTGATGGTGGATTCGACTTCGCGGAGGTTCTTCTCGTTTACATCGACGAGCGCCACGTCGCTGCCCTTTTGGGCAAGCAGAATGCTCGTGGATTTCCCAATGCCGCTTCCGGCTCCGGTGACGACGGCGACGCGACCTTCGAGTTTTTTCATAAGACCCTCCCGCCCGGCGCTTTTCGATGGCTGGCCGGGCGCGCGCAGGATAGTAGCTATTCCAGAAGAGAAGTGGAACGATCGTTCCAGAAAATCTCATCCCGCCTTTTTCTTCACCCGCTTCTCCCGGGCGCGGTTGACGAACGGGGCGCCGAGGCGCGCGACGCGCTCGAGCACGGGCTTCGCGTAGGGGACCATGCCGTAGACTTCGGGGTAGAAGAGGTGCTCTTTCCCGTTTTCGAGAGCCTCCCGGATTTTCCGGGCGCAGACCTTGGGATCGCCGGTAGGAAGGCGCCCGAGCTGGGCCCCCAGCGGGCTCGAAGCTTTCGTCGCCCGGAGCATGGGGGTATCGACGGGCCCCGGGTAGACCGTGAGGATGTGGACGTTCGACCCGGCCGTTTCGAGGCGCAGGCATTCATCCAGCATCACGATGGCGGCCTTGCTCGCGCAGTAGGCCGAAGAACTGGGGGCCGGAAGGACGCCAAAGCCCGAGGAGACGGAGATGAGGGCGCCTCGGTTGCGGGCCACAATGCCGGGGAAAATCTTCCGGGCCAGTTCGATGGGGGCCACGAAGTTGATCATGGCCGTGTCGGAGACTTCTTTTTCAGGCTTTTCGACGAAGTAGGTGGACGTGCCGCCGAGGCCCGCGTTGTTCATGAGGATGTCCACGGGCCCGGCTTTCTGTTCGACTTCCGCCGCCAGCTTGGCGGCGGCGCCGGGCTTGGAGAGGTCCACGGGGAAGACGTGGGCGCTTTTCCCCTTGGCGCGGATTTTTTCGGCTACGGCTTCGAGTTCTTCTTTCCGCCGGGCGGCGACCGAGACGTTGCAACCGGCATTGGCGAGTTCCAAAGCCGTTTCCATTCCGATTCCAGACGACGCTCCGGTGATGAGGGCATGAAGGCCTGAGAGCTTTACCTTGGGCATGGAGTCCCTCCCTGTTTTGCGGAAAAGCTCTTAAACGATGGGGAGCAGTTTGGGGAGAGGGGTGTCTTGGGCTACCGCCCCACCTGGGGGGCACCCAAGGAACCCTGGATCGTGGCGGCGTAGGAGCCGCCAGGCTCGCTCCGGAGCTGGGTGAAGGCGATGGCGTACTTCTGTTTGAACTCGCCGTAGGGCGTGACTTTGAGCTTGATGTTGATGGGGGATGTCAGGAGCGGCGTGCGGAGGTTGATGAATCCGCCGGCGTCGATGTCGGCGTCTCCGCCGCGCACCTCGAAGGAAGTGATTTCGAGCCGCCCTTCCTTGACAGCCATGTCGGCCCGCACTTCCGTGAAGTGGATGGGCGGCACGGGGATCGCCCCCAGGTTGATCCCCTGGACGACCCCTTCCTGGAGCGTGAGCTTTACTTCGCCCGTGGCACCCGAGGGGTCCTTGAGGCGGTCGAGCACGGCGTTCAGGGCGGAAGATTCGGTGCCGGGCGTCTCGTAGAAGAGTTTTCCCTTCGCTTTCCCCTCCAGGCCGAACTTGTCCTTGGCGGGGGCGGCCAGGAGGCGTGTGAGATCGAAAGCCTCCAGGGCCGCTTCGAACCGGATGCGGTCTTTCGAGCGCTTGAACTCGGCCTCCATCCAGCCCTCGCCCACTTCGCTTCGGGACCAGAGGTTCGTCCTTCCGATGAGGGCCGAGAGAAGGCCCACGCGGATGGATTGCTCGTCCACCTCGATGGCCGGGCCCGAATCCCGCTCGACGGAAAGGCCTTCCAGGGTGACGCCCGAGAGGCCCGAGAGGGAGACGTCCTTGGCGGTTACGTTGCGCCCCGCGGCGGCGCTCACCTTGGCGGTGACGGCGGCGAGGATCGCTTCGCGGGGGAGGAAGAGCCAGATGAAAAAGAGAGTCGCCAGAACCGTGTAGGCAACAAAGGCGATGCGCCGCAGGCGGTCCTTCTGTTCCTGCGGCGGATTCCACTGCTCGATCCGCGCCCGTACTCGTTCGACGAAGGCGTTCACTTGGGTTCCTCCGCCTCTCCCTCAGCGGCCGCTTCTTCTTCGGATTTGGCGCAGAAGGTCGAAACCTGGACGTCCACGTCGAGCAGGTTCGGGTCGTCGAAGCGTTTCCTCGCCCGGAATTTCCAGGCCCGGTATTCGGAGGGGGACTGGTCGATCTGATACAGGCATCCCACCAGGGTTTTGAGCAGGAGGCGCCGCGCCTCGATCTGGACGGCCTGCTCCGTGTAGTAGGGGCTGGACGATCCCCCCTGGATCGGGCGGATCGAGAAATTATCCGCCCCGCAGCCGCGCAGGGTCGATTCGAGGGCCGTAAAAAGGTTCACCGTGCAGCGCTGGCCGATGGGAAGATCGACGCCCTTGAGCCGCGCGTCGATGGCGGCAATCTCCCGCAGCATGGATTTGGTGAGTTCGATCTCCTGGGCCGTTTCCCGGACCTGGGTTCTCATTTTGTCCATGCGGGAAGAGAGGCTGATGAGGCCGAAGAGAAAAAGGATAATGAGAACCACTGCCCCGCCGCCCGCCACGACGTAACGCTCCCGCGGTTCGAGTTCCTGCCAGCGGGTCTGGAGCTGGGAGAAAATTTCCTGGAGGCGGTTCACTGCCCACCTCCCGCGCCGCTTTCGCCGGCGTTCCCGTCATCGCCATAGCGCTTCTTGAGGCGCTCGCGCATGCGTTCCTTGCGTTTTTTGATCCGCTCTTCGGCGTCCGGCCGGCGGCGCCGCTGTTCGCCGAGGCGTCCCGGTTGTTCGAGGTTCGGGGGCGGTTCGATGGGCGGGGCCGTGCCGGGAGGGGGCGTGGGCTCGGGCGAAGTATTCACGGGCGGCGCCGTCGGGGCCGGCGGGGGGACTTGTTCTCCCGGGAGAAGCCCCGGCTCCCCTTCGACGGGCGGAGGCTCGGGAAGCTGGAGGTCGGCCGCCGGGGCCGCTTCGGTTGGTATCCCCGAAGCATCCGGTGGCGGCGCCCCTTCGCTTTCCGGCGGAGTGTCTCCGGCGGGCTCGCCTGTTTCTCCCGCCGCTTCCTCCTGCTCGGCCGCCGTGGTGAGCGTGAGGGCCAGGATGAACTTGATCTTCTGGTTGCTGGGGTCCGGGTTGGTATCCCGGAAATCCACTTCCTTGAAGAGGGGGCTCTTCTGGAGGTAGCCCTTGATCTTGTCGATGGATTCGTAGTTCTCCGTGCGGCCGTTCACGGTCACGCGGTCGCTGTCGATCCGGAAGTTTTCGAAATCGAGGGTCACGTCCTTCTCGATGGACTTGGAGAGCTCGGCCAGGATGTTGAGGATCGAAACGCCGCTGATGGTCTGGAAGACGTCGAGGCGCTGGCGCTTTTCTTCGAGTTCCTGCCGGAGGGCCGCCACGGGGTCGGCCGGCGGCTCGCCCCCCTTGGCGTCCTGATAGAGCTGGCGGAGCTGGGCCCGCGTGATGTCGAGCTGGCGCCGGTAGTTGCCGAAGGCAAGGAGCGTGTTGATGAGGAAGAAGACGAGGACGGCGGCGAGGATCGCGCCCGGAAGGGCGAGGGGTTCCAGGATGTCGCGCCACTGGTTGCGGAAGGCGAAGTCCTTGCGCCTAAGGTTCGGGGCCGGGACGTATTTCTCCCGGGCGCTCTGGAAGGCAAGCGCGATGGCGAGGGCCGCCTCGGGGTGCTTTTCGAGGACCGCTACCGCTTTTTCCCCCACGGCCGCCGGATCGAGCCGCGCGGGTTTGACGGGGAGGCCCAGTTCCTCTTGCAGCGCGGAGAGGAGCCCGGCTTCCGCCACTCCCGCCCCCAGGGCCCAGATCTCCGAAGGCCCTTCGCCGAAATTGGATTCAAAGCCCGTGAGAACTCTCCGGAGTTCCTTCCCGAGCACCCGGGCCCGCAGGGTGGGGGTTCCTTGTCCCCAGAGGACGGGAAGGCCCGCGCCCGAACCGTGGAGGAGCCAGGGTTTTCCGTGGCGCAGGACGAGCAGGGACGCCTCGGCTTCCGAAATGTAGAGGAGCGCCGCGCAGGGAGCGGCTTCCAGGTTGAAACGCGAGGCTGTGTATTTTTTCCGGACAGGTTCGGTGGCCGCCCCGCTGGAAGGGGCGGGGGATTCGGCGGGAGGCGGGGCTTCTCCTTCCGCTGGGGTCTCGGACGGTACGGGCGCTGGGGGCTCTCCCACGAAAAGGGGAAGGGCGGCCAAGGTGGCTCCCGCCACACCCAGGATGCGGGGTTCGATCCCCGCCCCGCGGGCGAGGGTGAGTTCGTGGGCGATGTGCTTTCGCTCGCACCCGAAGGCGAGATGCCTGGCGCCGCCGTCGGCCTGGTCCAAGGGCACGTGATCCAGAATGAATCCCTGGGCCTCGAAGGGCGTGACGCCCTCGAACTCGGGTTCGAGCACGAGGTCGATCTTCTTTTTCGAGGTGAAGGGGAACTGGAAGATGCGGGTCGTCACGGCGGGGGAGGGGAGTGCGATGGCGGAAAAGCGCCCCTGGAAAGCGCCCGTCCGGACGATCTCGGCGAGCGTCGCCTGCCGGGTCATGTCTTCGGGGGTGAAGACGGGCGCGTTCGGGTCGGGGGGAAGCTCTTCGGCGGCGGCCGCAGGTGGAGTGCCCCCGTTTGCCGGTGGTGGGGGAGGAGCCGCTTCGGCGGCTGGGGCCGCTCCTTCCGGAGGGGGAGAGGCGGGCACTTCGACCGGGGCTTTGAGGGAGTGAGCCTCGTAGCTCGCGAATTCCACGGACCCCAGCGACGCTTCCACGCGCGCCAGACGGACCCCAAACGGGCCCCACTCGATCCCGATGTGGTCGATGGGCATAATTAAGTAAACTACTTGGAAGGCTAAAGTAAACTACTTAAATAGTCAAGGGTTTCAGGGGGTTACACTCACAAAAGGCGATCAGTTTATTTGCCGAGAATCGACTTTTTGCGAATACGATAGCCTCTGGCATGGAGGGGTGGATGCTCAAACCTCAGAGAAATCATTTTGCTTTCTTGTCCTTGGCGCTGGTGACGCTCTCGCTGGGGGGCTGCGCCGGCATGCTTGGTTCAAAGGCTGAATACCGGGCGCAGGTCGCGCTTCTCTCCGGCGTTCCCGAAGGGGATTTCCGGCTGCTCAATGAATCCGGCGCGGTTCAAGCAACGGGAGCTTACAAGCAGGGAGAAAAAGACGGGGTGTGGCGTTATTACACATCCCAAGGCAAGTTGTTCCTGGAAGTTCAATACGTGGCTGGAAAAAAAGACGGCCCTTGCAGGATGTGGTTTTCGGATCCCGCGATACCGGTGCAAGGGGAGGGGCTGAAGTTGACCATGAATTATTTGAAGGGGTTCTTGCACGGCCCTGTTGCCAGTTATTACCCGAGTGGCGCGAAGCGTTCCTTGTCAGAATACAAACTGGGGGTGTTGGTGGCTACGCAACACTGGGCGCCGGAAGGGGCCGTGCTTTCCAGCAAGGAAGCCAACGCGGGAGAAGAGCACGATCGGTTTGCTGATCAGCGTTTGTTCGACGCCATGGATGACATCGTAAGGACCGCCGTCATCAAGGCCCGTCTGGGGCTGGCAGAGTAATTCCCTCAAACCTTCTTATAGGGTGTTTCCACCACTTCGCCGCCGCCCTTGAGGGGGACGACCTTGTAGTCCCCAAAGAGGTTGGGGGATTCCTTCTGGAGAATCCGGCACACGGCCACGGCTAATTTCCGGATTTCGGTTTCGGCCCCTTCCGAGCCGCGCATCTCCATGAAGTGGCGCCACGCGCGGGCGTTGGCGGTGACGACGATCTTGGTTTCGGTGGCGTTCGGAAGGACGCTCCTTGCCGCCTGTCTTGCTTCCTTGCGGGCGTGGGTCTTGTCGTTTGGATAGAGGGTGTTCGTCTTTTCGAGGAGCCCTTCGACCAAATCCCGGTACGCGTCCTGGCAGGTCTCGATCACTTTCATCCATTTGGCGTGGAGCTTGGGGTCTTGCGCGATGATCTCGGGTTCCACGTACGCGGCGTAGCTTTCGTCCACGTAGCGCTGGGAGAGCTGGGAATAGGCGAAGCCCGCCCGGTGGCGGATTAACTCGTGCGTGAGGGAGCGGGAGACCCCTTCAAAACAGAAGGAGAAGACCGCGTGTTCGAGCACGGAGCCGTGGCCGCTTTGGAGGAGGTGCTCGATGTATTCGTGGTTGGTCTTGCGGCCCTTGCCGTAGCTCATGTAGCAGACGCGGCCGCCGAACTCGACGAGTTTTTCGGCCGGGACGGGAGTGTCGGTGAACTGGGCGAGGCCCGTCACGTCCTCGGCCCCCTGGTCCAGGAAGACCTGCTTGGAGACGAGCGTGACTTTGGGTTCCCGGAAGATTTGCGTTTCGTTTTGCACTTTTTCTGCCGGCTGGGCCATGACCCCGTCCTTCTTTCCCCGAAAGCCCTCAAACGATGCCGAGGTTTCCGACGCTAACCGACCGGGCAGGGGAGTGACAACGGACACCTCGCTCCCTCCGGGCATTCCCCTCTCTCCGTCTGTTCGTTCGGAATCCGTACAAACGGGCTGTTTGAGAAAATCGGCTTTGGGTTATGCCCTTCCGGAATTTTCTAGTCTTTCCCGTAGGATGCCCGTTTTTTTTCGATTTGAAAGGCCTTTGGCCCCGGCCTTGCTCATCCCCTTCGGATGGAACGAAACGGCTTCGATCTCGCGATCCTCTACCGGCTCGCCCCGGCCTTCGTGGGTGGCCTCGTTGCGGGCGTCTATGGGGCCGAGTTTCTTTTTTCCTGCCTTCTGGCAGCGGGGCTTTTGGCATTCCTTGTGGTTGCG
>JBFLVN010000142.1:0-9410 GCA_040758475.1 Bdellovibrionota bacterium
AGAGACGGAAAGAGAGAAAACCGATGAATCCGAAGGCGAGGATTCCCGCGGCAAGCCAAGTCCAATTCACGAGTTGAAGCTCCTGGTGTCCCGCCGAAGTGGAAAAGAGTCTAGCGGATGGCGGCCTGTTCGGCAGCCCGTTTGCGGGCGGCGATTTCCCGGTATTTCCGGAAGCGGCCCACGAATTCGTCCGTCTGCTCCCGGCTCCAGGCCACGGCGGGCCAGCCCTTTAATCCCTCGCAGCGGGCGATATGGGCTTTGACGTGGGGGCCGGGGCCGTCCCAGTTGAACCCCAATTGCCGCAGGCCTTCGAGGCGGACGTAGATCGGGATGAGGATCACGTCGGTCAGGGTAGGGGCCTCTCCCCCGGCCCAGGGGGTTTTGGAGAGCCACCCCTCTACCGTCTCGAAGGCTTTGGAAAGCTGCTCACCCGCGGAGGCGATTCCCTCGGGCCGGCTGCCGTAATAGAGCCGGGCCGTGTTCAGCATGATGTTGCCGTCCATCCACCGGACGCGCTCGCGGACGAGTTCCTTCTCCTTGGGATCGGCTGGAAGAAGCGGGTCCTGGGAGTATTTTTCTTCCAGGAATTCGAGGATCGGAATGGAATCGGGCTTGTACTCATCCCGGTAGCGGATCATGGGAATCTCGCGTTTGGGACTCCACTGGATGAACTCGGGCGGTAACGCAAAATCCTTGGGCCGCACGGCCGAAGGGGCGATGGTGATTTCGTCGTGTTCGATCCCCCGGTGGGCCAGGGCGAATTTCACCCGCTTGGCGAAGGGGCAAATCCAGTGGCCGTAGTACGTGACCTCGGGCATTTCGTGAGTTTCCAAAAAACACAGGGGCGGGTTGCCCCGCCCCTGGTGTCACTCTCTTTAAGCCGGGAAGGCTTCGAAGAGCCCCGCCGCGCCCATGCCGCCGCCGATGCACATGGTGACGATGCCCCACTTCTTCTTGCGGCGGCGAAGTTCCAGGAGGATCGAACCCGCCTGCCGGGCGCCCGTCATGCCGTAGGGGTGGCCGATGGCGATGGCCCCGCCGTTCACATTGAGCTTGGCCGGGTCTATTCCAAGTTTGTCGCGGATGTAGACCACCTGCACGGCAAAGGCCTCGTTGAGCTCAATGAGGTCGATGTCATCGAGCTTGAGGCCGTTGCGCTCGAGGAGCCTGGGAATGGCGAACACGGGGCCGATGCCCATCTCGTCGGGCTCGCACCCGGAGACGACGAGACCCCGGAATGCGCCGAGGGGTTTCTTGTTGCGCTTGGCCGCTTCCGCGTCGCTCATGAGGACGAGCGCCGCCGCGCCATCCGAAAGCTGGGAAGAATTTCCCGCCGTCACGGTCCCCTTCTGGGGGTCGAACACGGGGGGGAGTTTCTTTAATCCTTCGAGGGTCGTATCGGCCCGATTCCCCTCGTCGCGGTCGAAGGAGAACTCCTTGAAGCTCTTTTCTTTCGTCTCCTTGTTGACGATCACCTGCTTCACGTTGATGGGGGCGATCTCTTCCTTGTCGCGGCCCGAACTCTGGAACTCGGCCGTACGCTTCTGGCTCTGGAGGGAGTATTCGTCCTGCAGGTCGCGGGCGACGTTGTAGCGTTTGGCCACCACTTCGGCCGTCATGCCCATGGGCATGTAAATGGCTGGCTTCGTCTTCATCACGGTGGCGTTGACCGCGTCGTTCATGTTCATGTTCTTCTGCACTTTGGTGATGGACTCGACGCCGCAGCCCACCATGATGGGGGCGCCGTCCACGACGATCCGCTGGGCGGCGATGGCCGTGGCTTGGAGGCCCGACGAGCAGAAGCGGTTCACCGTCATGCCGCTCACGGTGACGGGGCAGCCCGCCGCGACGGCGGCCACGCGGGCCACGTTGTTGCCGGTCGATCCTTCCGGAAGGCCGCAGCCGGCCACCACGTCTTCGACTTCGCCGGGCTCGATCCCCGCGCGCTTGATGGCGTTACTGATCGTGTGGGCCAGCATGTCGGCCCCGTGGGTGTTGTTGAGGGCCCCCTTGAAGGCCTTTCCGATGGGAGTGCGGGCGGTCGAGACGATAACGGCTTGCTTGGCGCTCATGGTTTTCTCCTGTTTTTTTGGATGGGGCTTTTGAGAATCGTGGGAAGCTTTTTTGGACTCCCCGCGCTCACCGGTCTTCCCGGATCGGTGAACAATTGTTCATTACTTCCTTTGCCCCGGAGGCGTCAAGGAAAAGTAGGTGAAGCCTCACTTTTAACTGACGCATTCGTCATTTGGAGGCCCTCCTGCGAAATTGGGATGCGGCGAGACGTGATGCAGGTTCTCGCCAGCCTTCGCCGGGTGGCCCACCCGGGCCGCGCCAAGGATACAATTCCTCCGTCCTGCCTCTGACATTCCTCAGAGGTGATCGCTTCGGCGGGATGATATAAGGTGCGCCGCACCGGGATCGCCCGGGGAATTTTCAGGAGATTTGCGTGTCATGGAACCAGGCCATACAGCCTTTGGAATGTGGAGCGGAGGGCGCTTCCTCCATTTCGGTGAACCGATCACCCCCGAGCGTCTCACGAGCCTCACCCAGCGGGCCTACGACAAAGGGGTCCGTACCTTCCTGACGGCCGACGTCTACGGGAACGGCGAGTCCGACAAAATTCTTTGCGAAGCCCTCAAGGGAAAACCCCGCGATTCCTATTGCCTCGTGGGGGGCATCGGCCACGACATCTATAAAGGGGAGCGCTTTGGCGAAAAAGGCTACCAGCGCTTTACCGATCCCCTTCTTCGCGGCGAATCCGAGTACGGCGATTTCATCCGCATGGCGACCGAGAAGGAATTAGAGCGCTGCGGGACTTCCCATTTCGACCTCCTCTTCATCCACAACCCCGACCGGCGCGGCTACACGAGCGCCGCCGTGTGGGACGGCATGCAGAAGGTGAAGGACGCGGGGCTTACGAAGAAAATCGGCATCGCCATCGGCCCGGCCAACGGATTTACGATCGATTTGATCAATTGCTTCGAGCGTTTTGGCGGCCAGATCGACTGGGCCATGGTGATCCTGAATCCCTTCGAGCCCTGGCCTTCTTCCTTCGTCCTGGAAGCGGCGAAGAAACACGACGTAAAACTCATCGCCCGCGTGGTCGATTACGGCGGCATCTTCCACGACGACGTGAAGCCCGGCCACGTCTTCCCGCGCACGGACCACCGGAGCTTCCGCGGCCACGGGTGGGTGGAAGCGGCTTGCGAGAAACTCGAAAAAATCCGGCCCATCGCGAAGAAGCATGGCCTTACGCCCCTCCAGCTCGCTTGCCAGTGGGATCTCTCCCACGACGCCATCAAGTCCGTGGTGCCGACCCTTATCCAGGAACAGGGGAAAGACCCGCGCCCCATCGAATCGAAGCTCGACGAGCTCGCCGCCGTTCCGGCGCAGGTGAAGCTATCGAAAGAGGAAGTGGCCGAAATCCGCAAAGTGGGTGACAACACGAACTGCATGCAGCTGAAAGGCTCTTCGCTCCAGTACCAGGGCCCCGAGCAGGCCGACCAGTGGCCCATGAGGCCGGAGATTCTCGAAACCGCCCGCCGCTGGGGCGTCGAGCCCGACCGGGACCTCCACTACAAGGACGATCCCCGCGACCTTCGGGAAAAAGGGATGCCGAAAAAGGGCGTTCCCCAGACTTCCGACAAGCGGCTCTATTTGCAGCTCCAGGTCTTTACGGGCGCCAACGGCACGGGCGCCCTCGTCGAAGCGGCCAAGCGCTCGGGACTCGAAATGGTCCTCTACGCGAGCGCAAGCGATCCCCGCGGCGTCGCCACTCTGGTGCTCGCCGAAGACCCGGTGATCTTCGCCACCAAGGCCCGTGACCTTTTGAATTCCGAGCCTTTCTCCAAACTAACGCCCGTCCCCGAAATGACCATGTTCGGACGGACTTACGGCACGGGCCGCGAGGAGGATTTGGAGGACTGGCTCCTTGAGCACCCGCGCCGCAACACCATGAACGCCGAATGGCCCTGGGCGATCTGGTATCCCCTGCGCCGCAAGAGCGAATTTTACCGCCTCCCCGACGCCGAGAAGGGAAAGATTCTCATGGAGCACGGGATGATCGGCCGGAACTTCGGCCAGGCCGGCTACGCCGGGGACATTCGTTTGGAGTGCTTCGGCCTCGACCGGGACGACAACGAATTTATCATCGGCGTCGTGGGCCCACGCCTCGATTGGCTCAGCAAGCTCATCGAAGCCATGCGCCCCACTCAGCAGACCTCCCTGTGGCTCGAAAAACTCGGCCCCTTCTTCGTCGGAAGGACCATCTGGAAGAGCGGGTCGTGACGGGAACCAGCTAACCCTTACGGCTCGAAACGTACCCCGGCCAGGAACATTACGGCGCTCAAATTGAGGCCGTCTTTGGGGAGAGGGATGCCATCGATATCCCCCTCCAAGCTCCCCATGTTGAGCGTCCAGTTGAGTTCGAGGGACAAGCGGGTTTTTGGCGAAATCGCAGCTTCCCCTCCCGCGCCAACGCGGAAAGCCACAGCAGCGTAAGGTTTGGCATTGCATCCCGAAGCTGCGCCCCAAACGCAGTCTTCTGGATGGGCAAAATGCAGCCAGTTGAGGTGGGCCCCAAGGCCACCGGTTAAATAATAGGTGCGTTTTTCGCTACGGCCCTTGGGGTGGAATAAGATGTACGGAAGAGCCGTGAAAGTATTCATGTCCCCGAGATTTGTCCCGGGCGCGGTAAGTCCCATGCGGCTCCATTCCAACGCGAGCCCGAGGGAAGTCCTCTGGCTGAGATCGATGGCCACTGTTCCTCCTGCCCGGAAACCGGCATCTCCTTTCGCTTCGGCCGGCTGGCCGACGATGCTGGTGACAAACGTTTCTCCAGCCTCATCCACTGGTTGGGTGGGAATTTGAACGCCGACCCGCAGGCTAAAAGTGACCTTTCGTTTCGCTATCGTGCCCGGTTCTTCTCCGAAGCTTTTTCCGGGGATCAAAGCCGCCACGAAAAGAAGGCAAACCCCCACCAGCGCTCGCGCGCTACAACGCATCGATCCTCCCCCTGTCTCCGCCGTCGAATTAGCGATTTATAGCCGTTCTTGTTCTGTTGGGAAACTTGGGATGAGGTTGAAACACTGGCTAAGCCCTTTTCTTTCCCTGGCGGACCGTCCAAATTCCCGCCCGTTCCAAAGGCGGGAAGAAAGGGTCTTCATGTACAAGCATTCTTTTGTTTTCCGTTCCATTCTCGCGGCGGTGCTCCTCGTGGGCGGCGCCGCCCTGGCCAGCTCCTGCGACGACAGCAACGCAATTGGCCTGGGGCTTTTGGACACGGGCGCCAACGGCGCCGACATCGCGGACAGCCTTGATACCCACTGCCTGAGTTACTGCGATGGCGACCAGGGAAATACCGAATTGCGGGTGGCGTACGATTACGACCTCGTCGCCGCGTACGAGCTGACCTGGTGGGATATTTGGACCCTCTGGTACGAGGACATCTACGGCGAAGAGGCCGTGCAGGACGCCGTGGACGCGATCCCCGATGGGGAAGAGCGGGTCCTCACTTTCGCCTACTCGAGCCTCATCAATTGCAACAGCACGGACGTGGATGACGGTGATGCGACCGGCGGGACGATCCGGCAGAGCGACGTCTTCACCGCCAACTTCGCGAGCGGAAATACGACGCCCCCCGATCTGAGCGGCGACGGCTACGCGCTCACCGAGACCCTCACGCTCACCAATTGCGTCATTAAAGCGGACATCCTTCCCGAGCCCGCGGGCACCGTCGATCCCCTGGAGGCGATCCGCCTCAACGGTACCGCCGTCTACACCCAGTTCGATCCGGGCACGGAGACCGCGGACGATCCCTACGTCGAGACGGCCACGGGGCGCATCACGATCGACGCGGATTTGAACAACGACGGGACTTTCGGCGATGACCTCTGGGGCGGCGAAGTGAACTTCGACGTCGAGTACACGAACTTTGAAGGAAGCACCCGGAACGGCGGCCTCTGTTTCGGAACGACCGTGGCTTTCGGCGAAGACGACGATGGCAGCGACGACGACGACTGCGCCGACAACGCGGGCGGTTTCGTGGCGGCTAGCAAGATCTATCCGCTCCCGCCTCCTTGAACTTCGAGTGATTGCGGATTTTTCTACGCCCGGCCCCGCAAGGGGCCGGGCTTTTTATTCGCACGCCGTATACGGAATTTCCCCGGGCGTTAATACTTGGAAGTCCACGAGGACGAGTTCCTTGATCTCGTGGGGCCAGTGTTCGTAGGAAGTCTCCCCCGCCGGGACGGGGCAAGAGCTCGTGTAGTAGAACGGCCCGCCCGTGGAAAGGCGCATCCCCACCCGGTACTTAAAGGGCGGGGCCGAGATATTTTTGATCGTTAGCACGTTCCCCTCGACGCCCAGATAACGTGCCGCCCCGGTGCCAAAACGCACCCAGATCACTCCGGGCGGCGGCGCCCCGGCCGACTCCTTCACGCGGACGAAGGCCTGGAGCGTCCCGTCCTCTTCCTCCGTCTTCACAAAGAACGATTCTTCGGGCTTTAAACGGATCATCCCGTCCGAAACGCTCGCTCCCTTGTAGAGCCCCTCCGGGGTTAGCGGCGGAAAGCAGCCGTTCTCTTCGCAGATTTCATAGAGCGTCGGCCCCGTGAACTTGGGGGCGCAGGAGAGGAGCGGGAGGAGAAAGAGCGCTGTCGCGAGAGCTTTGGTGAACTTCATGGCGCCGCCTTCGGGGGCGGAGTGTAGGAGGTTTTGGGGCGAAGGCTAAGGGTGCTGGATTTTCAGGCAGTAAGGCGGGTATCCTTGTTCCCCATGAGCCGGACGATCAAAGCGGTCTACGAGGACGGGGTGCTAAAGCCCCTCGAACCCCTCCATCTCGCCGAGCACGCCGAAACCTACGTGACGGTGGAGGAAGAGTCCCGCGAGCCCAAGTGGCCCGGCGAGCCGTTCCCCACGCCGCGGAAATTCACCTGCGGCGGCATCGGGGATAGCGGCCGGGACGACATCTCGGAGCGTGCCGAAGAAATTCTCGCCGAAGGATTCGGCCGGCGCTAAATGGCCGTCCTCGTCGATACGGGGGCGCTCTACGCCTACCTGGACAAGCACGACCGCTGGCATCCCCCCGCGAAGACCCTTTTTGAGAATTCCACCGAAGCCTTTCTCGTTCCCCAGACCGTTCTTCCCGAAGCGTGCTACCTCATCCGCCGCGCCCTGGGAACGCGGGAAGAGCAGGCGTTCGTCGAGAATCTCTCCTCGGACCGCTTTCTTGTCATTCCGTTGATGCCGCAGGATTTCCCTCGCATTCTGGAACTCCTGCGGCGGTACGAAAACCTCCGTCTTGATTTCGTGGACGCTTCCGTCATCGCCGTGGCCGAGCGCCTGCGGATTAAGAAGGTGGCCACCACCGACCGCCGGGACTTCGCCCTCGTCCGGCCCGTCCATTGCGAGAAGTTCGAGCTGGTGCCGTGAGGCGTATTTTTCATTGACCCCTCTCCCCCTCCCCAGTAGCCTCTCTCCCCCATGAACCACCCGGTCCAAATCTCCGGCTCCCTCGACCCCGCGTTTAAGCGGGTGAAAGACGCTTTTGCTACGGGTTTCGAGAAAGGCCTGGAACTGGGGGCCGCGCTTTCGATCGTGGTGAATGGGAAGGTGGTCGTCAGCCTCTGGGGCGGGTTTTGCGACAAGGAGAAAGCGAGGCCCTGGCGGGAGGACACGCTCGCCAACGTGTTTTCGACCACCAAGGGGATGACGGCCCTTTGCGCCCACAAGCTCGTGGACCAGGGGAAACTGGATTTAGACGCCCCGGTGGCGAAGTACTGGCCCGAGTTCGCCCAGGTGGGCAAGGAGAAGATTCCGGTCCGGTATCTCCTCAATCACCGCTCGGGCCTTCCGGCGGTGAAGAATCTTCTTCCAATGGACGCCCTCTTCAACTGGAAGGCGATGACGAGCGCGCTCGCAGCGGAAACGCCCTGGTGGGAGCCGGGGACAAAGCACGGCTACCACGCCATCACTTTTGGCTGGCTCGTGGGCGAAGTTATCAGGCGAATCTCGGGAAAGACCGTGGGGGAATTCTTCCGCGATGAAATCGCCGGGCCCCTGGGCGCCGACTTCCACATCGGGACGGAAGAAAAACTCCACGGCCGCGTGGCCCGCATGAGCCAGATCCGCCCCTCCCAGGCGGGCGGCGCCTACAAGAAAGAGCAGTTCAACCTCGTTGAAATCATTCTCAAGAACCCCCAGGGCGTCACCGCCCGGGCCTTTGCCAACCCGCCCAGCATGGCCGAGCCGGGCGTCGTCAATACCTCCGAGTGGCGGACGGCCGAAATCCCCGCCGCCAACGGCCACACGAGCGCCAAGGGATTAGCCACGATCTACGGAAACGTTGCGAAGTTCCTCTCCCCGGCGAGCCTCGCCCGCTGCTACACGCAGGAATCCCACGGGCCCGATGAGGTCTTGAAGTTCTCCACGCGCTTCGGGAGCGGCTTCATGCTCTCGCAGGACTTGGAAGAAGCCTGGTTTTCCCCCAACGCGAGGTCGTTCGGCCACCCCGGCGCCGGCGGTTCGCTGGGGTTTGCCGATCTCGACGCCAAAGTCGGCTTTGGTTACGTCATGAACCGCATGGGCCTTTCAATCATCGTGGACCCAAGGCCGGGACTCGTGGCGAAGGCGTTGTATGAGAGTTTGTAAAACCAGGGTTCCTTAAATGCCCTTCCCCCTCTGGGGGAAGGTGGCGCGAAGCGCCGGAAGAGGGCCCTCTCCCGCCCCTCCGGGGCACCCTCCCCCAAAGGGGGAGGGGCATCAGAGCGGAGCGGCCGGGAGATAGTAGGGAAAACTACCTCGCTCCCCCGACCGTCGCCCGTTTCACCGTATCGCCCCGGCTTTTGACGCTCCCGCGCGTCGCGCGGTTCTTAGCGGTCTTGCCCCGGCGCGTTTGGCGGCCGGTGCGGACGTGGTCTTCGAGGCGCCGCGTGGCAGTATCGAAGGCCGCGCCAAGGGCCGCGTAGATGTCCTCGTTCGATTCGTGGGTGACGGCGAGCGTCTTTTCCTTGGGGATGCTGAGGGCAATGCGGATTTCGTATTTCGCCCCCTTGTGGCCGTGCTTCCCCTCGACCGTCGCCACCACCTTGCAGCGGGTGATGCGGTCGTGGAATTTTTCGAGTTTGGCGGCCCGTTCGCGGATCTTCTTGTCGAGGGCCTCGGAGCGGGGGATTCCGTGAAAGGTGATTTGAAGGACCATGGTTCGTACTCCCTGGGTAACTAACTAGCCCGCAACTCTAATCACCCGGCATGACGGGGGTCAGGAAGAATTTTGCCCCTCCCCCTCTGGGGGAGGGTGGCCGAAGGCCGGGAGAGGGCCCTCTCCCGGCGCTACGCGGCACCCTCTCCCAAAGGGAGAGGGGCATAAGAAGTCACACCCCTCCCCGCTAGCGGGGAGGGGATGGGGGTGG
>JBFLVN010000143.1:0-9346 GCA_040758475.1 Bdellovibrionota bacterium
CTGCACTACCACTTGCACGGCTACCGTGCAGCTCCCCGCGCCCAACGGCGCCTTCGACATCCGGGCCTATCTTTTCCTGGTGGATGAGGGGATTCTCCCCCTGGGCACCGAGCTTTGGACCCACGTCTACTACGGCTCCGTCGCGGTGGGCGAAACGGATACGGACGCGACCCTGACGGCGCTGGATTGGAACGATCCGGGGCAGGCAGTTCCGGGTACTTATGAAGCCATCCAAGGCAGCGTGAATTTCAACCTGCCCGACGATTCTTCCGATCCCCTCGGCTGCGCGCCGGGCGGCCTTACCGGCCTCGCTCCGGAGGCCATCCTCACCGCTTTCGACGCCGTGACGAACGTCCCCCTGGCCATGGTCTACGCCGACGGCGAAGGGGAATACAATTTTGGAAATCTTCTTCCTTCGGGCCGCGACATTTACGTGCAAGCGGTTTACCCGGGCACCTCGGCCGCCCCCTTTACGCTCTTTGAAGGTGGCCTTTTCGTCAACCTGAACCGGCACGTGGGCGCCCGCCAGGACCCGGACGCGGCCCCCGTCCTCGTGACGGCGCCGACGACCGGCCACAACCTCACGCTGGATACGTGCCCCCTGCGGGGCGCCGTGCAGGTCTCTTTCGAGACGGAAACCGGCGTGCCCATTGCCATCGGAAACACGTCCACCTCCGGCACGCTCCTGGGCGCGGCCGCCGCGGGGGGCCTTCCCTTCGAGATCGCCATCCGGCACACGGACGGTTCCCAGCTTCCTTTCGATTTCCTCGTGGACGCTTCGCACGTTTACAGCGGCGAGGGCTCGCCCCCCGCGAGCTTCGGGCTTTTTGAGGATTTGGGCAGCGTCGTCCGCTCCCTTCCCACGTACCAGTTCTCCCTCATCCCGCCAGTCTTGGGGGGCGGGCTCTTCGTCGTATCCGATACGAACGCGCAGGTTTCGGACATTCCCGATCCGGCGGACCCGTGCGTCACCTTGGGGATTCAAGCCCCCTGCGCCTTGAGCCGTCCGCTCAATGCGATGGGCGGCGCTTCGGACATCTGCGATCCCGCGGTGATAGCTTCGTGCAGCCCGGTCCCGGCGGTTGAAATTATCGACACGGCCATCGTGCCGGGCGCGACGAGCGACGTGCTCGTGACGATCCGGCGCCCCTCCGGCCCCACGGCGTGCCTCGTCGACAGCGCCACCGATACCTTCTATTTCACCCATTTGAACGATCTGGATTCTTTGGGAACCGGCCTCATGCAGGCGGGCCTGCGCGCCCTTCCTTCGGGCGCGCCGCAGCAGGGAGTTTGTGATTACGTAGCAGCCAACGCCGCCCTTCCCGCGCCGTTCGACACCACCGACCACTTCGTGTGCCTGGGCCTCTCGGACCTTGCGAACGGGAGCTACAGCGTTTCCGTGGCGGCGACGGAGCTTTCGGTCCTATATACGAGCTGGGCCAGCACGCCCGTCTCCTTGAATTGCGTGGATGTGAACCCCGGGGCCGGCGCCACCCAGCTCGCTTTCGGTACGGCGCCCCGGTCCTACGAATACATGGGACAGATTTGGCAGACCTTCACCGTCGAAGTCCGGGATGCCTTGAACGCCCTCGTCACGGGAGATAACTCGACCCAGATCACCTTCACCAAGACCAGCGGCGAGAGCCCCTCCATGTCGGCGGGGACTTTGGTCCAGACGGCCATTGGGGGCGTCGTTTCTTTTAGCGATCTCGTCTATTCCAACAGCGTCCAGCTCGAAACGGTCGGTTTCGACATCACGGCATCGGGGCTCTTGGGCCTCACGGGGAATTCCGTCCAGATGGCCTCCCCGCCCAACAATCTCGCCCTCGGAACGCCGCCGCTCGATTACGTAGCCAACCAGACCCTTCCGGCGTTCACCATCGAAGTGCGCAATGCGGTAAATGGCCTCGTTTCCGTGGATGACGATACCCAAGTGACCCTGAGCCTCTTTGGCGGAACGGGGAGCATCACGGGCACGCTCACGCGGCAGGCCAACAACGGCGTCGCGACCTTCGACGACATCCAGTTCGATACCCCGGGCATCAAGTTCGTCGATTTCACGGCGCCGGGCCTGACGCCCATTTCCAACCTCCGCCTCGTGATGTCCGGCCCGGCCGACCACCTCGCCTTCGGCATCGCCCCTCCGGGAACGGCCGTGGACGAGCAGGCCTGGGCGAGCTTCACGGTCGAAGTGCAGGACGCCTCGAACTTCGTCGTCCCGACGGCCACGCACCTCATCACCATTACGAAAGACCCGCTCATCGACAATTTGTCCCTCTTTACGGCCGGGACGAGCGTGAACGCCGTGGGCGGGATCGCGACCTTTAGCGCCCTCGTCTACAACTCCGTCGGGCCGGTGGCCGTCGAACCCACGGCCTTCTTTGTAAATGCCCCGGGCGTCACGGGCATCGGCAGCACGGCCATCAATATTTTCCCGCTCGCCGGGGTTCCCTACGAACTCCAGATCAATTCGGCCATCCCCGGCACCGTGGACGAGAGCGCCACCTGGAACGCGATCACCGTGGGGGTTTTCGACTTCTACGGCGATCCGGTTTCGGGAGATTCGGGCCGCGGCATCACCATCGGGGAATTGGGGGGCGGCTCCTTCAGCGGGACCCTCACCCAGTTCACCTCGGCCGGGCAGGCGGTCTTCGACGACCTTTCCTATTTCCCATACCAGAACGATCTCGACTTCGATTTCTTTTCCTCGGGCCTCCAGGGGGCTTCCGCCCAGATCGACGTCCTTCCGGTCCCCGTTTCGCTGGCTTTCGGAATATCCCCTCAGGAGTCGGAGACGGAAGACACCACCTGGCAGGCGTTCACCGTCGAGGTGCTCGATTCCCAGGGCCTTCTGCTCTCGGGCGACAATTCAACCCAGGTGACGATCTCCCTGGCCTCCGGCACGGGGGCGCTTTTTGGGACGCTCACGGAGCAGGCCGCCAGTGGGGTCGTGACGTTCGACGACGTTTCGTACAACATCGCCGAATCCATCACCTTCGACCTGACGGCCCCGGGCCTTACGGGAATTTCCGGAACGAACATCGTCATCGTTCCCGACAGCGGCGCCACGCAACTGGCTTTCGGCACCGCCCCGCAACCGGCCGAGCCCGAAAGCGCGAACTGGGCGACGTTTACCGTGGAAGTGCGGGACGCCGGGGGCGCCCTCGTTACCGCCGATAACACCACCGACATCACCATCTCGCTCGCCACGGGTTCGGGCTCTTTCTCGGGTACGCTGACCAAGCAGGTTTCCGGCGGCGTCGCCACCTTTGACGATCTTTCGTTCTTCCCCTACGGAAGCATCACCTTCGACGCCACTTCGAGCCCGGTGCTTACGCCCATCACCGGCGTCGGCATGACGATCACCGCCGTTCCCTACGAGCTCACCTTGGACGTCGAATTCCCCCTGACGCCGCCCTTTGTTGAAGGGAATTTCTGGAACGGGTTCGTAGTGGACATTCTCGATTCCCAGGGTTTCATCCTCACCAGCGACAACACGACCCAGATCACCGCGGCGCAGGCCAATCCCCCCTTCGGCATCTTGTCCGGCACCTTGACTCAACCGGTTACAAGCGGACAGGCCTTTTTTGGCGACATCAGTTTCGACCTCGCCGCGTACGTGGATCTGGAATTCACGGCGGATTATCCGGGCGTGCCGCCCCTCAACGTGACCGGCATCCCGGTCCTCTACAACGACCCCGTCCTGCTCGTCTCCGACGGGATGGAATCGGCCTTTCCCCAGCTCTACAGGGTGAGTCCGTCGGACGGCTCCACCATATCTTCCGTGAGCACGCAGGACCGCTACGGCGCCCTGGCCAACATGCCGGGAACGCCCGACCTGTGGGCCACCACCACCGGGCAAGTCCCGGGGGAACTTGTGCTCCTCGATCCCTTGAACGGCGCTCCCCTCCAGCGTTTCGATCTGGACGAGGCCATTTGTGCGCATCGGAACTTCGAAGGCCTCGCGGCCCACGCGTTCGACGCCGATCTCCTTTACGCGTGGAAGAAGGACGAGCGGACGGATGTCCCCTCGCTCTTTGATTTCGACCTCAATGTTTTGCCGGGAGATGAATTCCTCTCCGAAATCGGGGAGACGGGCGGCGGTAATCTGGGCGGCGCCCTGGCCGTCGCGCCTTCGGGCGGGCCCCTCGCGCCGGGGACGATCGTTTCGGCTGTCCGGGGTTCCAACGGCACTGCCGCGGGCCTGGACTTCCTCGATCCCAACACGGGCGAAGTCCTTTCCGCCGTAGGGCCTACTACCGGCCCCGGTGAGATCGCGGCCCTCGCCTTCGCCAATATTCCTTCGTTTGGCGGCTGGGTGCTTTTGGGCGTTCACGACAATGGTTCCAGCCAGAGCCTCGTCCGGATCGACACCAGCTCGGGGAGTATTATCGCGACACTGGGTCCCCTTCCGGCGGATACGAGCGCCTTGGCCTGGTCCCCTTCAGGCTGCCCGGAGAGCGGGAAACTCTTTTCGGCCACCGATACCTGGACCTCGTTCCCCTCGGCGTACCTCTACGAAATCAGCACATTGGATTTCAGCGCCACGCCGCGTGGAAGCGGCGGTCCCATCCAGGCCGCCGGAACTCCCTACGCCATCACGGCGCTCACGGTGGCGGCCGACTGCGTGATGTACGCCGCGACCGCCGCCAACGCTTCCGACATGAACACCCTCTACCGGGTGAGCAGCTTGCTCCAGGTGAATACGGCTTCGCCCGAGTCTTCCACCTATTTTGTTTTCTCGCTGGCGAGCTCTTCCGGCTGCACGAACCACCCAGACGTGGACGACCTCACGGTGGTGGGTGGCGTCCTCTATGCCGTGGAGGAAGTCCCTTCCTACCCGAGCCCTTACCTACAGGTTTACTCCGTGGACACCCAGACAGGCCTCCTGACGCCCTCTTTCCAGGGGGTCTATTCGGGCAACGGCATGGGCGCCATCGGGACGCTCTTCGAGCCCTTCGGTTCGCGTGAGGCGTTCATCGTCAACGAAGCCCGCAGCAATGGGAACTTGCTCGAATACAACCCCACCAGCGGGGGGTTCTCTTCCCTGTGGACCCTTTCGGACGGTGGCTTGGACTTAACCGTCCGCGCCATGGACGCGCTCGGCGGATATAGCGGCTTGGTCGATTACCAGCAGTTTTTCTTCGTTCTGGATGAATCCATTACCTCGGATTCGCTGGCTGTCTTGGATCCCTTGGATGGTTCCGTAGATGTCATTGGCGGGAACACCCTGAGTTCCGACGCCGACGGCATTGCCTGGTACACCTGGGAGGGGACGGGCGACGCCAGCGATTTCCGGGCCCTCTACGCGGCGAGCGGCGGCGACGGGGGAGGGGGCGGCATTCCCGCCCTCTACCAGATCGACACGCTCACGGGCATGGCTGTTTCGAAAGTTTCCCTCACCCGTTTCGTGGGCGGGCTGGCCGACGCGGGCGATTACGCCAACTTCTGGGCCACGACGGTGAACGAGCCCCGCGGCCAGCTCCTCTCCATCGACCGTTTCACCGGCGCTGAGACGGTCATCGGCGACCTGGACGAGGATTCCTGCACCCACGCCAATCCCTACGACCTGGAGTACGAAACCGGCGGCACTCCGGTCCTTCTGCAGCAAGATCCCCGCAACGGCGTCATCTCCCTCCACGGCATCGCCGAAGCCACGGGCGAGATGGTGGAGCGGGCGGAAGTGGCTCCCGACGATCCGAGCTATTACGGGGCGGGTATCGTCCTCGACCCGCTCGATTCCGTTCGGGCGTACGTCTCCACCCGGGGGGCGGACGGTTACACGAACCTTGTCGCCTCTTTGACCCTCATCGATGTCGAGACGGGGGCGATTCTCTCCGAGATCAGCCCGCAGCAGTGCTGCGGCGCCATCCGGGCCCTGGCGGCGGACAACTCCGGCACGATCTGGGGGGTGTTGGAGGATTTCAATCTCACCCCCCCCCACCAGCTCGTAACGATCGATCCCTCGGACGGCGCTATCACCCTCGTCACCGGTCTTGCGACCGACGTGAATTCGCTGGCTTACATTCCTACAGAGTGCGGCGGTCCCTCCGCCGGCCTCCTCTTTGCGGCGGTGGGGGGGTACGGCCTCAGCTCTACGGGTGACCTCTACTCCATCGACCCGCTCGATCCGTCGCCGAATCTGGTGGACCAGCTTCTGGATGCCACGGAAGGCGCTGTCCCCATCGCCGCCCTGGCCGGGCCGGCCATGGATGGAGAGTGCGGGACGGGGCCGTTCCTGCGGGGCGTCACGGGCGCGGCCTACGCCACCGATCCTTCCGGGCCCTACGAGAGCTCCCTGGTGGACATCGACCCCTCCAGCGCTTTCGTGTCCAACTTCCGGACGCTTCAGACCCTTACCGGGGGCGGGGGCTGCCCCAATCACCCGTTCATCGACGACATCGCCTTGCACAGCGACGGCTACCTCTACGCCTGGGACGAAGTGAATGCGTACCTGGGCCCCTACGGACAGGTCTACCAGGTCGATACCGGGACGGGAAAGCTCACGCCCCTTCCCAACCTCACCCAGACGAGCGGAAGTGCTTACAACGGCGTCCTTTATTCGGATGGGTTCGATCTCGTCGCCATCGAGAATGGCGTGTGCGGAACGCGCGGATACGTCGACTTCTTCACGAACCTCGGCCAGTTCTATACCACGAGCTCCAGCAGCGGATCGAATTGCGAAGATCTTACCGGTGCCACTTTCGATCAGGCGGGGAGCGTCCTGCACGGCTCCTCGATTTTCTATTCGGAAGGCCCCTCTGCTTGGCGTTTTCTCCGGGACGATTACAGCTGCGAAGGCCCCTGCGGTTTCAGTCAGATCGGTGACGACGACAACCTTCCCGAGGAGATCGACGCCATCGAATGGCTGTATTACGTGTGGACGTCGGATTGAAGAACTCACCCCCTCCTTGCGTCCTCCCCCGCTAGCGGGGGAGGAGGGCGAAGCCCGGAGGGGGTTTCATCGGGGTGAGAACGCCGGGCCTCCCTTTCGGGAGGCCCGATTCGTTTTTGACGGAGAGCTGATTTTAGAAAGCGGAATTAGCACCCGAAGAGAGTGCAAATCACGGCGGTGGCGGGAGCAAAGTGGTCGCCGCCCGTGGCGCATTCGTCGTCCGTGTCGGTGTTGGCCGCGCCGCCAAAATCGACCGCCGCGCCGAAGCACAGGCCGCCGTTGATGTCGAGAAAAGTCTCCCCGTCCGTCAACGCGACGTTCATGTCCATGGAATCGCTCCAGAAGCCTTCCGTCCCGGCGCCCGCGCCGTCCAGATCGGTTTCCAGGGTCGCGCGGCCCGTCATCCGGAGCCGGAAGGGGTTCTCGTCGGTCTCCTCGCCGGGTTCGTGCCGGAGGTATGTAATCGCCCCGTTCAAGAAGAGCGTCGTTCCGATGGTGCCGCCGGCGATGCCGATGTTTCCGGTGAGAAGGCAATTGGTGAATCGGAAGATCGAAGTTTCGTCGATGTTTTCCGTATCATCCACTTCTCCGGCGGCCGTTACGAAAACTGTGTGGGTGGTGGTGACGAAAAGCGTTCCATCGGCGGCGCTGTCTCCGCAATCGGTTTCCTGGCTGGCGATCAGGGTCACCCGCCGGCTTCCCGAATCGGGGAGCGCCAGGAAATCGTTGTCTTCGCATTCGTCCGCGGGCCAACCCACGGGGGTGGTCCCCTGAGCACAGTCGATCAGGTCGTCGGCCGAGGGCTGGAACCCTCCGATGGCTTGGAAGAGGCCGAGAAACCCCTCCAGGTCCTGGGTCGTCGCAAGCACAGGGCTGTCGAGCCGGTCGTCGATTTCCGTCACGTTGATGTCTCCCCAGGGCGTATTCGCGGAGACGATCACGCTTCCCTGCGTCGCGACGGCGGTGGAAGAGCCGGAGGCGGGCTCACCGCCTTCGCAACTGGCCCCGCCGTTGTTGATGCAGTCGATCAGCGCGGTTTCGATTTCATCGAGAGTGGCGCTCAAATCCGAGACGATCTCGTAATCGACGCCGTCGACGGTGAGGGTGTAGCTTTCGTCCGAGGCCACGGCGCTTACCGTGACTCCCCAGGCCTCGGGGTCGGCGATATCGCCGTCGCACCCGCCCCCTCCCTCGCACCCCGCGCCGATGCCGTTCCTAAGATCGGTATCGGTGAAAAGGGCTTCGCTCAGCGTGCCCAGGTTGATGCCGCCGCCGTTATCTCCGCAGGCCACGGCGCCCAGGAGCAGGGCGAGGGCCGCTATCCAGCCGGGGTCTTTGAATTTCCATTTCGCGCTCATGATTCGGGGAAACCTCCTCAAGCCGTTTCGCTCTTCCCGCCCGAAGTGAGGAAAGCCTAACGCCCCACTTCCGGCTTTCGGGATGACCGCCGTCAGGGAACGGGGTGGGAATAATTTCCCACCCCGTGAATCTCCCCGGCCGCCGTGCCAAGCTCCCGCCCCGTCATGGACCTCTGGCAGGCCGTTTTTCTCGGATTCATCGAAGGGATCACGGAGTACCTCCCCGTGAGCTCGACGGGCCACCTGCTCCTCGCGGGGCGCCTGTTGGGGATCGGGCGGGGCGCCGAATCGAACGCGTACGCCATCTGCATTCAGGGCGGCGCTATCGCGGCGGTGCTCGGGCTCTACCGGCGGCGCGTGGCGGGGATGATTCGCGGCATTGTCGGAAAAGACGAGACGGGAAAAAGACTTTTCCTGCGGATTCTTCTCGCCTTTCTCCCGGCGGCGGTCATCGGCTTTTTGCTGGACGATTGGATCGAGGGAAAACTCTTCGGCCTCTGGCCCGTCGCTTTCGCGTGGGCCGTGGGCGGCGTTTTTATTCTCCTAGTCCGGAAAAGAGGCCCCGCACCGGGCGCTTCGCTGGAGGAAATCTCCCCGAAGCAGGCGTTGTTCATCGGCTTCGCCCAGTGCCTCGCCCTCTGGCCCGGCGTGAGCCGTAGCCTCGCCACGATCCTCGGTGGGGTTTCCCTCGGGCTCTCGACGGCGGCGGCGGTCGAATTCTCTTTCCTCCTCGGCGTTCTCACCCTGGGGGCCGCGGCTTCCTACAAGGCGCTCTCCCACGGCGGCGCGATCGTGAAGAGCTACGGCCTCGCGGCGGCGCTCCTCGGATTCGCGAGCGCCTGGCTCTTTGCCGCGCTATCGGTGAAATGGATGGTGGGATACCTCGAAAAAAAAGGCCTCGCCCTCTTCGGCTACTGGCGCCTTGCGGTGGCGCTTCTCGCCGCCGGGCTGCTTTGGACGGGGCTCGTAGAGCCGTGAGGGAAATAACTCATTCCGGCTTCCGAGTCGGAGAATTCTTAGAGGCTCGATCGGGAAAGATTGAAGGGAGAGGGCCCGGACTCTGGCACCCGCTGTTCGTAGATGCCGGGGTCTC
>JBFLVN010000144.1:0-9287 GCA_040758475.1 Bdellovibrionota bacterium
GAGGCAGAGCCATTCAATGGCGCTCGTGGGGGATACGAGCCCCAGAATCCGCCCGTTTCCGAAAGCGGCGTGGGGGAACGTCGTCTGTTTGGCCGACATCGCCGCCATAGCGCCTCAAAGCCGTCTTTCGGTTCTATTATTTTGAGTACAAATTGATTGCAACCGTTTATGCCCCGCTGGAAGGCCCCCTCGGGCCCTTGATCTTGCTTTTCTCTCCGATGATTCTTGGCGCCTGGAGCCTTTCGTGAAAAAGACCAAGCCTTACGTCCCGCCCGCCGGCATCGACCTGGGCGAGCCGCTCGAGTTCATGCGCCTCCTGTGGGCCGTGGACCACGCGCTTCAATCCCGCTCCAAGAAGATGGCGGCCACCCTGGGCGTCACGAGCGTGCAGCGCATCGCCATCCGGATCATCGGGAAGAAGCCCGGCATCTCGGCCAAGGAACTCTCCGAAACCCTCTGTCTGGACCCCAGCACCCTCACGGGCGTCCTAAGCCGCCTCGAAAAAGCGAAGCTCATTCTGCGCAAAAGCGATCCAACTGACGCCCGCAAGGCGGTCCTCACCCTTACGCCGGCTGGAAAAAAGATCGACGCGGCCAAGACAGGGACGATTGAAGCCACCGTCCGGCGGCTCTTCGCCTCTATCCCGTCAATCAAGATCGGTGCTGCGAAAGAAGTCCTGGAAGCCTTGGGAGTAGCGCTGGAAAGCGATTAGAAGACCGCCCCGAGCCCCACCGTGGGGCCGTGGATGGTTTCTTCCCCCAGTGTGAGCCAGCGGTAGTTCGTCCGGACGAAGACGTACCGGAACGCGGGGTAACGAATCACGGCGGCCACCTGGTAATCCCCCAAGGCGTTGTTCCCGATTTCCGCCCAACGCAGATCGCTTTCCAATCCGATCGCGGGATAGGGATAAATCCCCACCGAAAGACCGGCCTGCATGCCTTCGTATTTTGAATTTCCGTCGAAAATCCGGCCGCCCATGGCCAGATCGAGCTTGAAGGTCCGGTGCATGGAAAAACGCCAAAGCCCTTCGATCGCCCACAATTCCAGCTCGTCATCGGGCGTTTCTTCCCGGTATCGAAGATATTCGAACCCCACGCCCAGAAACGCCCACCCCAGTTCCGTGCGGTTGCCAAACCCATGGACGTCGGCGTCCTGCACGCGCTCGTAAAATCCATCGGTTCGCGCATAAGGGACGACAAAGTCGCCGGGCTTTCTCACCTCTCGCGTGTATTGAACCGTTGCCTTGCTGGCTTCAATAAAAATGTACGCAACGGCACAGGGGATAATGTCTCCCAACCCATCCACGCAATCCCCATCAGAATCGTGGTCACCGGAATAATAAGAACCGCCACTCCCACCGCTAGAGCCACTATTTCCGCCCCCTCCTCCGCCACTGCTCCCACCACCACTCCCCGCACCGCCCTCGAAATCATCGAGCTTGCCGGCGCGGGCAGTAGAACTGACGAAAAGAAAAAGCAGGAGAAAAAAAGAAAAGAAACGGCTGGAGGCGGACTTCATTCCCACTCGATCGTCCCCGGCGGCTTGCTCGTGATGTCGTAGACGACGCGGTTGATGCCGCGGACTTCGTTGATAATCCGGTTAGCGACTTTTCCGAGGAGATCGTAGGGAAGGCGGGCCCAATCGGCCGTCATGGCGTCGTCGCTCGTGACGGCCCGGATGGCGCAGACGCTCTCGTAGGTCCGCTCGTCCCCCATGACGCCGACGGTCTGCACGGGGAGGAGGACGGCAAAACTCTGCCAGAGCTTTTCGTAGAGGCCGGCCGCGCGGATTTCTTCGTCCAGAATCTTATCGGCCCTCCGGACGAGATCGAGGCGCTTCGGGGTAATTTCCCCAAGGACACGGATCGCAAGCCCCGGCCCCGGAAAGGGCTGGCGCCAGAGGATATCTCGGGGCATGCCGAGCTTTTCGCCGACGGCGCGCACTTCGTCTTTGAAGAGTTCCCGGAGGGGCTCGATGAGTTTGAGATTCATCTTTTCGGGCAACCCCCCCACGTTGTGGTGGGTCTTGATGACCACGGAGGGGCCTTTGACGGAGACCGATTCGATCACGTCGGGGTAGAGCGTCCCTTGCACGAGGAAATCGGCGCCGCCCAGCTTTTTCGCTTCTTCGTCGAAAACGTCGATGAAGGTATTGCCGATGATCTTCCGTTTCTTTTCGGGATCGGAAACGCCCGTGAGGCGATCGAGGAAAACCCCGCCCGCGTGGACGACCGAAAGCTTCATGTGGAACGAGTCCCGGAACGCTTTTTCGACTTGCTCGGTTTCGCCCGCGCGCATGATCCCGGCGTCCACGTAGATGCAATGGAGCCGGTCACCGATGGCTTTGTGGACGAGCACGGCGGCCACGGAGGAATCGACACCCCCCGAAAGGCCGCAAATGGCCCGCCCCGTGGGGCCGACCTGTTCCCGGATCGCCGCTACGGTGCGGTCCACGAAGCTCTCCGGGGTCCAGGTGCCCGAAAGGCCGCAGACCCCTTTTACGAAATTCGAAAGGATCTTCTTTCCGTCGTCCGTGTGAGCGACTTCCGGATGGAACTGGACGGCGAAGACCTTCTTGCTTTCGTGGACGATGGCGGCGAGCGGTGAATTGGACGTATGGGCGATGCGCCGGAAACCCGCGGGGAGCCTCGAAATCCGGTCGCCGTGGCTCATCCAGACGCGGGTTTGGCGGGGAAGGCCCGAAAAGAGCGCGCCGGGTTCATCGATTTCCAGGATGGCGTGGCCGTATTCCCGGTG
The DNA here is from genome assembly GCA_040758475.1 of Bdellovibrionota bacterium. Lineage (GTDB taxonomy): Bacteria > JAGRBM01 > JAGRBM01 > JAGRBM01 > JAGRBM01 > JBFLVN01. Next base: position 2,757 of record JBFLVN010000144.1, read on the forward strand.
GTCGGAGTGTTCGACCTGGCCGCCCAGGATGTGGGTCATCATCTGAAGGCCGTAGCAAATGCCGAGCACGGGAACGCCCAGGTCGAAAATCTCCCGGCCCACGAGCGGCGCCCCCTCCCGGTCCACGGAGGCGGGAGAACCGGACAGAATGATCCCTTGGGGAGAGAATTTTCGGACTTCGTCGAGCGGCGTCGAGTAAGGCTTTATCTCGCAGTAGACTTTCATCTCCCGGACGCGGCGCGCGATGAGCTGCGTCACCTGGGAGCCGAAATCGAGAATTAAAATTTTTTCGTCGGCGGTCGTCATCGGCGCAACCAGTGGTGCTTACCCTTCGAGCTGATAGTTGGGCGCTTCGCGGGTGATGATGACGTCGTGGACGTGGCTTTCCTTGAGCCCCGCCGAGGTGATCCGGACGAACCGGGCCCGGCGCCTTAGCTCCGGAAGATTTTCCGCCCCGAGGTAACCCATTCCGCTACGAAGCCCGCCGACGAGTTGGAAAACCGTATTGGCGAGCGGCCCCTTGTAGGGAACGCGCCCTTCAATCCCTTCGGGAACGAGCTTGGCCGCCTCGACCCGCTCCTGGCCGTAGCGGTCCCGCGATCCTTCGGCCATGGCCGAGAGGGAGCCCATGCCCCGGTAGAGCTTGTAGGAACGGCCCTGGTAGAGGATCAAATCGCCCGGCGATTCGTCCGTTCCGGCAAGGAGATTCCCCACCATCACGGCTGCAGCGCCAGCCGCCAGGGCTTTCACCATGTCGCCAGAGAACTTGACGCCGCCGTCCGAAATGATCGTGCCGCCCAGGCGCTCGGCCATCTGGGCGCATTCCATCACGGCCGTGATCTGGGGAACGCCCACGCCCGCCACGATGCGTGTCGTACAGATGGACCCGGGACCCACGCCCACTTTGACGACGTTCGCCCCGGCGCTGATCAAATCTTTCACGCCTTCCGCCGTCGCCACGTTGCCGGCGACCAGCGGCAGATCGGAATAGCGCTTCCGCAGGAGGCGCACGGTATCGATCACCATCTTGGAATGGCCGTGGGCCGTGTCGACGACGAGGAGGTCGACGCCTGCTTTGACGAGCGCTTCGGCCCGCTCTTCCTTGTCCTTCCCAACGCCGACGGCCGCCGCGACACGGAGATGCCCTTGCTCGTCCTTGCAGGCATTGGGGTAGCGCTGGGTCTGGAGGACGTCCTTCACGGTCATGAGGCCGCAGAGTTTTCCGGTTTTGTCCACGAGCAGGAGTTTTTCGATCCGGTGCTCGTGCATGAGGGCCTGGGCTTTTTCGGGCGTGATTCCCGGCTGGGCGGAAATCACCTTCTTCGTCATCACCTGGGAGACTTTGACCGTGTCGCGCCGCTCGAACCGCAGGTCACGGGAGGTGAGGATTCCCTTGACGACCCCCTTGGCGTCCGTCACCGGAACGCCCGAGATGTCGTGCTTCTTCATGAGGCCCCGGGCCTCGGCCACGCTCTGCTCGGGCCGCACGGTCACGGGCTTTTCGATGACGACGCTCTCCGAAATCTTGACGCGCCGCACTTCCTCGGCCTGATCCTTGACGGAGAGGTTCTTGTGAACGACGCCCATTCCCCCTTCGCGGGCCATGGCGATGGCCGTACGGGATTCGGTGACCGTATCCATGGCCGCCGAAATCACCGGGATGTTCAGGGTGAGGCGGGGCGTGAGCTGTGCCTTCGTCTCGACCTGCGTCGGGAGCACTTCGCTCTTCTGGGGGAGAAGGAGGACGTCATCGAAAGTGAGCGCCTCCGGAATGGGAAAAGTCTTGGCTTCGCCGTTCATGGACACACTTCCACATCGGCGCCGGAACGCATCCCGGCGCAGCACTGACTAGGTTTTTGAGGGGTTTGGCCGCTTAAAAGGACGGCTTCCATGGGCTCCTTTTAATAGGTATTTCCGCGCTGTCAAGGAGCGCCCGGAGCCGTTCGCACCCATCGCGCGCGCGCGGTATATACCCGGCCCGGCGCATTTGCCGGGAAAGCGCGCGTTATGCCCCCCTTCCCCCCTCTGCTTGGAAAAGTCACCCGCGACGAGGACCTCTCCGAAACCGAGATGACGGACTTCCTCGACGCCGTCGCGGGGCAGACGCTCAGCCCCGCGCAGATCGGGGGAATGCTGGCGGCCCTTTCCGCAAAGGGGCCTTCGTCCCATGAGATCGCGGCGGCCGTCAAATTCCTCCGGCGCCACCTCATCCCCGTCAAGACGAAGCGCAAGGACCTCCTCGATACCTGCGGCACGGGGGGAGACGCCTCCGGCACCTTCAACATCTCGACCGTAGTCGCCTTCGTCGCCGCAGGAGCGGGTGCCGCTGTCGCCAAGCACGGGAACCGGGCGGCCAGTTCCAAATCCGGCTCGGCCGACGTGCTGGAAGTCCTCGGTATCAAAATCGACCTGCCACCCGAAAAAGTGGCCGCCTGCATCGACGAAGTAGGGATCGGGTTCCTCTATGCCCCCGCCTTCCATCCCGTGATGAAGCACGTGGGCGCCGTGCGCAAGGAACTGGGCATCAAAACCATCTTCAATCTCGCCGGGCCGCTTTCCAATCCGGCGGGCGCGAAACGGCAACTTATCGGCGTCTACGACCGGCGGCTCGTGGGAGTGGCGGCCCAAGCCCTCCACGAACTGGGAGCCGAACGGGCCATGGTCGTCTGCGGTCACGACGGATTGGACGAGATCACGCTCACGACCCAGACGGAGGTCGCGGAGCTTAAAAACGGCGCGGTCGAGAAAAAGACGTTCGACCCGGAAAGCCTGGGGCTTCTCTATTGCGAACCCAAGTCGCTTCTGGGCGGGACGCCCCAGGAAAACGCCCAGATCGCCATCGACATTCTGGAAGCGAAAAAGATGACCCCCAAGCGGAGCATTGTCGAAATAAACGCCGCAGCGGCCCTTTACGTCGCGGGAATCGGCAAGGATCTTTCCGAATCCCTCCGCCTCGCGCAGGGCTCGATCGACACGGGAGCCGCCTGGGGCAAACTCGAAAAACTGCGGGAATTCACGAATTCCTAAAGAAAATGCCTACCATTCTCGACAAGATCGTCGCCGAACGGCGCATCGCGGTGAAGGAAGCCAAGGGGAAGCGAAAGCTTTCCGAGCTTGAAGACCGCGCCAAGAATGCGCCCTTCCACCGTTCGCTGGCCGGAGCCTTCCCTCGGAAGGAAGAAACGCTCCAACTCACGGAGAAAGAACCGCATCGGATCATCGCCGAAATAAAGAAGGCCTCCCCTTCCAAGGGGCTTCTTCGCGCCGATTTCCACCCCAAGGAGATCGCCGAGAGTTACGAGGAAAATGGCGCCCGAGCCATCAGCGTCCTGACGGAAGAAGCTCATTTCCAAGGATCGCTCGACCATCTCACCGACGTGGCCCACTCGGTTTCCATTCCCGTGCTGCGGAAAGACTTTTTCGTCGACCCCTATCAAGTGGTCGAAGCCCGGGCCTTCGGCGCCAGCGCCATTCTGATCATCGCCGCTTGCACGCCTCGTTCTCTTGCGGGAGAACTCCTGGCCGCTGCCAAAGAATTCTCCCTCGACGTCCTGGCGGAGGTTCACACGCTCAAGGAGCTGGATGAAATTCTCTCGTGGGACAAGGAAGTCCTTGTCGGGATCAACAACCGGGACCTGCACAGTTTCAACGTCAACCTCGAAACGAGCCTTTCGATCCTCCCCCATGTCCCCGCGCATTTCCGGGCCATCTCGGAGAGCGGCCTCGGGAAGCGCGAGGACTTGAACCGCCTCCGGGAAGCGGGCGCGGGAGGCTTTCTCATCGGGGAAAGCTTCATGAAAGAAAAAGACCCGGGCAAGAAACTCGCGGAACTGGTGGGAGGAGAAAAGCCCGCTGCTTCGTGATAGAGTCTCGGCCTAGGAGACCGCTGCACCATGATCAGAGTCAAAATCTGCGGGATCACTTCCGTCGCCGATGCGCTGTTGGCCGCCCGGGCGGGCGCCAACGCCATCGGCCTCATCTTCCACGACAAGAGCCCCCGGAACGTAACGCCGCAGCGGGCCAAGGACATTTGTTCGGCACTCCCCCCCCTCATGGGAGCCGTCGGCGTGTTCGTAAACGAATCGGCTGAGAAAATTCAGGAAATCCGCGATCAGGTCGGATTCGGCTACGTCCAGCTTTCAGGGGAGGAATCCCCCGAAATGGCCAAGGCCTTCGGGCGGCGGGCGATCAAGGTCCTGCGCCTCAAAACCGAAGCCGACCTCACCCAGATCGAGTCCTACGCCCCCACCGTGGGGGCCTTTCTTCTTGATACGCCCAAGGAGGGGGTCTACGGTGGCACCGGAAAGACGGGGGACTGGAGCCTCTACCGCCGGGCGGTCGAACGCGCGACGCGCCTGGGGCGCCCGGTGATCCTGGCCGGGGGGCTGACACCGGAAAACGTGGGCGAGGCCGTCCGCCAAGTGAAACCTTTCGCGGTGGACACGGCGAGCGGCACGGAAAAATCCATGGGTGTCAAAGCCGCCGACAAAGTGACGCGCTTTGTGCGCGAGGCCGTGGCGGCGGGTCTTTCCATCAAATCCTAGGGATGAAAGCAAGCCTTCCAAAATCCCGGGGCCACTTCGGCCCCTACGGCGGCCAGTACGTAGCCGAAACGCTCATGCCCGCCTTGAGCGAGCTCGAAGCGGCATGGGCGAAGGCTAAGCGCGACAGGAAATTCCAGAAGAATCTCGTCCACGCCCTCGAAGAGTACGTGGGCCGGCCGACGCCGCTCACCTACTGCGCGCGGCTGACCGAAAAACTCGGCGGCGCGAAGATTTATTTGAAGCGCGAGGACCTCTGCCACACGGGCGCCCACAAGATCAACAACACGGTGGGCCAGGCCCAACTCGCGCGGTGGATGGGAAAACCCCGGCTCATCGCGGAAACGGGCGCCGGACAGCACGGCGTCGCCACGGCCACTGTCGCCGCCTGGATGGGCTTCGAGTGCGTCGTCTACATGGGCGCCGAAGACGTTCAGCGCCAATCGCTCAACGTCTTCCGGATGAAACTTCTGGGGGCGGAAGTCCGGCCCGTCCAAAGCGGATCGCGTACCTTGAAGGATGCCATCAACGAAGCCCTCCGCGACTGGATCACGAACGTCCGCAATACCTTTTACGTCTTCGGCTCCGTGACGGGGCCCCATCCCTACCCCTCACTGGTGCGCGATCTCCAATCGGTCATCGGCAAAGAAACCCGAAAGCAGTACCAGAAAGCCGAGGGAAAGCTCCCCGACCTGCTCGTCGCCTGCGTGGGCGGAGGGTCGAACGCCATCGGTCTTTTCCATCCCTTCCTGAAGGATAAAAAAGTCGCCATGCGGGGCGTGGAAGCGGCCGGCGAAGGACTGGACAAAAAGCACGCGGCTACCATCGGGAAGGGGAAACCCGGAGTCTTGCATGGAGCCAAGAGCTATCTGTTATCCGACGATGACGGTCAGGTGCTCGAAGCCCACTCGATCTCGGCGGGATTGGATTATCCGGGCGTGGGACCAGAGCACTCTTACCTGCACGACCTGGACCGGGTTCAGTACACAAGCGCCACGGACGAAGAGGCCCTCGAAGCGGCCAAGATGCTCGCCCGGACGGAAGGAATCCTCCCCGCCCTCGAAAGCGCCCATGCCATCGCGGAAGTGATCCGCGCGGCGCCCAAGATGAAGAAGAGCCAGGGAATCGTCGTCAACCTCTCGGGCCGCGGCGACAAGGACATGAATACCTATTCCAAAGTCCTTGGGTACGATTTGGGGATCTAACGCCCATGAGCCGGATCGAAAAGGCATTCGAGCGTACGGCGGCCGAGGGGCGCGCGGCCCTGGTCGTCTACGTGACGGCGGGCGATCCCTCGCTCGAACGGACGCCCGAAGTCCTGGCGGCTTGCGAGCGGGGTGGAGCGGATATCATCGAACTGGGCGTTCCGTTCTCGGACCCCATGGCCGACGGGCCCACCATCCAGGCGGCAAGCCAGCGCGCCCTCCACGCGGGCACCAAGGTGAACGGCGTATTCAACGCGCTAAAGGAATTCCGGAAGAACTCCCAGCTCCCCGTCCTGCTCTTCGGCTACTACAACCCGGTCTTTACGCGCGGTCCCCAAAAGTTCTGCGAGCAAGCGGCCGGTGCGGGTGCCGACGGGCTCCTCATCGTCGATCTCCCGCCCGAGGAAGCCGAGGAATTACGGCCCCATGCTGAGAAAGAAGGGCTCGATCTCATCTATCTCCTCGCCCCTACTTCGACTCCGGAGCGGATGAAACTCGTGGGGCAAGTCGCGAGTGGTTTCGTCTATTACGTGCAGGTGACCGGCGTGACGGGCGCCCGAAGCGACGTTCCCAAAGACCTCTCCGGCATGGTCGGAAAAATCCGAAAACACATCGATCTTCCCGTGGGCGTGGGTTTCGGAATCAGCTCGGGAGAGCAGGCCGAAGCCGTGGCCCGCGTGGCCGACGCCGTGGTCGTGGGAAGCGCCCTCGTCTCCCGCATCGCCGCGGCGGGGAACAGCCAGAACCTCGGAGAGCGGGTCGAGCAGTTCGTCAAAGAACTTCGG
>JBFLVN010000145.1:0-9245 GCA_040758475.1 Bdellovibrionota bacterium
AATTCTGGGAAACCATCAACGAAATAGAGGGTTCCACTGGTAAGTTCACCTTCAGCCTCACTCAAGCGGTCAACTGCAACAGCACGGCCACAGGCGGTCCCGGCCTGGGAACGCCCGACGACGGGATCATTGAGAGCGTCTTCGTCTTCACCGCTACGTTCGATACCAGCGGCAGCATCCAGTTGGACGAGCCTTACACAGGCAGCCAAACGACCACGTTCCACGACTGCCTCATCGCCGGCGACATCCTGGACCTGGCGACAGCCCCCCGAATCCGCGTCAACGGCTCCCTTACGTGGCGCGTGAGCGATCTGGACGGGCAGCCGCTCAGGGGGAGCCTTACCGGCAACCTGGGCCTTTCGACCGACAAAGATGGGGACGGCACCTTCGACGACCCCTTCTGGGGCGAGAACCTCAATGCCAACGCCACCCTCGAATACGATGGGGGATATGCCTTTAACGGCGGCGTGTGCATCGGTTCGACGGTCGAGTTCGGAGAAGATGACGAAGACGATGATGACGATGATTGCGCCATCGACGAGGACGCGCTCCCCGAGGGCTTCATTCCCGCCGGTTCCTGCGGCGTCTTTCCCCTCCCCTGCTGAACACCTGAAAAAAAGGAGAATTTCAACCATGAACGAGAAAACAAAAGGAATTCTGGCGATCGGGCTCGGCCTCTTCCTCTTCGCCGCCGCCTGCGGCGATGAAGGAGGGTTTCCCGGAATCTACCTGGGGGAAATCCTTCCTACCTATTCCGCCCAAGACATCGTCGATGGCGCCCAAGGAGTCTGCAACGTGGGAGCCTGCGACGGGGAGTTCGATACGGTCACGGAACTCTCGCTCAAAGGGATGCCACCGTCCGACATGGACCTGTACGCGGCGCGCGTCCTGCCGATCCTGACCACCTTCCAACTGGGCACCAGCAACCTCGACGACCAGCCGGAATACTGGGACTTCATCAACCAGATGCAGACGGCGAGCACCGCCGTCACCCTCAGCCTTACGGAATCGGTCAACTGCAACAGCACGGATACGGGCGGCCCCGGCATCGGGACGGACGAAGATGGGACCATGGAGCGGCTCCTCGTCTTTACCGGCACCGTGCAGGACGACGGCGATATCGATTTTGAAGAACCGAACGTGACGACCCTCACGGTGACCTTCCGCGATTGCCTCATCGCCGGCGACCTGTTGGACCTGGGAACGACACCCCAGATTCTCGTGAACGGCTCCCTGACGAGGAGCTTCGCCTACGGGGGCCTTCCGGTCGAGGGGGAAACGCTCACCGGCAGCATCAGCCTCGCGACCGATCTCGACGGCGACGGCACGTTCGACGATCCCTTCTGGGGTGAAAACATGGACGCCGATGCCAGTTACCTCGATGAAGGAGGCGACTGGGATACCAACGGCGGGCTGTGCATCGGTTCGGAAGTCGATCTTGGAACCGACGACGAGGACGACGATGACGACGGCTGTGCCACCGACGGGGACAGCCTCCCCGAGGGTTTCATCCACGCCGATTACTGCGGCCTCCTCGGTTCTCTCATCTGCTAGGAGGTTAAGATCGCTTGAATTGGCCGGGCCTCCTCCATCGAGGGGGCCCGGTTCTTTTTGACAGATTAGGAGCCTCTAGGCCCCCTCCATCCACCGGATGCACTGGGATAGCTCTTCCCGCATGCGGCCGGACGGGAAGAAACAACGGCGGCCGTGGCCGGGCAGGACCCATTCGAAGGAATAGGCCGATAGCTTCTTCATGGAGCGGGTGAGTTCTCCCCAGCTGTACCAGCAGGCGTTCCGGAACGCGACAAGCTGTTTTTGGCGGTCGCTCCAGGCCAGGTGGTCGCCGGTAAAGAGGTAGTTCTTGTGGAGGAGGCACATGGAGCCCCGCGTGTGGCCGGGCACGGGGATGGCGAGGAGGTCTTCCGCCAAGGTCACGGGAGTTTCCAATTTCACCACCTGCTCGGCACCGCGGGTCTCGAAGGACTGGTCCCCCTCGTGGATGATGCGCCGGCAGCCGAAGTGCTTGGCGAATTTCTCGTGGTCGGCCACGTCGTCGGAGTGGGTGAGGAAGAGCCATTTAAAGCCACCCATCGCTTCGAGACGCCTTACGAGCGGCATCGTGAAACGGGGCGTATCGACGAGGACGTTCCCCCCGGAGCGAAGGATCAGGTAGCTCGTGGCCCCGAAGCTATCCTTGTGGTGGTAACCGCAGTGATAGACGTTCCCATCCACAAGAAGCGGGAAGTCGCTCGCGATCTCCTCGAGGCCTTCCTTCTCGCTCGTTCCGATGGAGGCCGTGGGACAAGAGACGAGGGCCCGCAGGGCCTTCCGCTTCGCCTCGGGGCTTTCGGGCTGGCGGTGGACGCGGGACTTGTCCCCGGCCTCGTCGAACACCTCCGGCGCGATCCACCGGCAGGCGTCGCAGTCGATGCACGTGCCGTCCACGAAGAACGGCCCGGGAACATTCTCCTGCCGCCGCAAGGAAGGAGTAGCCATAAGGGGAACTAGCCTACTCCCTGGCGCCACCAGGGAAGAGGGACTGCCCTTACAGGGACTCTAGAGAGGTGCGAAACCGGCTTCGCGGCTACGAATCAGTCCTGCAATGAAGATTTTCAGGATTTCTTCAAGAATTTCTGGAGATACTCGTTGGGCTCGCCGTTATCGAACGATTTGGCGAAGAGGTCGATGCTGGCGCGGGCGGCCTCGGTGGGCGGGAGGGTTTCCCATTGGCGGAACAGATCTTTCTGCATGCGGATGGCGGCGGGGGAGCACTTCAAAATGGTATCGGCCCATTCCTCGACGGCATCGTCCAGTTTCGCTGCCGGGACGCATTTCTCCACGAGCCCCATCCGGAGGGCCTCTTCGGCGCCAAAAATTCTCCCGGTATAAATGATCTCCCGCGCCCGCCCCCACCCCATGAGGTGCGGGAGGAGCGAGGCCTCGATTACGGAAGGGAGGCCCACTTTCACCTCGGGCATCCCGAACTTGGCGTCCTCGCTGCACGCGCGAAGGTCGCAGGCGGCGGCCACTTCGAGCCCGCCCCCCAGGCAATAGCCCCGCACTTTGGCGATCACGGGAACGGGAAGATTGCGAATGGCCTGGCAAAGCTCATGAAGTCCCGTGATAAAGGAGCGGGCGCTCGCGGGATTCAATCGTGACATCTCTTCGATGTTGGCGCCGCCGATGAAGGCTTTCTCCCCCGCCCCAGTGAGGATAAGGAGGCGCAGGTTCTCCCGCTCGGCGGCGGCCTCGATCGCATCGGTAAGGCCCTCGACCTCGGCGCTCCCCATGATGTTGAGGCCTTTGAGGCCCTGGAAGGAAACCGTCGCCACGCCACGGGTATCGGTCGTGAGCTTTATTTCGGGAGAGGTCATGGGGGGAGAGTAGCAGCTTTTAAGGTCGCAATCTGCGACCCTAAAAGCCGCTGCTTATGCCGCCCCCGTCCGTTCGAAGGCGTATTTGCCGAAGTTGGAGGCGGGGTCGCGCAGGAGCACCTGACCGAAAGCCTCGTCGGCCTTGGCAGGGTCTTTTTTGAGCTGATAGGCCTCGCCCAGATAGAAGTACGTGTTCACCCGGTAGATTTCGCCATAACCCGTGAAGGCGAGGCCCAAGTCCTTCTCCGAATTGCCGTCCACGATCTGAAGCACTTCGCCTAGGGCCGCGATGCCTTCGTCTACCTGCTCCAAGGCCGTGGGGAGGATCGTATAGGCCCGGCCCTTCATGAGGAGGATTTCCAGTTTGTCCTTGAGGCGGCGGGGCGCAAGCGTGAGGCTCTTCTGAAAAAGGACGAGGGCCTTTTGCACCCACTGGGCCGGGGAGACGACGCCCCCCACCCTCGCCGCCTGCCCGATATGGGCCAGGGCCGCGTAAGCCGCAAGCCGCGGATCGTCGGGGCGCCGCTCGTAGGCCCGCTGGGCCCCTTCGACCGCTTCGTCCGTGCGGCCCACGAACACATCGGCGGAGGCCTTGGCGATCAGGGCGTCGGGGTCGTCCTTGGCGTGGGCGAGGATTTTCCCCGCCTCCTGAGCCGCTTCCTCGTAGCGGCCCACGGCGAGATAGGCCTCCGTCAGGAGAAGCCGCAAATCCCGGTCCTTCTTGTTCTCCTCTACCCGCTGCTCAAGGGCTTCCACCTGGGCGGGGATGCCGTGCTTGTGGAGGAACGCTTCGCTCGGGATGTAGACCTTTTCGCGGAGCTTCTTGATAGCAAGGGGTCCTTCGGCGTAGGAGCGCTCGAAGTGAAGCCGTAGTTCCCGGCTCTTGGCGGCTTCGAGAAAGCGGCTCACGAGCGAATCAATCTCGCCCACCTTCCCCACCACCTCGCGGAAACCCGCCTCGCCGTCGATGGTCTTGAGAAGTTCCCGCGTCTCTCGGACGACGACGGCCTGGATGGGTTTTAGGAGTTCGCCGAAGAATTCGGCCGACACGCCTTTCTCCACGGCGCTTCGGACGATCCAGGCGATCTTGCGTTCTTCGCCCGTCATGGGCCCTTCGGCGGCGCTGATAAGGCCCAGCTCCGCGAGTTTCTTCTGGAGTTCTGGAGGAACGTCCGAAGGGGGCGCTTCCTCTTCCGGTAATCCAGGCTGGACAGGGGAGAAAAACCCCTCCCCTTTGTTCGCCTTCTCGAAGATGTCTGCCACGAGGCCGATCTCGAGGGCCTTGGCGTCATAATTTCCCTGCTTAAAAAGCTGGGCGATGAAGCCCAAGGGGAGTTTCTTTTCCTTCTGGAGTTTCTGCGCGAGGCGGATGAGCCCCAGGTGGTTCTCGTCGTAGAGGGCGAGTTTTTCCCGCACCTTGCGGGCCGGCGGGAGGATGCCCGTACGGATGTAGAAGTGGATGGTCTTTCCCGTCACCCCGGCCAGATCGGCCAGTTCGGAGAGCTGGAAAAACCCCTTTTTCTTCTTCTCAGCCATAGCTAAAGAGATTCGGCGCCAAACTCTTATATTGGCTTATAAGCCCTTTTACGAGGGGAAATATAGTCTATCTGTTGACAGTCATACAAGGATAGTGTTTACTAGACTAGTTAACAAAACGATGTTCTATGAGCAATGGAACGTCGTTTAAAATCACCAAATATCTTCATGGAGAGGAGTCACGGGGACATGGAGCAGCAAGCCCAGCAGCGCAACAAGATCGAGGCCGGTTCTTACAAGCAGGACATCATCGACAAGGCGGTGCGCTACGGCATCGGCGCCGGCATGTGGGCCTACCACAAGGCCGAACCGCGCCTGCGCAATTGGATCGAGGGGCATCTCTCCAACAACTACAACGACCAGACGGGCGAGTTCCTCGGCGGGGATTTCAACGAACTCATCCACCGCAACTATGAAAAAGCCTTCGCCCACCTCTGGAAGTCCCAGACCATCGCTCCTTATCTGGGCATCGAAGACGCCTCCAAGGCCGATTGGGCCGCCGCCAACCAGGGTGTGATCGTGGCCAACCTGGAGAAAGAAGGCGTGCGCGTCGAACCGCTCAAGGAATCGATCGAGCAGGCCCGCTCGGAAGAAATCCGGCGCGAGTTCCAGGAGTCCTACACTCCGGCCCAACGCAATGCGATGGTGGAGATCGTCTCCCTCATCGCCCACGGCGAGGCCTATGCGCTCTATACCTCCTCCACCCTCCTCCCCATGGTCAAAACCACGGGCGCCAAGCTCGGCATGGCCATGCAGGTGATGGAAGAGGCCAAGCACTTCTACACGCTGCGGGAGATGCTCAACACGATCGACCACATCCGCCCGCTCCCCACGGCGGGGCGCCTCCTCTTCGAGGCCATCGCGAGCCGCCGCTTCTACAACAAGCTCTTCGGCATGAACGTGGTACTCGAAGGCTTTGCCACCTCCATGTTCTCCTTCTTCGAGCACTACCCGGGCCTGCGGCACATCTTCCGGGGCTTCCACATGGATGAATCCCGGCACTCGGCCTTCCCCCAGTCCTACGCGAGCCAGGGTCACATCCCCCAGCGCGTAAGCAAGGACTTCCGCTACCAGGTCATGCGCCTCCTCATGCTCTCTCCGGCCATGCCGCTCATCAACGATTACGTCCCCCACTTCGACAACCTGGGGATCGATACGTTCTCGTTCTTCGGAAAGACGGTGGCGAAAGTGACACGCCTGGCCGAACGGTCGGGTTTCTATCTCCCCTGGCCCCGGGAAGAGACCCTCATCGGCGTCAATTTCTTCTTCAACCTGTACACGAAGGCCATGTATCCGGAGAAATACACCGGCTTCAAAGACTACACCCAAGTCTGGAAGGGCGAGATCAGCCGCGACATGGAAGAGCGAGAGCTCGACACCTACGGCCGGGACGTCTACGGCGGCCTCACGGACCTCATTCACAAGATCAAGAACCGGGAGAATGCGAGCCTCACGCTCCGCCTCCAGAACAAGCTGATCTCGATGTTCTTCTAAAGCCCTGGCCGGGCAAATCCCGGCAAGGAGCCGGGGCGAAGGGGACGCCATGGGCGCAGAGCCGCAGCCGCGAGAATCTTCCGGCAATCCAGAGAGCTTCTCTGGCGGGCTCACACCGGCTCAGATCGCCCACTACGAGGAACACGGCTACGTGGTCGCCCCCGGTGTTCTCTCGCCGGAGGAAATCGAACGCTACAAGGTCCGCGCCCGGGCCATCGTTTACGGCGGCCACCCGCCGGAGGCTAAGTCCCGCGTCGTTCAGGATCTTCGCGTCTACAAGGGGCTCGCCCCCGCCGCCGAAGATCTCGAACACAACATGTGGAAAATCTTGAACCCGGACGTCTTCGATCCGGTGTTCGACGGCTATCTGCGAACGCCCAAACTGCTCAATGCGGTAGAAAGCCTCATCGGCCCCGACATCCTCGCGTTCCTTCTCATGTTCATCTACAAGCCGCCCCACCGGGAAGAATCGGTCCACCCCTTCCACCAGGACGCGGTTTACTTTCCATTTGCGCCCCACGCGATGTCCGTGGGTACGTGGCTTCCCCTGGACGACGCCCACGCGGACAACGGAACCCTCCAGATCATCCCCGGCTCCCACAAATGGGGCCTTCACAAATACACCCTTCCCGAAGGGGGAAAGTTTGGAATGGCCCTGGGCCTCGAAGCCACGGGCGCCAAGGACCTTCCGGACCAGATGCCGCTCAACGTGAAGGCGGGAGACTGCGTCCTCTTCCATACGCACCTGCTCCACACGACACTTGGCAACAAGACCGATCATCACCGGCGGGTCATCACCATCCATTTCGCGAGCGCCAAGTGCAAACCCATGGGACACATCAAGGAATTTGGCTTCCAGCTCGTCCGCGGCCGGACTTATGAGAAATGCCTCCAGCCCCAGCCGCGGAGCCTCCATTTGAATTTCGTTTGAAAGCGCCGCCGCACCGGCGATCGGGCGGCAGGAGAAAACCATGATCGACTTCGAGCTGGACCCTGGCCAGCGAAACATCCAGGGAATGGCCCAAGCCTTCTGCAAGACGGTCATCCGTCCGCGGGCCCTCGAATTCGACGAGAAGTACAAGGTCGATTCCGCGCTTTTGAAACAACTCCAGGGATTCGCCTCCGGCAGCGGAGGCGTCCCCAGGGAACTGGGCGGCGAAGGGGGCGGTCTTGGCGAAACGCCCGACAAGAAGGGCGTGAAGCAAACCAACCGGATCACCGTTCTCGCGGGCGAAGAACTTGGATGGGCCGATCCGGGGATCATGGCGAATGCCCCGGGGCCGGGCGTGGGCGGACCGCCCCTCAACTTGATGGGTACGCCCGAACAGCGAAAGAAATACCTCTCGATCTTCACCGGCAAGGAACCCAAGTGGGGCGCCTACGCCCTTACCGAACCGGGCTGCGGATCGGACGCGGGCGCCATCCAAACCACCTGCCGCAAGGACGGGGATCACTACGTCCTAAACGGCCAGAAGATTTTCTGTTCCAACGGCGCCCGGGCCGAGTGGGTCGTGGTTTTCGCGACATTGGACAAGGCGCTTGGCAAAAAAGGCCACCGAGTTTTCATCGTAGAAAAAGGCGCGCCTGGGTTCTCCGTTGTCCGTATCGAAAAGAAGATGGGCCTCCGGGCCGCCGAAACGGCGGCGCTCGCCTTCGACGAAGTGCGCGTCCATCGGGACCAGCTCCTGGGGGGAGAAGCGCGCTACGAAGGAGGAACGGGCGCCGGGTTCAAGGTCGCCATGCAGACCTTCGATACGACGCGCTTTTTGATCGGCGTCATCGCTGTGGGAATCGGCCGGGCGGCCTACGAACTGGCCAGGGATTCGGCCAAGGAGCTTTATCTCTTAAACCGGCCCATCGCTCGCTACGAGGCGATCCGATCCAAACTGGCCGACATGGAACGAAAGATCGGCGCCGCGCGCCTTCTCTGCTGGCAGGCCGCCTGGATGGCCGACATGGGAATCCCCAACACTTTGGAATCCAGCATGGCCAAGGCCTACGGCGCCAAAATCGCCAAGGAATGCTGCCGCGAGGCCATGAGCCTCGTGGGCAATCACTCGACCGAACGCAAAAGATTTCTCGAAAAAGCCTTTCGCGACGTGCCCATCTTCGACATTTTCGAGGGCACGGGTCAGATCCAGCGCCTCGTCATCAGCCGCAAGCTGATGGATGGGCTCGAAATCCAGTAAGGTACAAAAAAAGCGGGCCCCATGAGGAGCCCGCTTAGGGGGATTGGAGGCGTATTACGCCACCGCGTACTGCTGTTTCCAGGCGAAAAGCTGTGCCGAATTGTCGTGCTGCCAGGGATGGAAGCCCGGCCGGAAGAAACTGAACCACGCCGGAACGATGTTCACCAGGAACTTGTACTTGAAGAAAAATTTTCCGATCGATTTCAAATTGCGGAATTTGAAAAACTCTCCATCCCGCCAGAGAAACACGGCCGTCAAAACGCCCGTGGCCAGGAACAGGAAGAACGTCGACACCACGAGAGCCACCGAACGCCGCAAGGCCCCACCCTTCACCATCTGATAGACGTCGAAGGCTACTGCCTTGTGTTCGGTCTCTTCGGCCGCGTGCCAGAGCCAGAGCTTCCGATGCTCGGGGTCCATGTCCCGCTGCACGGCCGCGTTGCTGAAAAGCTCGTCGGCCATAATGGCCGTCATGTGTTCGAGAGCGACCGTGATCGCCAGGCGCATCTTGGCCGGTCCGAAGCGCGAAAATCCCAGGAGAAACCCGCCCACCCGCTCGGCCCGGGCCGCCATTTTCTCGCCCACGGCCCGTTCGTTGTAGTGGTGGTGCTCGGCCGAGTGGATTCCCTCCTGGCCGGCGAAAGCGGAGACC
>JBFLVN010000146.1:0-9220 GCA_040758475.1 Bdellovibrionota bacterium
CTTGGAAGTGGAGAAAAGGCGCTTTAGTTCCGCGTCTTCCGCCCCGATCTCCCGGGCGAAATTCCGAAGGGCCCCTTCGGCCCGCCGGATGCGGCCGTGGGCCGCCTTGATTTCCCGCACCACGCGGTCGAGCTCCCGGTGGCTGAGGCGCAGCTTGGCGAAAAGGGCGGCGAGCTTGCGGGTATTGGCCGCCAGTTCCCCTTCGAGCTTGCGGCGATGGGAGGCCGATAGGCCCTGCTTCCGGAGCTTTGCTTCGAGAGAGGCGCGCTCCTCGAAACCCGATTCGAGTTTCCTGAAAACCTGGAGGGCCGCTTCGCGCAGGGTTTCTTCCTGGACCTGGGTTTCCTCCTCCCCGGTAGGAAGCCCCAGGTCTTCGAGAATCTCCCGCACCTGGAGCTTGCGGTCGCGGATTTTCTCGCCGAGCAGGAGGAGTTCTTTCCTCGCGTAGGGGCACGAGAAAAGGGCGCTCCGCATCCGCTCTTCCCCCTTCTCCATGCGCTGCGCGATTTCGACCTCCTGCTCGCGGGTGAGGAGGCTCACGGTCCCCATCTCCCGCAGGTAGAGGCGCACTGGATCGACCTCGGCCTCCTCCGCCGGTTTCTTTTCCGCTTGTTCGGAAGTTTCTTCCTCGGCCGCGGCGCGTTCGGGAAGGGTCTCCCCATCCTCGCCGTCGTCGAGAATGACCGGCGCCGGAGCGGGAAGCGGCGCCTTGGCGTCCGAATCGATCACCTCGATGCCGTCCGCCGAGAGGGCGTGCATCAAATCGTCCAGATCGTCGGTGGAGAGGGAACCGGGGGGAATCTTGTCGTTGATCTCGTCGTAGGTGAGGTAGCCCTTGGCTTTTCCGGCGGAGAGGAGCGATTGGAGGTAGCCGGGGGCCTTCCGCTCGCCGGAATCGCTAGCCTTGGCCGGGCTCCGCGCGCCACCGGGCGCCTTGCGCGGGGCTGGCTTCTTTTGCGCCGCGTGTTTCGCGTTCGCCACCGTCCGTGTCCTCGCGGCCCGGAGGGCCTTGTGCCATGCGGGTCCGATCGAATTATTGCCGAAGCTGCCTTTCCAGGTCCAACAACTCCCGGAGAATCTCGCCGCTTACCGAATCCCCGCCTTGACTTTGGGCCGAGGAGAGACGGGCTTGCAGGTCCTCCCGGCGGCGGCGGAGGTCCCGGCGCTTTAGCTCGGAAAGGGCATCGCCCACGGCCTTGGCGATGTCCTCTTCCTCCGGGCGCCCGAAAGGGTCTTCGAGGAGTTCGGCGGCGAGCGCCGTGAGCCCCTCTTCCTGTTGTTCCGAAAGACGCGCGAGAAGCACCGCCGGCGAAAACGTACCCGCCGTTTCGGTGAAGAGAGCGCCGGCCGTTTCGTGGATTTTCCGGAGGGCCGCGTTCGTAAAGAGCGCCGCCACGTCGCCGGGAAGGAGCCGGCGCGCTTCGGGAAGCTGGAGGAAAAGGGCGACGACCGCCCGCTCGGCGGGCGGGAGGGTGATGACTTTCGGCGCGGCGGAAACGGCGGGGCCCCCTCCTCTTTCCTCCCGCCGGGGGCGGCCGTGCCGCGCGAGTTCCGCGCGGAAAGTCTCCTCCGAAAAATTAAGGCCGGGATAGAGGCGCCGGATGGCCCGGTCCTGGTCCGCGGCGTTCCGGATCCGGAGCAGCACGGGAGCGACGCGCGCGATGGCTTGCCGTTTGACGGAAGGGTCCTGGCCCCTCGTCTCCTCGACCACTTCGTCGAGGAACGTATCGAGCAGGGAAACCGGCGTTCCGATCTGCCGCTGCAAGGCCTCCGCTCCCTCGCGGGCCAGCACTTCGTCCGGGTCCTTGCCGCCGCTCAGCGTGACGCCGAAGGGATGGAGCCCCTCCGGCAAAACGACTTCGAGGCTCTTGAAGGCCGCCGCCCGCCCGGCCGCATCCGAATCGAAGAGAAGGAGGAGCTTCCCCCCCTCCCCCACGTAGCGGCGAAGAAGGCGCACGTGGTCGCTCGTCAGGGCCGTTCCGAGCGTGGCCACGGTGTTCCTAATTCCCGCCCGCCAGAGGGCGATCAGGTCCATGTAACCCTCCACCACGATGGCGGCGCCCTCGTCCTGGATGGCGCGCCGGGCGCGGTGGAGGTTGTAGAGAAGCTTTCCCTTGTGGAAGAGGGCCGTCGTGGGAGAGTTCAAATACTTGGGCTGCTGGTCTTCCCGAAGAGCCCGGCCGCCAAAGCCCACGACCCGCCCCCGGGCGTCGTGGATGGGGAACATGAGGCGGTCGACGAACTTGTCCCGCAGGTTCTCCCACTCGAAGGAGCCGCTCTCTTCGCGCTTTACGAGAAGCCCGGCGTCCATGGCCTCCCGGGGATTGATCCCCGCCGAGCGGAGTTTCGCGGCAAGGCGCTGCCAGCCCGAAGGGGCCCAGCCGATCCCGAATTCCTTTTCCACTTCGCCCGAAAGACCGCGCCTCGTTGCGTACTCCCTGGCCCCCTCGGCGGCGGGATCGTCGGCCAGAAGCCGGGAGAAAAACTCGCAGGCCCGTTCGAGAAGGGAATAGAGCGGATCGTCCTGGCGCGGGGCGTCTTCCTGCGAGCCCTTCCATTCGAGAACGATTCCCGCCCGCTCGGCCAGGTACCGGATCGCCTCGGGAAACGTCATTTTCTCCTGTTCGAGGAGGAACGTGAGGGCCGTCCCGTGGGCCCCGCAGCCGAAGCAATGGTAGAAGTTCTTCTCTTCGCTCACCGTGAACGAAGGCGTTTTTTCCTGGTGGAACGGGCAGAGCCCCTTGTACTCCTTGCCCGCTTTCTTGAGCTGCATGCGCTCGGAGAGAAACTGGACGATGCTCGTCCGGAGGAGGATTTCGTCGATGACGTTTTGCGGAACTCGTGCGCCCACAACCCATCTCCCGCCCCGAGTATACCGGCTGAATCACCGGAGGCTGAGGTTTCTTCCGCCAAAATCCCCCGGTTTTCTCTACGCAAACTGTTCACAGGCGAATTGGCCGTGGGCGCTTTTAATGAACGGCGCTCAATTTTAAAAAGAAAAATGAATTCAGCTAGTTACATCCAGGCGGGGAATTGGCCGTTGCGCCAGGGAGAACGGCTGTGGATAACTTTGTGAATAAAACTGCGAGTCCCTTGGGGATTAACCGCCGAGTTTTTTCTTCACCAAGGAACTCACGAGGCCGCCGTCGGCCCTGCCTTTGGTATGGGGCATGAGGGCGCCCATCACTTTGCCCATGTCCTTGGGGGAAGACGCCCCGGTGCTCTGGATAGCCTTCTCGATGAGGGCCGTTATTTCCGCTTCCGAGAGCTGGGCGGGGAGGTACCGCTCGATCACGGCCATCTCATCCCGCTCCTTGGCCGCCAGATCGGCCCGGGCGGCCTTCTCGTAGGCCTCGGCCGCCTCGGCCCGCTTCTTCTTCATGGCCGAGAGGACTTCGATCACGTCCTGGTCCGAGAGGTCTTCGACGTTTTTCTCGATCCGTTTGTACTTGCAGTCGGAAATGGCCATGCGAAGGGTGCCAACTTCGTCTTTTCTCCCGGCCTTCATGGCGGTCTTGAGGTCGTCGTTTAATTTCGTGTGAAGGGCGCCCATGGCTTTCCTCTGTTCGTGGAATGCGCCGCTAGTTACCGGCGCGGGGGAGGACTTGTCAACCTTTTCTCTTCCGGGCTTTGGCACGGGGAGTGGATTTCCCCCGAGTGGCGGGGGCCTTCCGCTGCCGCTTTTCTTCGTGCCCGCTCGTCCCGAAACGCCGGGCCAGCTCGCCATAGACGGCCGTCATGGGAATGTCCTTGTGCGCGAGCAGGACGAGCGAATGAAAGAGGAGGTCGGAGAATTCCTTGACGACTTCCAGGTCTTCCTTTTTCTGCGCCGCCTCTTCGAACTCCCCCGCTTCCTCCCGGACTTTGGCGAGGATTTTGGGAAGTCCCCCCGCGTAGAGGCTCGCGACGTAGGATTCCTTGGGGTCGGCCTTTTTGCGCCCTTCCAAAACTTTCAAGAGTTCATCGAGCACCCGAGGGCCCGAAGGCATCACGGCTGGCGCGCCCCGGTCCACCTCCCGGAAAAAGCAGCTCCACTTCCCCGTGTGGCAGGCGACCCCCACCTGCTCAACTTCGAGGAGGATGGCGTCGGCGTCGCAATCGTAGCGGATCGACCGGAGAGGCTGGAGGTGGCCGCTCTCCTCCCCCTTCTTCCAGAGTTTTTTCCGCGAGCGGGAGTAGTAGTGGGCAAAACCCGTCTCCAGGGTTTTTTCGAGGGCCTCGCGGTCCATGAAGGCGAACATGAGAACGTCCCGGGAGGAATAGTCCTGGGCGATGGCCGGAACGAGGCCGCCCCGATCGAACTTCACTTCGGGCAAAAATTCCCCGGCCGCGACGCGGCTTACGGCGAAGGCTTCTTTTTTCACCGGAGTTTTCATTTCAAAAACAAAGCCCCTGCCGGGGCCCTTCACTCTGCTATCCCTTCGCGCCTGGCGCAACTCTTAGGAAGGAGGAGCAGCCGCCCCGCTTGGAACGAACGGCGCCCGGACGGGAACGCCCTTCGAGCGGAGGAAGTCCTTGGCCTCGGATACCGTATATTTACCGAAATGAAAGATGCTGGCCGCCAAGGCCGCGTCCGCCCCGCCGCGGGTAAGGCCCTCGCGCAGGTGTTCGAGGGTCCCTACCCCGCCGGAAGCGATCACGGGGATTTTGACGGCCCGGCTCACGGCGGCCGTGAGTTCGATGTCGTAGCCAAACTCCGTCCCATCCCGGTCCATGCTGGTGAGGAGGATTTCTCCCGCGCCTAGTTTTTCCACGCGCCTCGCCCACTCGACCGCATCGAGTCCGCGCGGCTTTCTTCCGCCATGGGTGTAGACCTCCCACCCAGCGGAAGGATCGTCTCCCTTCCGGCGGCGCGCGTCGATGGCGACGACGATCGCTTGGGAGCCGAACGCTTCGGAGGCTTGCCGCACGACTTCCGGCGTTTCGATGGCCGCCGTGTTGATGGAAACTTTATCGGCCCCCGCGAGCAGAAGGGTCCGTACGTCCTCGACCGTCCGGACTCCGCCCCCCACGGTGAAGGGAAGGAAAATGGATTCGGCCGTACGGCGCACGAGGTCGAGAAGGATGGCCCGCTCTTCGTGGGAGGCCGTGATGTCGAGGAAGCAGAGTTCGTCGGCCCCCTGGGCGTCGTAGGCCTTGGCAGCT
The DNA here is from genome assembly GCA_040758475.1 of Bdellovibrionota bacterium. Taxonomy (GTDB): domain Bacteria; phylum JAGRBM01; class JAGRBM01; order JAGRBM01; family JAGRBM01; genus JBFLVN01. Next base: position 5,146 of record JBFLVN010000146.1, read on the forward strand.
TCCACCGGGTCGCCCGCATCCCGAAGGCCCAGGAACTGGACCCCTTTTACGACCCGGCCGGCCTTCACGTCGAGACAAGGAATGATGCGCTTCGAAAGCACAATAAAAAGCCTTTCGTCCGGGGCGTCATATCCCCAACGGCCCCCCAAGACAACAGCCCCCATAAAAGCCAAGGCCCCTGTTCCACGTGGAACAAGGGCCCTTTTACCTCTGGCTCAACCGGCCTGGACCACCCCCGCTAAGGAAGGGCCCCCACCGGCGGCTTTGTTATGCAAGTCAGACGATAAAGTACCGGCTCCGTCTGACCGCCCACCGATTCGACGCCATTGCTGAGATCACGAAGAAGATCGACATTGCCCTAACCCTCACCTTGCACTTCTGACTTTTCTCGCCCACCCCGATGTTCCACGTGGAACACCGGTTTTCTTCCAGAGTCGGAGAGCCGGCCCCGGCCCTCATTTTGACCGGGACCGGCTCCCAAAATTTTATCGCGAGGAGATACTTTCCTTCTGTCCCACGTTATTTTTTTATTTCCTTACCAGATAGATCGCCTTCTGGCTCCCCTCGCGATAAACTGAAATTACCTCGTTGCTCAGGGGCAGGACGCTGTAGACGTCTTCCCCTGTTTCTGCCGAAAGCCGGAGCACGCCGCCGCGGGCAAGTTCAAAGCGCCCTTGGCCCACGATCCCGTCGTCCCCTTGGGCGACGAACGATCCTTCCGAGAACTGGACGTCGAAGCGGCGGGTTTCTTCCACCAGGCCGTCTCCGCCGTCTTCGTAGAGCCGGGCGCTCCACTCGCCATCGAGGGCGAGGGGGGCCTTGGCCCGGGCACCGGCGTGGATGGCAACCCCGGCCACCGCCGTGACGATCACGGCCGCGCCAAGAGTCCTTCGGAAGAGTTTCGAGCTGCGTGCCATTTTCCTCTGCCCTCCACGCTCACCACGGAGTCATTGAATCACCACGGCATATTCCAAGAGGCGTGCCAAGATCACGAATTAGCATAAGTACATGAAATTACAGGGATTTTTAATCTTAAATTAATGTAAGGCGATGGGTTTTCTCATTTTGATACCAAAATTAATTCTCAATTTGAGAATTTAATGAGAAAACGCCCCGGATTAAGACGGAGATTTCCAGAAAATTTGGGGAGAAACTATAAGGAAGCCATGCACCGGTTCCTGCTCGACGAGCGCTCGAACTTCGAAGGCACTAGCGCCCTCCTCTCGCCCGCCCTCCAGCGCCACCTCAAGGCCGCACGGGTTTCTGCTTCGGAAACCTTCATCCTCTCAGACCCCGAAACGGGGAAAGCCTTCGAGTGCGTCCTCGATCCGGCCACGCGGGGAAGGGCCCTCGTCCAAAAGCCCGTGACCCTCGTGGGGACGGGGCCCGTCGAAATTTCCCTGGCCCTCGGCCTCACCAAAGCGGAAACCCTGGAGACGGCCGTGGCGGGGGCGACGGAACTGGGGGCCGCGCGCATCTGTCTTTTTTCGTGCGGCCGGAGTCCGCCGGTCAAAGCGCGCCTCGACCGCCTCGAAAAAATCGCCGCCGGCGCCGCCGAAGTGGCGGGGAGAAAATCGCCGCCCGTCCTCGAAGGGCCCATCTCCTTAGAAGAGCTGGCCAAAACGGGCCTGGGGGCCGACCGGAAATTCATCTTGTGGGAAGAGTCGGGGGCGCGGGGGAGGGGGGCTTCCTTATACAAATTGCTTCGCGAAGGGCGGCCCGCTCCGAAAGTCACCCTCGTCACGGGGCCCGAAGGGGGATTTTCCGAAAAAGAAGTAGACGCCCTCGTGGCCGGGGGCTTTGAATGCTGCTCGCTCGGACCCCGAATCCTTCGGGCCGCCACGGCCCCGGCCGCCGCCATCGCCCTCGTTCAGGGGGTGTGGGGGGACCTTCAATAAGTCCGCCCCTTTACAACTTCCGAAAAATCCAGTTAAAATCAATAGTTATATAGGTGAGGGTAAAGTTCCACTTGAACATGGAGCTTGCCCGTGCGTTGCCCTGACTGCGGTTTCCTACTCCTCGATCCCAAATCCCACTGCCCCAAATGCGAGAAGACTCTTCAGGAAAAACTGGAGAGGGCCATGCTCGCCTCCTCCGATGATCCGGCGGTCGAATCCGTGGAGAGTCCGCCGGTCAGCGCGGAAACACCGCCCTCCGTCGAGCCGGTCTCCGAGGCCGCGCTTTCCGTGGAAGTAGCGGTGGAGGCAGAGCCCGCGAGCGCTCCGCAAATCACGGAAACCGCGATGGAGAGCACCCCGCCGGTTTCCGAAACCGCTCCTTCAGTGGAAGCACCGTCAGTGAGCGAGCCGCCGGTGATGGCAGTAACAGAGGAGTCCGCCGGTCAAATCGCCGTGGAAGCGGCACCAACTGACGAACCCGCGCCGCTCGCGGCAGCGGCCATGGAAGAGTCCGCCGCTCAACCCCCCGTGGAAACCCCGGCGCCCAAACGCGCGCGGAAATCCAAGAAAGCGGCGCCGCCACGGAAGTACATCGAGCCCGAACTCTTCCCAAGACAAGCGTCCACGGAAATTCCCGCGGCCGCGGCGATCGAAGAACCCAAGCCGGTGGTTGAAGTACCCGCTCCGGTGGCGGAAGAAATTCCGTTACCTCAAGCGGCGATGGGAGAGACTACCATCCGGACCATCGTCCAAGTGCCCACGGCTTCGCTTCCCGCAGAGGAACCTTCCGCGATTACCAACGTAGCGCGGGAAGAAGTGCAAGAATCTGGCGCCTTCGCCGAAATCACGGGCATACCCATCCCCATGCCCGAATCGGTGCAGGAATTTCTGCCGGAGCCGCCCGCTCCTCCCAAGAAAGAACAACTTCCCTCGACGGCGCTCCTGCGCGCCCAGATGGCCGAACCCTCCATCGAAGAGAGCCTCGCCGATCTTTCGATCAGCTTGTCTGGCGAGCGGCGCCCCGTCTCTTTTGCTTCCGTGACGGAAAGCGAGATCGAAGACGCCACCACCGGCATCTTCAACGTGCCGCCCGCGGCGCCGCCCGAAAAAGCGAAAGCCAAGAAAAAGAGGGGCCTGGAGGAAAATCCCCTGGCCGCCCGGGAAGAAAAAATTTCGCCCGAACCCCTGCGCCCCGCCGCCGCCAAGCCCGTTCCCATCGCTCCCGTAGCGCGGGCGAGCACGCCTCCGGTGGACGAAATTTCCGATTGGTCCTATTCCGAATTCCGTCCTGACCTGGTGGTGGGCGGGCTCGCCGCGCCGCCGAAAATTTCAAAAGCCGAGAAAACGCTCATCCGCGGCCGGCCCCTGCCGGAGGAAAAATCCGCTCCGTCCCTCGACCGCTTCGCCACGACGGGGTGGGTGACGACCGGGGAGGAAAAAGCGGGCGAGTCCCCGGACATCTACTCTGTCTCTCAAGAACTAGCCGCCGAAGCGTTCCCTCCGGCGCCGGTGGCGGCGGCACAGCCGGGTGCGCCTCTCATCCCCGCGACGCAGATTTCCTTCCCCGATTTCCGGGAGGAAGAAGCTACCGGGACGGCCGATTACCCCACGGCCGAAATCGTGGGGGACGCGAGCACGCGCCATTCCATGCGTCTAAAGCGCGGAAAACCCACGCTCAAAGGAAAGGCGCTTGGCCGAAAGCTCATTGCTTTTGGCGTGGACAACGCGCTCACGTTCTCTCTCGCGGTGATTTTCTTACTCAGCGCCCACCTGGCCACGGGCGCCCCGGTTTCCAGGGAAGCGGGCGGGCCGGGCTGGATCGTCACTTTCTTCATCGCCATCGCCCTTCGCGGCGTGATCGACGCTTGTTACCAGATCGGCTGCATGGCCCTCATGGGCAAAACCTACGGCGAGAGCCTCATGGGGCTCCAGGTTCTTGGGGAAGGAAACGCCCCCAAGCCGACCCTCGCCCAGGCCGCGCGCCGGTGGGCGTGGGAGTACGCCCTCACTTTCGGAATTTGCTGGGGCTACCTCACCTGCCGCCGCGACCGGGACGGCCGGGCCATTCAGGATTTGAAATCCGGGACCAAGCTCGTACCGGCGGGGTGACTTCCACTACAGCCAATATAGAAGGGGCGCGGAAAAACGCGCCCCATTTCATTTAAAGATTGCAGGGT
>JBFLVN010000147.1:0-9182 GCA_040758475.1 Bdellovibrionota bacterium
TTCGGATTCAACGCCATGGAGTTCGACACCGCCGTCCGGCACAAGGCCCCTTTCGTCTGCTTCGTTGCCAACAACGGCGGATGGGGGATGTGCAAGCACGGCCAGGGGATTCAGTTCGGATACGATCACTTGCTGGCCACGGAACTGGGCGAGCGCTCCTACCACGAAGTGGCCCGGGCGCTCGGCGGCTACGGCGAAGCCGTCACTTCGGCCGAGGAACTCCCCCGGGCCATTGACCGGGCGCTCTCTTCGGACCGGCCCGCGTGCCTGAACGTCGCGACGGACCCCAAGTCCTTCTCCGCCGCGACGGCGCTGCTCGCCAGCATGGCGTCGGCGTGAAGAGGGCCAATCACCCGCGGTAAAAAGCGCTTTTATGCGTTTCCTCATATCGCGGTCTTGCGGGAAATCCCCATCATGTACGTCGCTGACGTCGGCGTCATTTTTCGGGGAAAAAACATGGCAGCAACAAGAGCGGTTAAACGGCGGAAGAACGGGCACAAAAAAACTTCTCACGACGCCATCGTGATCGGAACGGGCATGGGGGGCTCGGCCTGCGGCGCCATCCTGGCCTCCCACGGTTTCCGGACGCTCGTTCTGGAAAAGAATCCCCGGGTGGGGGGTTCTTGCTCTTACTACGAAAAAGAGGGTTTCCACGTGGACATGGGCACCCACATGTTCATCCGCGGGAACAAGGGCCCTTTTGGGGAATGCACCCGGCGGCTCGGCATGGGGACACCGCTCCGGTTCCGCCATGCGAAGAAAATGGTCTGGATGCGCGGATTCAACATGGACGTTGAGTCCCCTTCGAAGTCCTGGGAGATCCCCTGGGTGCTACTCACGGCTTTCTACCAGTCGGGGCTTCCGCTCTCTTCCATCCCCGTCATGGCCAGGATGTTCTACGACATCCTCACCATGCCGCCCCAGGAGATCGAGAAGTGGGACCACCGGACCATCGATGAGTTCATGGACCGTTATACGAAAGATACTTTCGTCCACGGCGCGGTGGGGTTCCTGCTGGGCCTCTACTTCATCCTGCCCACGTGGCAGGCCTCCGCCGGGGAGTCCATCTGGAACCTCCAACACTTCTTCCGGGATAACAACTTGGGCTACCCGCAGGGGGGCGCCGTGGCCATCCCCAAGGCGTTTCTCAAAGGGGCCGAGCTGCACGGCGCGCGGGTGCTGACCCGCGCCCCGGTGGAAAAAATCCTGGTCGAAGACGGCCGGGCGCGGGGCGTCCGGCTCAAGGACGGCACAGAATTCCACGCGCCCACCGTGGTTTCCACCTCTTCCATGAAGGACACCCTGTTCCGCATGGTGGGCCGGGAACACCTCACCGACGCCTACGCCGAACGGGTGGATTCCATCAAGGGGAGCTACATCGCCGTACAGGCCAAGATCGGGCTCCGCAAGAAGGTGACCGACGTGGGGTGCGTCTGCGGGGGCTATCCGCTCACCATCGGCCGCCGCGAGATCAACCGCACGAAGCTCCTCGAAACCTTCCAGCAGATGGATTCGGGCGTCCTTCCCAAATTCACGCCGATCTACTGCCCCATCCCGAGCAATTTCGATCCGGAACTGGCGCCCCCCGATCACCAGATCCTCACCGCCTGCGCCGTCGCCCCGACGGCGGACGTGAAGCTCCAGGACGGCGAGAAGGCGTGGCTCGATTCCCTGCGCACGGCCCTCTACGAAATGATCCCGGGTTTGAAGGAAAACATCCTCTTCGAGGATACCTTCTCCGTCCGGGCCATCGCCGGGTGGATCGGCAAGAGTTCGGGGGCGGCGGTGACGACCGCCCAGACCCCGGACCAGGTGGGCCGGCAGCGGCCGGGGCACCGGACGCCGGTGCGGGGGCTCTACCTGGCGGGCGACTGCGCCGGGGGGCGCGGCGTCGGGACCGAACTCGCCTGCCAGTCCGGGATGGATTGCGCGGACCTCATCGACCGGGACCGGATGCGCGGGTTCGTTTGAGACGGCCGTTTCACGGGCCCCCGGCTGGCCCGGTGCACCCGGGGTTGTACGGCCGCAAAGGCTTCTTGGATTCCTACCATTCGTGCGGCTTGTCTTAGAGGGCCTAAGTGGCTAGATAGATTGGCCTTTCGGGCGGATTTCGCCGCTCACCCACGCGCCCGTAGCTCAACTGGATAGAGCATCTGACTACGGATCAGAAGGTTGCAAGTTCGACTCTTGCCGGGCGCGCCAGTTTTTCCGCCGGCTGGATCGCACCCCGTGTTTTGCGCGGCGCTAGGGCTCTTTCAGCCCCTTGAGCCGCTCGTTGATCACCGCCCGCAGGGCGTCGATTTGAAAAGGCTTCTCCACCCAGGAATTGCAGGTCTGGTCCAGAAAGGCCCGGGCGCGCGGCGTGAACGTTCCTCCCGTCAGGAAAACCATGCGCGCGGCCTGGTCGGGGGCGATCTCCTCGAGTTTCACGAAAAGATCCATCCCGGTTACGTGCGGCATCATGAGGTCGCACAAAATGAGATCGAAGCGCTCGCCAGCCTGGAACCGGGAGAGGGCGGTAGCTGCTTCCGTTTCCGCGGAAACCTCGTGTTCGTCCGAAAAGAAATCCTTGAGCAAGTTCACGATCATCTCTTCGTCGTCCACGACCAGGATGCGGCCGCGGGAAGAGGGCTCAAGCGCCAGAGCGGCCTTGGGTTCGGAACGCACGGCCTCCGGCGGCGCGGCGGGCAGGACGATCTCGAAAGTGCTCCCCTTCCCCTCCGCGCTGATGACGCGAATTTCCCCGCCCAAAGAAGTGATGATCCGATGGCAGATGGAGAGCCCCAGCCCCGTTCCGACGCCGACCGGCTTGGTCGTGAAAAACGGCGTAAAGAGCTGACGCACGGTTTCCGAAGACATCCCGCAGCCCGTGTCCTGCACTTTTACGATCACCTTGCCGTCCCGTGAAGTTTCCGTGATCAACTGGATTTCATTGCCGGAGGCGTTCCCCTCGGGGATCGATTGGGCGGCGTTGACGATGAGGTTCAAGAACACCTGGCCGAGCCGCGATTCGTTGGCCAGAACGGGGGGCACGTCTTCGTAGCGCCGGGTAAGGACCGCCCGGTGGCGGATTTCGTTCCGGGCCATCCGGGCCGAAGAGTCCAGAACCTGATGGACGTTCACCGGTTCCCGTTTTTCCTCATCCCCCCGCGAGAAGACGCGCAAGTCCCGGACGATGTTCTGGACGCGGAGCGCCGCTTCCTGGATGTCCCGCAGGCGCCCATGAACGCGAGAGAGTTCCGTGGTCCCCGTTCCCCTCTCCTTTAAAAAACCATCCAGATCGCGCAAGGCCAGTTCGAGGTATCCCAGGATCACGGCCAGGGGATTGTTGATCTCATGCGCCACTCCCGCGGCTAGTAGGCCGACCGACGCCATGCGGTCGGCGATCATGACCTGTTCCTGGAGGCGCCTTCTCTCGGTAACGTCCGTGACCATGGCGAGGGCGCCGGCGCACCGCCCGTCTTCATCCAGCCTCGGACTGATGGAAAAGGCCCCCCAGAATTCCTCCCCATCCCGCCGGCGGACGCGGAATTCGTACTGGTGCAATGCGCTCTCTCGCGGAGGCTTGAGGGCTTCCAGGGCTGCGCTACGCCAGGCTTCGTCGAAATAATCCCCGAAGGGAGTCCAAAGAATCTCGTCGGAGGCCGCTCCCAGCATGTCGGCCATCTGCCGGTTGACGAAAACCGTTTTCGTCTGGCCATCGACCACCCAGATGCCTTCCCGGGCGGTCTCGACGATCTGACGGTATTTCCGTTCGCTCTCCCGGAACGCCGCTTCCGCCGTGTGGCGCTCCCTGCGGACGGCCACTTCCCTTAGCTCCCTCTCCACCGCCGGAAGAAACCGGGCGAGACGGGCCTTGGAAACGAAATCGCTCGCGCCCGCCTTGAGGGCCGCGACGGCCATTTCCTCGTCGATCGTACCGGAAACGATGATGAAAGGGATATCCCGGTCGAAGCTTTGCGCGACTTCCAGGGCCGGCATCGCCCCGAATCCGGGGAGGGCGTAATCCGAAACGATGATGTCCCAGGATTCCTGCTGAAGAGCGGCCCTCATGTCTTCGGCATTCTCTACGCGCTTGCAGATCGTTTTATAGTCCGCCTTCCGGAACTCCCGCTGCAACAATTCGGCGTCGTCGTCCCGGTCTTCAACCAGAAGCACGCGGAGGGTCTTGTCCATCGCTGGCACTCTCCAACGCCTTACGGAAGCGGCGGCGCCTCGTTCAGGACCAGCCAATAGAGCCCTAGTTGCGCCGCGGCTTCCACGAATTGCCCGAAATCAACTGGCTTTCGGACGTAGCTGTTGGCCCCCAAGTTGTAACTCGCGATGATGTCGCGCTCTTCCTTGCTCGAAGTGAGCACGACGACCGGAAGCCTCCGGGTCGCTTCCTGGCCGCGCATGTGCCGCAGCACTTCGAGTCCGTCGACTTTGGGAAGCTTGAGGTCGAGCAGGACGACCTGGGGCATTTCGGAATCGGGCCGGCGGGCGTGAGGGCCGCGGGCGTAGAGGTAATCGAGGGCCTCCTGGCCGTCCCGGACCACGATGATCCGGTTCGCCACCTTGCTCTTCTCGAAAGCCCGCAGCGTGAGTTGCACGTCGTCGTCGTTGTCCTCAACCAGCAGAATGATGGGGTTGTGTTCGCTCATAGGCCTCTCCTCCTTTCGATAAAGGAATCGTCCACCGGAACGTCGCCCCCGCTCCGGGAGATGCTTCCACCCAAATCCGCCCCCCGTGCCGGTCGACGATCCGGTAGACCGTCGCCAGGCCGATCCCCGTGCCGGGGAATTCCGTATCCTTGTGAAGCCTCTGGAAAGGAGCGAACAGTTTCGCGGCGTACTCCATGTCGAACCCCGCGCCGTTGTCCTTTACGTAATAGACGGACTCCCGCCCGTTCGCTTCGGTTCCAACTTCGATCATCGCTCGGGGCGTTTTTCCCGTGAACTTCCAGGCGTTCCCAAGGAGATTCTCCAGGGCGATCTTCAAAAGGCGGGGGTCGGCTTCCACGACAAGGCCCCCCTGAGTCCGGAATTCCACCTGCCTTTCAGGTGCCCGCTCTTGCAGGGCTTTCACGATGGCGGTCACCATCGCGGAGAGGTCCACGGATTCCCGGTTCAAGTCCATCCGGCCGATCCGGGAGAGTTGAAGGAGATCGTCGATCAGTTCGCCCATGCGCTGGGCGGCTCCCCGGATGCGGCGCAGGTAATCGGAAGCTTTCTCATCGAGCGCCTTTCCGTAGTCCTCCACCAGCGCCTGGCTGAACCCATCGATGCTCCGCAAGGGGGCGCGCAAGTCGTGGGAGACGGAATAGCTGAACGTCTCGAGTTCCCGGTTCTTCCTTTCGAGTTCCGCGATCAAGGCGGCCCGGGTCTCCGCCAGTTCCCTCGCCGCCCGGGCTTCCGCCGCTTCCAATTCCACGCGAAGGAGCTGCTCCCGAATCCGCCGGTTTTCCCCCTCGAACTGGCGCCTTCGAAGCTGGGCGCGGACCCGGGCGCGCAGAATCTCGAGGTCGCTCGATTTCGAAATGTAATCGTCGGCCCCGGCGATGAGCCCTTCGATCATCGTGTTGCGGTCTTCCATGGCGGTCAGCATGATCACGGGGATGTCGCGCAAAAAGGGAGCGGCCTTGATGCGCCGGCAGGTCTCCTGGCCGCTCAGGCCCGGCATCAGGAGGTCGAGCAGGATGCAATCGACGGCCTGCACGGCCAGGAGTTCGAGCGCTTCTTCCCCCGACTTCGCCATCGCGACGTCGTAACCCTCGCCGCGGAGGGCGTCGGTAAGTTCGTGCAAGTACGTCAGGCTGTCGTCGACGGCCAGGATTTTCTTGGGGCCCAGGAGGCTGACCGCCGACTGGCTCGTCGATTCCGGCGCTTTGCGGAGGGCCGCCGCAAGCCGGGCGAAAACCACCGGGATGTCCTCTTCCTTGCGGACGAAGGCGTCGGCGCCGGCTTCGAGAGCCTTTAGTTCCGCCCCCTGTTCCTCGGACCCCGTTAGCAACACGCAGAGCGTCTGCCGTAGCGCCGTGTCCAGCCGGATGCGCCGAATGACGGTCGCTCCGTCGATCCCCGGCAAGACGCCGTCGACGACGACGGCTGAGGGGCGCAGATCGGCCGCCATTCGCAGGCCCTCTTCGCCGGAAGCGGCCGTCATGACTCCGTAGTCTTGTTTTTCGAGGGCCTGCTGCAATTCGCTCCGGAAGGTAGAGCTATCGTCGATGACCAGGACGGTCTGGCGTTTGCCACCGGCTTCTTGATCGCCGTGGCGCAGAAGTTGCCGGGCCCGGGAAACAACGTAGCTCCGGTCGTAGGGCTTGCCGACGTATTCGTCCGCCCCTTTTTTAAGCCCTTTGATGCGATCGCGGGCTTCGGCTTCGCTCGAAAGGAGCATCACGGGGATGTCCGATTTTTTGGACGAACGGATTTCCCGCAGAAAGTCGAACCCATCGCCATCGGGCAAGAGGATGTCGAGAACGACGAGATCGCAAGACTGTCCGGCGAGGGCCTTCCGCGCTTCCTTCACCGAAGAGCACTGGAGTGCTTCGAAATCCGCGGAATGGAAGGCCTCGGCCAGGTCCATCCGTACCGTGAGGCTGTCGTCAACGATGAGAACGAGCGGTTTCACGGACTCCGTCCTCACTGGATAACCGGCTTAAAAAAGAGCCGATCTCCTGAAGTGGCAAAACCCGCTGGGCGGCTCCCAAAACAACGGCCTCCCGCGGCATCCCATAAACGACGCTCGTTGCTTCGTCCTGGGCGAGCGTACTTCCCCCCGCTTGCCGGATCGAAAGAAGGCCCGCCGCCCCGTCGCGTCCCATGCCCGTAAGGAGGCACGCCACGCACGCGGAGCCGTATTCCCGGGCCAGCGATTCGAAGAGAACGTCCACGGAGGGCCTGCACGAGTGGCGTTCGGCGCCCTGGGTAAGGCGCAAACGCCCGCCTTCCACGATCAAGTGCTGGCCCGGCGGCGCCAGGATGACCTGGCCCGAAAGGGCGACGAGCGCTTCCCCGTCCTTGGCGAACCGGGCGGGATGGGGGGTCTGCTGGTCCAGCCAGTCGGCGAAGGCCGCTCCGAAGGGATCGCCGATGTGAATCACCACCAGAACGGGAAATGGAAAAGGAGCGGGCAGCGCCCCAAGGACATCCACTACCGCGCCGGGGCCGCCCGTCGAAGCACCGATGGCCACGACCTGGAACTTCGGAGAAGAGGAAAGAGCGGAAGTGCTTGGGGAGAGAGTCCCTCGTTCACCAACCGCAGTCCGGCTCTTCAAGCGGCCTCGGGGATGAGTGATCACGCGAATCCGGGAAACCAGTTTCACCGTCGAAACGAGGCGGCGCTCCCACTCGCCGTCGGATTCCTCGCCGAGCGGCTTTTCGAGCACGTCGACGGCCCCCGCCGCTAAGGCGTCGTACGTACGGAACAATTCGCCGCGGTTGGTGGACGCGGAGACGATCAGGATGGGCGTTGGAAAATAGGCCATGATGTATTCCGTCGCGGCCAACCCGGTCATGACCGGGAGCATCATGTCCATCGTGATGACGTCGGGGCGGAGCGTCCGGCAGAGTTCAATCCCCTGGCGGCCATCCTCGGCCTCTCCCACGACGAGTATTTCCGGGTCCGAGCGAAGCACATCACAAATGCGCTTGCGCACGGTAAGCGAATCTTCCACGACGAGAACCCGGACCGGCATCTTCAGGAACTCCTCAAAAGCCGCCGGATGACGGCCAGCAGCTCTTCCTGGTTGAATTCACTCTTTACGACGTAGGCGGCGGCGCCCACCTCCTTGCCTCGTCTTCGATCCTCTTCGGAACTTCGGGAAGTGACGAGAATCGCCGGGATCTCGCGCAAGGAGGGATCGGCCCGCGTCCGTTCGACGAACGCGAACCCGTCCATGCCGGGCATCTCAACGTCCACCAGGAAAAGCCCGTACCGCTCGCGGTGTGCCCGCTGAAGGGCTTCTTCTCCGGAAGTGGCCAGGTCTACCCGGTAACCGGCCGATTCGAGGATGCTTTGCTCGAGCATCCGGGTCGTGAGCGAATCGTCGACGATGAGAATGGGGCGCAAAGCAGCTTCCGAACCCGCTTCGGGGACGGGCTCTTTGTGCCGTCCGGCGGCGATGAGGGCCTCCGGGTCCAAAACAACCTGAGGAAGACCCTGGGCATCCAAGGACATTCCCGCCACGACGGGAGCGGCGGGGGTCAGGGGAGGAAGAGGCCGCATCACAACGTTGGCGGTTCCCAAAAGCCGGTCGACGCCGACGGCGACCACGCCGGAGCCGCTTCCAACCACGACGGCGGACCAGTGCCTTCGCTGCTCGCGCCGGGCGCCTGTGCGCAGGTAACGGGCCAGGGGAACGAAGGGGATCACCTGGGCCTCGTCGAGAATCACTTCTCCTTCCGCGCTGCGGGTGACTTCAGAGGATTGAAGGCGGACCGTGCGGCGCACGCTGTCCAAGGGGATCACGGCCGCCAGCCCACCCGCCTCGACGACGAGGGCTTCCATCCCCGCTCGGGACGCCGGAACGGAAATCTCGACGGTCATGCCCTTGCCGCCTTCGGTCCGGATGGCCACTTCCCCGCCAAGGCCCGAGACCGCCTCGCGCACTACGTCGAGCCCTACGCCCCGTCCCGAAACCTGGGTGACCGTTCCCGAAGTGGTAAGCCCTCCCCGGAGAAGCACCTGGAAAAGCTCTTCGGCGGAAAGACGCCCGCCATCCTTGGGCAAGAGCCCTCGTTTCTGGGCGGCGCGACGGACCGCTTCGACGTCCAGGCCCTTGCCGTCGTCCTGGCAGGCGAAGACGATCTTGTCGCCCCGGCGGCTCACCCGCAGGTAGACATGTCCTTCCGAGGGCTTGCCGGCTTTTTTCCGCTCTTCCCCGGATTCGATCCCGTGGGCGACCGCGTTTCGCACGAGTTGGACAAGCCCTGGTTGGATGACGGAGAGGACGTGGGAATCGAGCCGTACTTCGTGACCGCTGGCCTCGAAGCCGACGCGCTTGGAGACCGAATCCGCCGCGTCCCTCGCGATCCGCTCAAGTTGGGGAAAGACCGTGCTCACGGCGACGAGGCGCAGCTGCTCCGCCGCATCCCGTAGCTGCCAGATTTCGCGTTCGATTTGATCCAGGCCCACCGAAAGTCCCCGTTCCATCGTGGTGATGGCAGCCCGGAGGTCCTGGGCCATTCCTTCGATCC